>JAGWVM010000029.1 GCA_018970895.1 Lysobacteraceae bacterium | reverse complement strand
CCTCCAGCGTCTCGCCCTTCCAGGCGAACACCGGCGTGCCGCTGGCGGCGATCGCCGCGGCGGCGTGGTCCTGGGTCGAGAAGATGTTGCACGAGGCCCAGCGCACTTCGGCACCGAGATCCTTCAGCGTCTCGATCAGCACCGCGGTCTGGATCGTCATGTGCAGCGAGCCGGTCACGCGCACGCCCTTCAGCGGCGCGCTCGGGGCGTACTTCTTGCGGATCGACATCAGGCCGGGCATCTCGTGCTCGGCGATGTCCAGTTCCTTGCGGCCGAAATCGGCCAGACCGATATCGGCGATCTTGTAGTCGTGCTTCGGGATGTCGCGGGTAACAGCGTTCATGTAGAAGAGCTCCAGTTCTGTGCGGAGCCCGCGGCGCCTGGGCAGGTCGCTCGCGAGGCTTTCGCGTGATAGCAACCGGGCGCCGTTGTCGAACCTGCCGCGTCGAGCCTGGCCAGCGGTCGTTCCGGCCCGTGGACGGGCGGAATGGCGGGAGTCCCGCCAGCCGGTGGTCGCAGCGCCCCTCAACGGGCAGCACGTCATTGTACCGGCATCCGGCGGCGCCTGTCCGGCCCCGGGGTGCGTCATGGACCGTTTCTTGACATGCTGCACCTGCAGCATTTGATAGGCTTGACCGGATTCAGCCAACGGAGACCTCCATGCCTTTCCAGCCCGACACCCCCGACCTGCCGCACGACGCCCCCCTGCGCGAGGACGTCAGCCGGATCGGCGCCATGGTCGGGCAGATGCTGGCCGAGCAGCGCGGGGAGGCCTTCTTCGAAAAGGTCGAGGCGGTGCGCACCAGTGCCATCCGCCGCCGCCGGGAGGACGAACCGGTCGCCCTGCTGGACCGGGCGTTGAGCGGCATGCAGGCGGACGAGGCCGAGGCGCTGGCGCGTGCCTTTGCCACCTATTTCCAGGCGGTGAACATTGCCGAGCGGGTGCATCGCATCCGCCGCCGCCGCGACTACCAGCGCAGCGGCAACACGCCGCAGCCCGAGTCGCTGCTGGACGTGCTGACCGGGCTCAAGGCGCAGGGCGTCACCGCCGCCGAGCTGGTCGGCTGGCTCGGCCGCCTGCACGTGGAGCCGGTGTTCACCGCCCATCCGACCGAGGCGGTGCGCCGCTCGCTGCTGGAAAAGGAGCAGGCGATCGTCCGTTCGCTGGTGGACAACTTCGACCCCACCCGCACCCCGCAGGAGCGCAAGGAGGACGACGACCGCATCTTCATGGCGCTGTCCTCCAGCTGGCAGACCGCGGAGGCCTCACCGGTGCAGCCCACCGTGCAGGACGAGCACCACCACGTCGGCTTCTACCTGGCCAACCCGATCTACCGCATCGTGCCGGCGCTTTACGAGCAGGTGGCCGACGCGCTGCAGCAGGTCTACGGCGTGGCGGTGCCGATGCCGCGCCTGCTCAGCTTCGCCACCTGGGTCGGCGGCGACATGGACGGCAATCCCAACGTGGGCGCCGACACCATCGCCGCCAGCCTGGCCAGCCAGCGCGCCCACGTGCTGGAGCACTACGCCGAGGACGTGGCGGGGCTGGCACGCCTGCTGAGCCAGACCGAAGGCCGCGTGGCGGTGTCACCGGCGCTGCTGGCGCGGCTGGAGGACTACCGCGCGCGCTTCCCGTCCGCGGCGAAGAAGGTCCGCCCGCGTCACGCCGACATGCCGTATCGCACCCTGCTCACGCTGATCGGTGCTCGCCTCGAAGCCACCCACGAGGACGACCATCCGGAAGGCTATACCTCGGTCGACGAGCTGGCCGGCGACCTGGAACTGATCGCGCACAGCCTGATCGACCACCACGGCCTGCACGCCGGCGCCTACGCGGTGCAGCGGCTGGTCCGCCGCGTGCGCACGTTCGGCCTGCATCTGGCGCGGCTGGACGTGCGGCAGGACTCGCAGGTGCACGACGACGCGCTGGCCGCGCTGCAGGGCGACGCCGACTGGGGCCAGCGCAGCCCCGCCGAGCGGGTCGAGAAGCTGCATCCGTTCGCCAGCGGCGAGCAGGCGCTCGCCCCGGTCGGGGAGGAGAACGCCCGGCGCATGCACGCGGTGTTCCGGGCGCTGGGCACGGCCCGTCTCCGCTACGGCGCCGAGGCAATCGGCCTGTACATCATCTCGATGGCGCGCACCGCGGCCGACGTGCTGGCCGTGCTCGCGCTGGCCCGCCACGGCGGGCTGGCCGCGGAAGGCGAGCCGGTGCCGCTGGACGTGGCGCCGCTGTTCGAGACGGTCGACGACCTCAAGAACGCCCCGGCCACGCTGCGCGCGTTGCTCGCCGACCCGGTCTACCGCACGCACCTGGCCTCGCGCGGCGACCGCCAGTGGGTGATGCTCGGCTATTCCGACAGCGGCAAGGACGGCGGCACGCTGGCCTCGCGCTGGGGCCTGCAGCGCGCCCAGGTGGAGCTGCTGGACATCGCGCACGAGGCCGGTATCCAGCTCGCCTTCTTCCACGGTCGCGGCGGTTCGGCCAGCCGCGGCGGCGCCCGCATGACGCCGGCGCTGATGTCCTCGCCGCGCGGCTCGGTGGCCGGCGTGCTGCGGGTGACCGAGCAGGGCGAGGTGATCCATCGCAAGTACGGCATCCGCGCACTGGCGCTGCGCCACCTGGAGCAGACCGTCGGCGCCGTGCTGCGCGCCAGCCTGCGCCCGCGCGAGGTGGAGTCGCGCGAGGACACCTGGCGCGAGCGCATGCACGTGCTCTCGGCGACCAGTCGCCGGCACTACCGCGCCTTCGTCGACCGCGAGGGCTTCGTCGAGTATTTCCGCGCCGCGACGCCGATCGACGTGATCGAGCGGATGACCTTGGGCTCGCGCCCGTCGCGCCGTCGCAGCATGCGCGGCGTGCAGGACCTGCGGGCGATCCCCTGGGTGTTCTCCTGGACCCAGTGCCGCTCGATCCTCACCGGCTGGTACGGCCTGGGCACCGCGCTGGAGCACGGCGCCGCCGAGTTCGGCGAGGCGGCGCTGGCCGAGATGGCGCGCGACTGGCCGTTCTTCAGCAACATGCTCGACGACGTGGAGATGGTGCTGGCCAAGTGCGACCTGGCCATCGCCGAGGCGTTCTCGACGCTGGCCGGCAAGCTGCACGCGCCGTTCTTCGCGCTGATCCGCGAGGAGTTCGCGCGCACCTGCCACTGGGTGCTGCGCCTGAAGGGCAGCGACGAGCTGCTGCAGGACTCGCCGCGGCTGGCCCAGTCGATCCGCCTGCGCAATCCGTACGTGGACCCGATGAGCGTGCTGCAGATCGATCTGCTCAGGCGCTGGCGCGCCAGCGAGCGCGAGGACGAGGCCCTGCTGCGCGCCCTGGTCGCCTGCGTCAACGGCGTCTCGCAGGGGCTGCAGAACACCGGCTGAGCGGACGCCGGCCGACCCCCGCGATGCGCGATGAATCGTGCGGCGGGGCGGGAGTGGCGGGGCCGCCGCGGCGCGGATACGCTCCGGGCACCTTCTTCCGTGTCTGCCTGCCATGACCCCGCCGACCCCGCCTTCCCCCCGCCTGCATCCGCTCGCCTTCCTGATCTTCAGCTCGCGCTGGCTGCAGCTGCCGCTGTACCTGGGGCTGATCGTCGCCCAGTGCGTCTACGTGTTCCTGTTCGGCAAGGAGCTGTGGCACCTGATCCACGAGGCGTCGCACCTGGGCGAGCAGGAGATCATGCTGATCGTGCTCGGCCTGATCGACGTGGTGATGATCTCCAACCTGCTGATCATGGTGATCGTCGGCGGCTACGAGACCTTCGTCTCGCGGCTCGGGCTGGAGCACCACCCCGACCAGCCGGAGTGGCTCAGCCACGTCAACGCCTCGGTGCTGAAGGTAAAGCTGGCGATGGCGATCATCGGCATCTCCTCGATCCACCTGCTGAAGACCTTCATCGCTGCCGGCGCCTTGCAAGGCCTGCCGTTCTGCTCGGCCGACGTGCTCGCCACGATGGCCGACACCATGGACACCGCCAGCACCCTCAAGTGCTCCACCCTGACCACGGTGGGCGTGATGTGGCAGACCATCATCCACGTGGTGTTCATCGCCTCGGCGATCGGCATCGCCTGGACCGACCGCATCATGCAGGCCGGCGTGGCGCGCGTGCGCGACGGCCACTGAGGCGCGCTGACACCCTGTAGGAGCCCGCTCGCGGGCGATGCTCTTCGCTCTGATGCCTCATCCAAAGCCAAAAGCATCGCCCGCGAGCGGGCTCCTACAGCGGCAGCGGTTCGTCCTGGTCGAGCCAGATGGCGTTCCAGCAGGGATATGCCAGCACCGAGTCCACCAGGCCGGGGCGTATGGAGTTGCCGACGATGTAACGCGCAACGCCAAGCAGACTCTCTTCGTGACGGAGGGCGTGATCGTGGAAGCTGCGGTCCCACAGATTTCCTTCGAATAGCCCGGACGCATGCAGCTCGCGGGAGACGGCGGCCTTGAAACGGGCCACCACGCGATCGAGCGGTTCCTGACCGAGTTCGAGCAGCCCGTGCCAGTGATCGGGCATCAGTACCCACGCCAGCAACTGCGCGTCACCCCAGTGGGTGGAAGCGTGGATGATCCGGCCGGCGACGCGCGCGGCTTCGTGTTTCCCGGAGACCAGCTGACGGTGCCGGGTGGTGACGGTGATCAGGTAGACCTGGCCGGGGCGTGATACTCGGCCGCGTCGAAGCGCCGAGCGGCCAGGGGCTTGGAAAGCTGGCATGACCGGAGCTTGCCGATGAGCCCCGTGAACACGCTGCCGTCCGGTGCCCCCAGAACCTGTAGGAGCCCGCTCGCGGGCGATGCTTTTGCTTGTGATGTGGCATCAGAGCGAGAAGCATCGCCCGCGAGCGGGCTCCTGCAAGGGCAGGGGCTTACACCTCGAGGCGGTCGTCGGGGCGCGCCACCAGCGCGTACAGCGCCGGCATCAGGAACACGCTGATCAGCAGGCGGGTGAACAGGCCGCTGACGATCACCAGCGCGAAGGGCCGCTGGGTGTCGGTGCCCACGCCGGTGGCCAGTGCGGCGGGCAACAGGCCGAGCGCGGCGACCAGCGCGGTCATCATGATCGGCCGCAGGCGCAGGATCGCCGCCTCGCGGATCGCCGGCGCCAGCGCCATGCCGCCCAGGCGCAGCTCGTTGACATAGGAGATGTAGACCACCGCGGTCTGCACCGACACGCCGAACAGTGCCAGGAAGCCGATGCCGGAGGACACCGAGAACGGCGTGCCGGTGAGCCACAGCGCAATGATGCCGCCCACCGGGGCCGACAGCGCCACGCCGAGCACGGTGATGAAGGGGAACTTGAAGTTGCTGTAGAGGGTGAACAGCAGCAGGAAGATCAGCCCCACCGTGAGTGGCACGATCACGTGCAGCTGGGCGCTGGAGGCCACGTATTCCGAGTACTCGCCGCCCCAGTCGGTGTGGTAGCCACGCGGCAGCGCCACCTGCTTCTTGACCTGGGCAATCGCATCACCGACCGCTCCGGCGAGGTCGCGTCCCTGCACCGAAAACTGCACGCCGATGTAGCGCGAGCTGTCCTGCCGGTAGATGAAGGACGCGCCGTTGGTGACGCGGATGTCGGCCAGCGCCTTGAGCGGGATCTGCTTGCCCTCGGGCGTCACCACCAGCAGGTTGCCGATCGCTTCGGGATTGTCGCGGTAACGCTTCTGCAACCGCACCACCAGGTCGAACTCCTTCTCGCCCTGCACCACCTGGGTGGCGACGTTGCCGCCGATCGCGGTCTGGATCAGGTCGTTGATGTCCGACACGTTGACGCCGTAGCGGGCGATCGCCGCGCGGTTCACGTCGATGGTCAGGCTCGGCTGGCCGAGCTCCTGCACCAGGGTCACGTGGGTGATGCCACGGACCTTCTCCAGCACGTGCTTGATCGCCTGGCCCTTGGCCTGCAGCGTGGCCAGGTCCGGGCCGAACACCTTCACCGCCAGCGCGCTCTTCAGGCCCGTCTCGGCCTCGTCCACCGCGTCTTCGGCCGGCTGGGTGTAGTTGAAGGTGACGCCGGGGAACTGCGCGAGCTTCCGGTTCATCGCCGCGATCAGCTCGGGCTTGGTGCGGTAAGGTCCGGTCCACTGCGAGTAGGGCTTCAGGCCGACGTAGAACTCGGCATTGAAGAAGCCGGTGTGGTCGGTGCCGTCGTCGGGACGACCCAGCTCGCTGGACACGATGGTGACCTGCGGAAAGCTGCGCAGGATCGCGCGGATCTGCGGGGTGACCTTCGCCGCCTCGTCGAACGAGATGGTGTACGGCATGGTGGCACGCACCCACAGCGCGCCTTCGTCCAGGTGCGGCATGAACTCGGCGCCGATGCGCGGCACCAGCAGCAGCGAGGCGGCCAGCACGACCACCGAAACAAGCACGGTGCCGCGCGCGCGGGCGAGGCAGAAATCCAGCCCCTTCGCGTAGATCGACTTGATCGCCTCGAACGCGCGGTTGCGCCGCTCGCGCACGCCGTTGCGCATGAACCACGAGCACAGCACGGGCAGCAGCGTGAGCGTGACGACGAGCGAGCCGACAAGGGCGAAGATCATGGTGTCGGCCATCGGCTTGAACAGCGTGCCGGAGGGGCCGGAGAGCACGTAGATCGGCAGGAAGCTCACCACGATCACCGCCACCGCGTAGAACAGCGGGCGGTCCACTTCCGCCGCCGCGGCGCGGATCACCGCGAACACGCTGGTGTTCTCGTCCTTCCGTTCGGCCAGCTGGCGGTAGATGTTCTCCACCATCACCACCGCCGCGTCGACCAGGATGCCGAAGTCGATCGCGCCGATCGAAAGCAGGTTGGCCGAGGCGCCCTGTGCGTCCAGGCAGATGAAGGCGACCAGCAGCGCCAGCGGGATGGTGGTGGCCACGATCAGGCCGGCACGCAGGTCGTACAGGAAGAACACCAGTACCACGACCACCAGCAGCATGCCGCGCACCAGGTTGTCGCGGACCACGTCGGTGGTGCGGCTGATCAGTTCGCTGCGGTCATAGAACGGGACGATCTTCACGTCCTTCGGCAGCACGTCGGCGTTGAGCTCGCGCGTCTTCGCCTCGACGCGCTTGAGCACGTCCTGGGTCTTCGAGCCGGTGCGCAGGAAGATCACGCCCTCGACCGCGTCGTTCTGGTCCTGGTAGCCGAATTCGCCCAGCCGCGGCGCGATGCCGGTGGTCACCTCGCCGACGTCCTTGACCAGCACCGGCGTGCCGTTGTGCTCGGCCAGCACGACGTTGCCGATGTCCTGCAGCGTCTTCAGCCGGCCCTCGCCGCGGATGTAATAGAACTGGCTGCCCTGGGTGTAGAAGCCGCCGCCGGCATTGGCATTGTTGGCCGCCAGCGCCGATTCCACCTGGGTGGCGGTGAGGCCCAGCGCGGCCAGCCGGGTCTGGTCCAGCTTCACCTGGTATTGCAGCGTGCCGCCGCCGAAGCCGGAGTCGTCGGCCACGCCGGGCACGGAGCGGAAGGCCGGCTCGACGGTCCAGTCCTCGATCGTCTTCAGCTCGGTCGGTGAGCGGTCCGGGCTCTGCAGCACGTAGCGGTAGATCAGCCCGGAGGGCGAGGACATCGGCGACACCGAGGGCGCCACGCCATCGGGCAGGCTGAGGCCGCCGAGCCGGTTGAACACCTCCTGGCGGGCGAAATACTTGTCGGTGCCGTCGGCGAAGGTGATGTCCACCACCGACAGGCCATACAGCGAGATCGAGCGGGTGACCGCGGTGCGCGGGATGCCGGTCATGCCACGCTCGACCGGCACGGTGATCAGCCGCTCCACTTCCTCGGCCGCGTGACCGGGCCACTGCGTCACCAGCTCCACCATCGGCGGCGACAGGTCGGGGTAGGCGTCCACCGGCAGGCGCCGGATCGAGTGCAGGCCGGCGCCGACCAGGATCAGGGTGAGCAGCAGTACCAGCAGGCGCTGGCCGAGCGAGGCGCCGACGATGCGGTTCATCACCGAGGCGGTGCGGGAGGGGGTCTCGCCCCCGGGCGTCGGTGTGCTCATTGGCTTTGCATGAACTGCATGAACAGGCCGCCGTCGACGACCACCCTGTCGCCGGCCCGGAGTCCCTTGTCCACCACCACGCTGTCACCGGTGCGCTGGCCCTGGTTGACGTGGCGACGCGCGAAGCTGCCGTCGGGTTGGGCGACGTAGACGAAAGGCAGGTTCTCGTCGTCGCGCAGGATCGCCGAGATCGGCACCATCAGGCCCTGCGAGTCGGTCCGGGCGCTCAGCGTCACGGCCACGTACATCTGCTTGCGCAGGACGTCGCCGGGGTTGGGCGCGCTGACGCGCACGTCGACCAGCCCGGTATCCGGATTGACCACGCCGCCGATGCTGGTGACCGTGCCGGTGATCGCCGGCGCGCCGTCACCGGTGCGGATTTCGGCGGTGTCACCCAGGTGCACGTGGGCCACCTCGGCGGGCGTCACCTGCGCCATCACCCACATGTGCGAAAGGTCGGCCACGGTGAAGCAGGCGGTGCTGCCGGCCTGCAGCAGCTGGCCCGGGTTGATCAGCCGCTCGACGACGGTGCCGGCGATCGGCGCGCGGATCGCACCGCCGGCATAGTGCACGGCACGGCCGGCCTGGATCGCGCGTATCGACGCCTCGTCCACGCCCATCGCCAGCAACGCCTGGCGCGCGGCGTCGCGGTCGGCCTCGGCGCTCGCCGCGTCGGTGGCGGCCTGGGCGGCCTCGCGCGCCGACACGCCATGGTGGGCGAGCAGGTCCTGGTCCATGTCGGATATGTGGCGGGCGTTGCGTGCGGCGACCAGCGCCTTGCGGTAGGCGCCGACCGCGGCGGCGAAATCGGACGAGGCCACGGTGGCCAGCACCTGGCCCTTCGCCACCCGGTCGCCCGGTGCCGCCTTCAGCTGCATGACCGGGCCGGTGAACGGCGCGATCACGCTGGTGGCGCGCTCGTTGTCGAAGTCGACCCGGCCGGTGGTCTCGATGGCCGGATGGAATCGGCCATCGGCCACTGTCTGCAGGCGGATGTGCTGGCGCTGAGCGGCGCTGAGCGTGACGTCGTGCGCTGCGACCTTTGCGGTGTCACCCGCGTCGTGCCGACCGCCCGAGCAGCCGGCCAGCGTCACGGCGCCGAACGCCAGCGCCAGGGTGGTCGCGTGGATCCGCGTCAGGCGGGAAGGATTACTGGTCATGGGTTGTCCCGTCGGAAGGGGGCTGGGTGTGGGCGTCGGCATGCCACCAGCCGCCGCCGAGCGCCTGGTACAGCGCGGCGGTGTCGGCGAGGCGGGCGGCCCGGGCCTGCACCAGCGTCATGCGCGCCTGCTGGTAGGCCTGTTCGGCGTTGAGCACGGCGAGGTAGTTGGCGTAGCCGTCCTTCCACTGCCGCTGCGAGAGATCGAGCGTGACCTTGGCCGCATCGGCCGCGCTCGCGGCGGACGTCAGGCCGTCGGCGTCCTGCTGCAGCGCGACCAGGGTGTCGGCCACGTTCTGGAAAGCGACCAGCACGGTGCCGCGGTACTGCTCGGCAGCCTCCACGTAGGCAGCGCGTGCCGCGCGTTCCTGGTGGCGCAGCGCGCCGCCCTGGAACAGCGGGGCGGTGATCGCCGCCCCGACGTTCCAGAAGCCGGTGCCGGCGTGGAACACCTGGTTGATCGCCAGCGCGGTGCTGCCGGCGTTGGCACTGAGTTCGATCTGCGGCAGCCGGGCCGCCTCGGCCACGCCGATCGCGGCGCTGGCGGCGTGCAGATTGGCCTGCGCCTGCAGCACGTCCGGTCGCTGGGCGACCAGTTCCGACGGCAGGCTCAGTGGCAGATCGGACGGCAGCGTGAGCCCGTCCAGCGTGAAGTGTGCGGCGTCGGCATCGCCGGGAAACTGGCCGGTGAGTACCGCCAGCGCGTGCCGCTGCTGGGCCAGTTGCAGCCGCAGCGGCGGCAGCGTCGCATTGACCTGGGCCAGCTGCGACTGCTGCGCGGCCAGGTCGAGCCGGCTGGCGTAACCCTTGTCGAACTGGCGCTGGACAATCGCCAGCATCTGCCGGTTAAGCCTGAGCTGGTCCTGCGTGGCATCGAGCTGCGCCTGCAGCGACGCGACCTGCACCGCGGTGTTGACCACGTTGGCGCTCAGCGTGATCCGCGCGGCGATGAGCTGGTAGCGCGCCGCGTCTTCCTGCGCACGCAGGGACTCGACCATACGCCGGTTCAGGCCGAACACGTCCGGCACGTAGGACACGCTCACCTGCGGGGTGAACAGGTTGTACAGGTAGGCGTTGGAACTGGGCACCGGGGCCAGGGCGCCGGGCGGATCCTGCTCGCGGCTGGCCGAGACCCCCGCGCTCACCGCCGGGAAATAACTGCCGCGGCCGGCGAGGGTGGTTTCGTGGGCCACGGTGAGTGCGGCCCGTGCGGCCTTGAGGTCGTGGTTGCGGGTCAGCGCCTGGTGCACCAGCGCGTCCAGCGGCGCGGAGTGGAACAGCGTCCACCAGTCGGCCGGAATCGCGCCGCCGTGGCTGAAGCGCTGCGCAGCGCCCTCGGGCACGCCGGCCCGGCCGCTGGTCGCGGCGATGGGATGGGCGAGGAGGCGGGCATGGGTGGGCGGCGAGGGCGGCCGGAAGTCCGGGCCGACGGCGCAGCCGCCAAGCCCGGCAAGCAGCAGCAGGCCGGCATACCGCCAGCCGGACCGGACGGCGCCATCGGGGGAGGGGTGGGGCCGTGATCGGTGCATCCGGGAGGCGGCTCGGCGGCAGGAGAAGGCGCGAACGCTATAACGTAACAAGCCGGACTGCAAAGCCCTGCCGGAAGTCATGCACGAAATCGTAAAAACATACGCATGACAAGGACTTGCCGACACGAGTCGATCGCCTCGACACCGCGCGGCCGCGATGAGGCCGCCGACCGGCCCGCGACGCCGGCTTGCGGGTCGACAACCAAAGGTTAAACAAACATTTGGATATCAGTTTTGAGCCATGACCTGTGGATTTGATGTCATCTTCACGATACGGTTTGCGCCAGTTCATCGAGTGCCGTACGCATGACCACCAGTGTTTTTCCCGGATCGCTTCGCCCCCGGTTCCGCCAGCTCATCGTGCTGGTCGCGCTCGCGCTGGTGGTGCCGGCGATGGCGTGGTCCGAGGAAACCTCGGTGGTGGTCGATGGCACCACCGGCATGGTGCTCAGCGAGCACCACGCGGACGATCCGCATGCGCCGGCCTCGCTGACCAAGATGATGACCATGTACCTGGCCTTCCAGGCGCTGCGGGACGGCCGCCTGAAGATGGACGAGAAGATGCACGTGTCGGCCCACGCGGCCGGCATGGCACCGACCAGGCTCGGGCTGCGCGCGGGGCAGACCATCACCGTGCACGACGCCATCCTCGGCATGATCACCAAGTCCGCCAACGACGCGGCCACCGTGATGGCCGAGCGGCTGGGTCACGGTTCGGAGGCCCGCTTCGTGGATGCGATGAACGCCCAGGCGCTGCTGCTCGGCATGGGCCACACCCACTTCACCAACGCCTCGGGCCTGCCGGGTGGGGATGAAACCACCACCGCGCGCGACATGAGCCGGCTGGCGATGGCGCTGTACCGGGACTTTCCCGCACGCGCCCGGCTGTTCGCCACCACCCGGTTCCGCTTCCGCGGACACCTGGTGCGCGGCCACAATCACCTGATGGCGCGCTATCGCGGCATGGACGGCCTGAAGACCGGCTACACCGTCGCCGCGGGCTTCAACCTGGCCTCGACCGCCGTGCGCCACGGCCATCGCCTGTTCGGCGTGGTCCTCGGCGGCGCGTCATGGCGCGCGCGCGATCACCGCATGGCCGAGTTGCTCGATCGTGGCTTTGCCGACCGCACGCGCGAGGCGGCGGTATTCGCCTCGGCCTCCCGCCCGCGTGCACCGCGCCACGGCCTCGCCCACCGCGTGCTTGATGCGCTGTCGCCGATCGGCGCGGTGGAGGCGGAAACCCTGCGCCCGCCGCCGCTGCGGGTGGATGCCCCGCGCGGTGCCGATCCGGTGAAGGTGCAACTGCCGCCGGCTCGCTGACCGGGTCCGCGACTCAGCCGTCCAGTTCGCTCCAGCGCGCGTAGGCGGCGTCCAGATCGGCCTGCGCCTTTGCCAGTGCGTCGTTGGCGGCGGTGACCGCGGCAGTGTCCTGGCGGAAGAAGGCCGGGTCGCTCATGGCGGCGGTGCGCGCGGCGATGTCGCTCTCCAGCGCCTCGATGCGTCCGGGCAGCTGGTCCAGCTCGCGCTGGTCCTTGAAGCTTAGCTTGCGCCTGGCGGCGACGGATGCGGCTGCCGGGGCCGGGGCCGCAGCCGGCGCGACGACAGGTGCCGGGGCGGATGCGGCCGTCGGGCGCTGGCGCAGCCAGTCGCTGTAGCCGCCGACGTATTCGCCGATCCGGCCGCCGCCCTCAAGCACCAGGGTGCTGGTGACCACGTTGTCGAGGAAGGCACGGTCGTGGCTGACCAGCAGCAGGGTGCCGGGGTAGTCGGTGAGCAGTTCTTCCAGCAGTTCCAGCGTCTCGACATCGAGATCGTTGGTCGGCTCGTCCATCACCAGCAGGTTGGATGGCTGGGCGAAAAGCTTGGCCAGCAGCAGGCGGTTGCGCTCGCCACCCGAGAGACGGGTGATCGGCGCGCGCGCACGCTCCGGCGAGAACAGGAAGTCCTGCAGATAGCCCACGATGTGCTTGCGCTGGCCGTTGAGCTCGATGAACTCGCGACCCTCGGCCACGTTGTCCAGCGCGTTGAGGCTGTCGTTGAGCTGGGCGCGATGCTGGTCGAAGTAGGCGATCTGCAGGCCGGTGCCGAGCGTGGCGGTGCCGCGCTCGGGGGTGAGCTGTCCCAGCATGATCTTCAGCAGCGTGCTCTTGCCGGCGCCGTTGGGACCGACGATACCGATGCGGTCACCGCGCATCACCGTGGTGGTGAGGTCGTCGATCAGCACGCGCCCGCCGTAGGACTGGTGCACGTGCTCGAGGTCGATGACCTTCTTGCCGGAGGCCTGCGCCGCCGCGGCCGTGATCTTCACGTTGCCGGACAGTTCGCGGCGTTGCGCGCGCTCCACGCGCAGCGCCTTGAGCGCGCGCACGCGGCCCTCGTTGCGGGTGCGGCGGGCCTTGATGCCCTGGCGGATCCACACCTCTTCCTGCGCCAGCTTCCTGTCGAACAGCGCGTTGGCCTGCGCCTCGGCGTGCAGGCGCTCCTCGCGGCGGCGCAGGTAGTTGTCGTAGTCGCCGGGCCAGTCGGTAAGCTGGCCGCGGTCGATCTCGACGATGCGGGTGGCCAGCGCGCGCAGGAAGGCACGATCGTGGGTGACGAACACGATGCTGCCGTCGAACGACTTGAGGAAACCCTCGAGCCAGTCGATCGCCTCCACGTCCAGATGGTTGGTCGGCTCGTCCAGCAGCAGCACGTCCGGCTTGCGCACCAGCGCCTGGGCCAGCAGCACGCGGCGCTTCATGCCGCCGGACAACGCGGCAAAGTCGGTGTCGCCCGGCAGCTCCAGCCGGACGATCACGTCGGCGACGCGGCGGTCCAGATCCCAGCCGTTGCGCGCCTCGATCTGGTGCTGCACGTCGCCGAGTGCATCCAGGTCGCCTTCGGCCAGCAGGTGGTGGTAGCGCGCCAGCAGGTGGCCGAGGTCGCCCAGGCCATCGGAGACCACGTCGAACACGCTGCCTTCGGTGCCCTGCGGCACCTCCTGCGCCATCCGCGCGACGACGATGCCGTTCTGCACACGCACCTCGCCGTCGTCGGCCTGCAGCTCGCCGGCGATCAGCTTCATCAGGGTGGACTTGCCTTCGCCGTTGCGACCGACGATGCACACGCGCTCGTTGCGGTCGATCGACAGATCGACGCCTTCGAGCAGGAGGGGGCCGCCGATCGAGAAGTCGACGCGCTGCAGTTGGATCAGGGACATCCCCCCATTGTACGGGGCCGCGCACCGCGCAGGAGCCGTCGGGACATGCGGCGTGCGCCGAGGTGGTCTAGACTTCGCCGGCTTTCCCACCGGATCGGCCATGAATCGCTGGAACGAACGCTACGCAGGCGAGGATTTCCTCTTCGGCACCGCCCCGAACGCCTTTCTGCGCGCCCAGCAGCACCGCCTGCCGGCCCGCGGCAGTGCGCTGGCGGTGGCCGACGGCGAGGGCCGCAACGGCGTGTGGCTGGCTGCGCAGGGCCTGGACGTGCTGGCGGTGGACGCCTCCGACGTGGGCCTGGCCAAGAGCCGCCGGCTGGCCGCGGACCGCGGCGTCACCCTGACCTGGGAGCTGGCGGACCTGGCCCGCTGGGACTTCGGGCGCGAGCGCTTCGACGTGATCGCCGCGATCTTCATCCAGTTCGCCGATCCGGCGCTCAGGTCGCGCATCTTCGCCGGCATGAAGGCCGCGCTGAAGCCCGGCGGCGTGCTGCTGCTGCAGGGCTACCGGCCCGAGCAGCTCGAGTACCGCACCGGCGGCCCGTCCGAACCGGATCACCTGTATACCGAACCGATGCTGCGCGAAGCCTTCGGCGATCTGCACATCGAACACCTGGCGTCGTACGACGCCGAACTGGACGAAGGCGCCGGACATCGGGGGATGTCCGCGCTGGTCGACCTGGTGGCGCGCAAGCCCGGTTGACGCAGGCAAGGGATTGCCCTCGGGGGAGGGGCATGAGGGGGACACTGACCGATCGTTATGCCGAGGCCAAGCGCGTGGCGCTTGTGGCCGCCGACTTGCCCGAACGCGAGCGGGACGGGTTCCTCGCCGGCGAGTGCGGTAACGACGAAGCCCTGCTGCGCGAGGTCCGCTGGATGCTGGCGGCCATCGATTCGACCCACACCGCGCCGCTGCCGGTGCTTCAGGTCAGCTCGCCCGACCTGACCGGGCAGGACGCGCAGGCGCGCGACACGCGCCATTACCGGTTGCTTCGCCACCTTGGCGAGGGTGGCATGGGCACGGTCTACCTGGCCGAGCGGGTAGACGACGACTTCAGCCAGCAGGTGGCGCTGAAGCTGCTCACCGCAGCCGCGGAGGGATCGCCGGTGCTTACCGAGCGGTTCTGCCAGGAGCGCAAGTTGCTGGCCAGGCTGGAGCATCCGGGGATCGCTCGCCTGCTCGACGGCGGCCTGCTCGCCGATGGCCGTCCGTTCCTCGCGATGGAATACGTCGACGGCGAACGCATCGACGCCTGGTGCGATCGCCGCGGGCTCGACCTGCCGGCACGGGTCGAGCTGTTCCTGAAGGTCTGCTCGGCGGTGGAGTACGCGCACCGCAACCTCATCATCCATCGCGACATCAAGCCGGCGAACATCCTGGTGACTTCCGACGGATCCCCCAAGCTGCTCGACTTCGGCATCGCCCGCATGCTCGGCGACCAGCTCGATCCCCAGCGGACGGCGACCGCAGCGCAGGCGATGACGCTGGCCTATGCCAGTCCGGAGCAGATCGAACGCTCGCCGCTGACCACGTCGGCCGACGTCTATTCGCTCGGCGTGGTGCTTTACCAGCTGGTGGCCGGCCGCCGTCCCTACCAGGAACTGGTCACCCCGCATTTGCTGTGCAACGCCATTGTCGCCGGCAACCTCGTCACGCCGAGCCGTGCCGCCCGCCTGGCCCGGCAGGAAGCCGGCCTGCCACCGCCCCGCGGGCGTGCGGTCCCGTCGGACCTGGAAGCCATCATCCTCAAGGCGCTGCGCCGCCGGGTGGACGAACGCTATGCCAGCGTCACCGCGATGGCGGTGGATCTGCGCAGGTTCCTGGAGTGCCGGCCGGTGGAGGCACGCCGCGGACACCACTGGTACCGCGCACGCCGCTACGCGCAGCGCAACCGCTGGCCGCTGGCGGCCGCGGGCGCGATCGTGCTGACCATGTTTGCCGGCCTGCTGGCCTCGCTGGTCGCGCTCGATGACGCTCGCGCGGCGCGGCGACTGGCCGAGCAGCGACAGCAGCAGCTCGAGCGCGTGGTGGACTTCCAGCAGTCGATGCTCGACAGCGTGGACATCGATGCCATGGGCCACGCTATCGCGGTGGCGCGCGATGGCCAGAAGGAGACCAATCCGGCCGGATTCACCGACCTGGCCCGGCGCATGCTGGACACCTTCGTGGTGAACCACGCGCTGGACCGGGTCGGCCATGATTTCGCCGACGCGCCCCGACTCGCCGCCGACGTGCGCCAGTCGCTGGCCCGCGTGCTGCTGAACATCGGCAGCTACGACCACGCCGCGACCGAACTGGAGCAGGTGCTGGCGGCGCGTCGGAGGCTGGCGCCCAGCGATCCCGACGGCGTACTGTCGGCGCAGCTGGATCTGGCCCGTGTGCGCACCCGGCAGGGCGACCTGGCATCCGCCGGTGCGCTGTATTCGGGCGTCGTTGCGGCGACCGCATTGCGGCCACTGGGCGATCCGGTGCGGGTCCGGGCCGAGGCGGGACGGGCCAAGGTCCTTGCCGAACAGGGCCATCTCGAGGAGGCGCGACAGGAACAGCAGTCGCTGTTCAACGCGCTCGGCCGAGTGGTGCCGCAGACCGCCCCCGGCCTGCTGCGCCTGCGTCGCGACCTCGTGTCCACCCTGGTCGGGCTGGGGCAGCGCGACGAGGCGCTTGCGCTCGCCGAACCGATGGTCGGGCTGGATCGCGCCACGTTCGGCGACGAGGCACCGGAAACGCTCAATGCGATGATCACGCTGGCGCAACTGCAGCACTACCGGCACGACTTCGAGAAATCGCTGGCGCTGGCCCGCCAGGTGGCGGCGATCCGCACCCGCCGGCTGGGCGTGGATCATCCGGACACCCTCGACGCGCGCAACATGGTGGCGATGGACGAGGTCTACCTGTCCGGAGACGAAGCGGCCTACGCCAGGGCCGACGAAGACGTCAGTGACGTGATCGCGGCGCGTCGGCGCATCCTTGGTCCCGATCATCCGGCAACCATCTCCTCGATGGCGCTGCTGGTCCGCCTCCTGGCCAAGCGAGGCAACGTCAGTGGCGATCCGGCCGTGCGCCATCAACTGATGGCGCGCGCCATCGCGATGGAGCGGCAGATCCTTGCGGCGCGCCAGCGGCAGTTCGGCGAGAACCATCCCGACACGTTGATGGCCCACGGCAGCCTGGCCAACCTGCTGAGCTACGACGGGCAATACGACGAAGCGGTGCGCGAGGCCAGGCTGACGCTGGCCGGCCAGATTCGCGTGCTGGGTCCGCAGCACCCGATCGTGTTCGCCACCTACAACCTGCTGGGCGATATCGAGGCTGCCGCCGGCCACTGGGCCGCCGCACGCGGGCCGTACGAGGAGGCGCTGGCCGGTCGCGACGAATTGCTCGGTAGCGGCGACGCACACACGATCGAGAGCGCGTCGCGCCTGTACGGTGTGCTCGTGCACCTGCACGACACGGCGGCCGCGATGGCCATCCGCAAGCGCTACATGGACCCGGTGATCGCGATGGACCCCGGCGAGCTCAATGCGAGCCTGCGCGGCGAGCGGCAGGAAGCGTTGAGCATGCTGGGCGAGGGAAGGCCGCCACCGTTGCCGTGAGCGGCCTGCCGCTCAGCCGTGTCAGGCGTAGGCCACCACGTGGAAAAGCACTGGCGCGGTGAAGCTGACCGAATCGAGCCGGTAGGTCGGGCATGCCGCCGCGGCCCTCGATCATCGTGTGGATCCGGGCATGGGCATTCTTGCGCGTGTGCAGGCCTGGCCATCGTGGGTGGCTGCCGCACACAAAAAGCCCCGCGACGCATCGCGGGGCTTTCGGTGGCGCGCGGCGTCGGCCGGCGGCGCCCTACTTCAGCTTGGCGTCGGCGCGCAGCGCGTCGGCGCGGTCGGTCTTTTCCCACGAGAACGCGGTGAAGGCATTGCCGGCGGCGTCCTTCATTTCCACCGGCTTGCGGCCGAAGTGGCCGTAGCTGGCGGTCTGCTGGTACATCGGGTGGATCAGGTCGAGCATCTGGATGATGCCGTACGGGCGCAGGTCGAAGTGCTTGCGGATCAGCTTCTCGATCTTCTCGTCGCTGATCTTGCCGGTGCCGAAGGTGGTGACCGAGATCGAGGTCGGCTCGGCCACGCCGATGGCGTAGGAGACCTGCACCTCGCAGCGGTCGGCCAGACCGGCGGCCACGACGTTCTTGGCGACGTAGCGGGCGGCGTAGGCGGCCGAACGGTCGACCTTGGACGGATCCTTGCCGGAGAACGCGCCACCGCCGTGACGGGCCCAGCCGCCGTAGGTGTCCACGATGATCTTGCGGCCGGTCAGGCCGCAGTCACCCACCGGCCCGCCGATCACGAACTTGCCGGTCGGGTTGATATGGAACTTGGTGCCCTTGTGCAGCCACTTCTCCGGCAGCACCGGCTTGAGGATGTGCTCGCGCACGGCTTCGATCAGGTGCTTCTGCTTGACGTCCGGGTCGTGCTGGGTGGACAGCACCACCGCGTCGATCGCCACGGCCTTGCCATTCTCGTAGCGCAGGGTGACCTGGCTCTTGGCGTCCGGACGCAGCCACGGCAGCGGCGAGTTCTTCTTCTTGCGGATCTTCGCCTGCTGCTCGACCAGTCGATGCGACAGGTGGATCGCCGCCGGCATGAAGCTGCCGGTCTCGTTGGTGGCATAGCCGAACATCAGGCCCTGGTCACCGGCGCCCTGTTCCTCGGGCTTCTTGCGGTCCACGCCCTGGTTGATGTCCGGCGACTGCTTGCCGATCAGGTTGAGCACGCCGCAAGTCGCGCCGTCGAAACCGACCTCGGAGGAGTTGTAGCCGATGTCCAGGATGACCCTGCGGGTCAGCGCCTCCAGGTCGATCCACGCGCTGGTGGTGATCTCGCCGGCGACGATCGCCACGCCGGTCTTCACCATCGTCTCGCACGCCACGCGGGCGCGGGGGTCCTGCGCGAGGATCGCGTCCAGGACGGCGTCGGAGATCTGGTCGGCGACCTTGTCCGGATGGCCTTCGGAGACCGACTCGGAGGTGAAGAGATGGCTGCTCATCGCGGGCTATATCCTTCCTTTCGGATGAAGAGATGAAAACAAAGGCGGGATCATACACCGCCCCTCGGGGGTTTGCAGCAGCGCCGGCCGGAGGGCGCACCTTTCGTTCAGCCGTCTGGACGGCCGGGAGCCAGGGGCGGGCTCAGGCCAGTTCGCAGCGGTTGCGCCCGCCGCGCTTGGCCTTGTAGAGGGCGCCGTCGGCGCGTTCGAAGGCGGTCTCTGGCGTGTCGTCCGGGCGCAGTACGGTCACGCCGCAGGACAGCGTGATGCGGACCGGTCGCTGCTGGCCGTGAAAGCCCAGGCTCTCGATGCGTCGCCGCAGCGACTCGGCTGCACGCAGCGCGGCTTCCCCGCCCACGCCGGCGAGGATGACCACGAATTCCTCGCCGCCGTAGCGGGCGAGCAGGTCGTCCGAGCGGAGGCCGGCGCGAAGCTGCTCGGCGACGATGCGCAGTGCGCGATCGCCCGCGGCGTGCCCGAAGCTGTCGTTGATCTGCTTGAACCGGTCGATGTCCAGCACCAGCAGGCTGCTCCTGGCGCCGGAGCGGGCCGCACGCAGGCATGCCTCGGCGATGTGCTGCTCGAACACCAGACGGTTGGCCACGCCGGTAAGCGGGTCGGTCGATGCCAGCGCCTGCTCGTGGCGCAGCGACGCCTCCATCGCCTGGGTGGTGCGCTCCAGTTCGCGGATGCGCTGGCCCATCTGCTCGGTGCGCGCCTGCCACTCGCGCTCGCGCGCTTCCTCGCGCTGGCGGAAGCTCTTGAGGTGGGTGCTGATCGCGCCAAGCCGGGTCTGCACCTGGGCCTGGAGCGTACCGAGCTCGCGTGCGCCGGCGACCTCCGAGGCGAGCTCGCGGATCTCGCCGAGGACTTCCTGGTCGAGCTGCTCGCGCGCACTGGCGCCGTCGCGATGGGACATGTCCTCGCGGGCGAGGTAGACAGCGAGCTCCTCGAGCTGCTGGGTGACGTGCGTGAGCAGGCGCTCGGCGGCGTCGCGCGCCTCCCCCAGCTTCTGGAAGTGGCGGTTGACCAGGGTGGCCACGGCCTCCGCCTGGAGCGCCAGGGTGGCGGGATCGGTGCTGCCGGCGATGGTTTCGCGCAGCGATTCGAGTCGCTCCAGTGCCTCATCGCCGAGCTTGAGCCGGTCGACCAGCGACAGCAGGACCTGGCCGACCGACATCGATTCGGTGAACGGCAGCGGCGCCGGATCGCGCGGGGTGGGCGACGCCGTTTCGTCCAGCGCCTTGATGGCCTCGCCCAGCTCGCTGAGCAGGCGCTCGAGCCCCGCCTCGTCGATCGGGTCGCGGACCTGGCGGCGGATCGTCGCCAGGGAGGCGTCCAGCGGGGGACGTCGACCATCGGCGGCGTAGGTCAGGCGGGTGACCAGCCGTCGCAGCAGGGCGTCCAGCCGCGACCATTGGGCACGGCTGCGCTCGAGCTGGGCGAGGACGTCACTGGCGTTGGGCGTGGCGGGGAAGGCTTCCATTCGGGCCTGCAGGTGACGACACCTCGCTATCGTACGCGGGCGGCTCGCCGGATGCATCGGTCATCGCGCGTCCGGCGACCCGGCGACCCGGCGACCCGGCGACCCGGAAGCCGGCCGGTCGCCCGCCGCCGATCAGGCGGCCGCTTCGAAAAGCGGTTCGCCGGCGGCCAGTGCGGCGAAGTAGTTGCGGGTCAGCGTCAGCTGCTCGTGCGAGGTCTCGGCCCGGTTGACCACCTGGCGGAAGGCGGCGTTTTCCGGGCGGTCCCTGGCGTACCAGCCCAGGTGCTTGCGGGCGATCCGCACGCCCGCCGGCTCGCCGTAGAACGCATGCAGATGCTCGAGGTGCCCGAGGAGGATCGCGGCGACCTCGTCCGGGGGCGGCTCGGGCAGGAGCTCGCCGCTGGCGAGGTAGTGGGCTATCTCGCGGAAGATCCACGGCCGGCCCTGCGCGCCGCGGCCGATCATCACCGCGTCGGCCCCGGTGACCTCCAGCACGTGCCTGGCGCGCTGCGGCGTGGTGATGTCGCCGTTGGCCAGCACCGGGATGGCGACGCCCGCCTTCACGGCGGCGATGGTCTCGTACTCGGCCTCCCCCTCGTATTTGTCCGCCCGCGTGCGCCCGTGCACCGACAGCGCGGCGATGCCGCTGTCTTCGGCGATGCGGGCGATGCGCAGCGCATTCTTGTGTTCGCGATCCCAGCCGGTGCGGATCTTCAGCGTCACCGGCACCTGGACCGCCTCGACCACCGCGCGGCAGATGCGCGCCACCAGCGGCTCGTCCTGCAGCAGGGCCGAGCCGGACCACACGTTGCAGACCTTCTTGGCCGGGCAGCCCATGTTGATGTCGATGATCTGCGCGCCGTTGGCCACGTTGAAGCGCGCCGCTTCGGCCAGCATCCCCGGGTCGTAGCCGGCGATCTGCACGCTCACCGGTTCCGGTTCGCCGGCGTGGTCCATCCGCCGCAGTGACTTGCGGGTGCGCCAAAGCGTGGGATCCGCCGTGGTCATCTCGGACACGGCCAGCCCCGCGCCCAGCCGCTTGCACAGCAGCCGGAACGGCTTGTCGGTAACGCCCGCCATCGGGGCGAGCACCACGGGCGGGTCGATGCGGTAGGGGCCGATCTGCATGCCTTTAGTGTACCGTCTGTGCCGGATCGCACCCGCTGCCGACGGCGGGGTGCAGTGGTTTGGATGCCCGGCGGAACGTGCAGGGATTCGATGCAACGAGGCTTGGTCGCGACGATGCTGTGGTTGCCGCTGCTGGCGCATGCCGGTGGCGCGGTTTCGATCAATATGCTGCGCGGCCGTGCAGTCACCGACCCCAGCGGGGTGATCACCGAGGTGCGGCAGCGGCTCGATCGCGACGGCGACAGCCTTGCGCCGGCCGAGGAGCGGGCGCTGCTGTGGGGCATGGGCACGGCGGCAATCAATGTCGATGACGAGGCCGCCCTGGCCGAGTCCACGTTGCGCCTGGACAGCCTCGGGCATGCCCGGGGAGATGCCGTGGCGCTGGCGGCGTCCGGCTTCCTTCGCGCGCGCCACGACGTGGCCAATGGCATCGGCGACGGCCTCGGCGAAGCGCTGCGCGCGGCGGCCCGGGTGCAGGGCAGCGATGATCCGCAGATCGTCGCCTGGGCGCGGTTCCAGCTGTGCGACGCATACGCGCTGGACGAGAGTGCCGACAAGGCGCTGACGCTCTGCCGCCAGGCGCAGGCGAGCTATCGCGCGGTCGGCGACGAGTGGGGCATCGCCGACGCCGAGAACGACGAAGGGATCGCGCTGGCCACCCTGGGGCGCGTGCGCGAGGCCGCCGCCGCATACCAGCGCTCGCGCAAGCGCTTCAGCCGGCTGGGCGCCAACGAGCTGGCGGTGATGGTGGGCGACAACCTGTCCAAGATGTACCTGAAGCTCGGGCGTCCCCGCGAGGCGTTGGCGCTGTCGCGCACCTCGCTCGCCCATGAGCTGGCCGCGGGGCGGATCAGCGATTCGCTCGACTCCCGTACCGATATCGCCCGCGCCGAGGCGGCGCTGGGTCATCCGCACCGCGCCTACGCCATGATGCAGGCGACGGTCGCCCGGGCCCGCGCTGCCGGCATCGACGGCCAACTGGTGGACCTGCTGCGCAACGAGAGCGAGCTGGCCGAACAGGTTGGCCGCATGCATGACGCCGTGGCCCAGCTGCGCGAGGCGCTGAAACTCACCGCAACCACCAGTACGCCGGCGCTGCGGGCGATCGAGGCGGAGCTGGAAGCACGCTACGCCACGCGCGAAAAGGAGCTGCGCATCCACGACCTGGAGCGCGAGAACCGGATCAAGGATCTCGACCTGAAGGCGGCTCGCGCGGAGGCGCTGCGACGCGACGAGGCGCGCCGGCGTGAGGTGCTGCTCGGCCGCGTCACCGGCGTCGCGATGGCCGGTCTGCTGCTGGTCGCGGTGTTGCTTTTCCTGCTGCTGCGCTCGCAGCGCCGGCATGCGGCGGAACTGCGGCTGCTGGCATTGCGCGATCCGTTGACCGGAATCGACAACCGGCGGGCCTTCCTGCAGCACGCCGAGTCACTGCTGGCGTCCGTACCGGGGGACGAGCCGCCGGTACTGATGCTGATCGACGTGGACCTCTTCAAGCGCATCAACGACAGCGCCGGCCACCCGCAGGGCGACCGGGTGCTGGTGCAGGTATCGGCGATGCTCTGCGATGCGGTCGGGGACGGCGGACGGGTCTCCCGGATCGGCGGCGAGGAGTTTGCGGTGCTCTGCCCGGGCCTGGGCATGGACGCCGGAATGCGGTTGGCCGAGACCCTACGGGCCGGGGTCGCCGCCCTGCCGATGCCGTTTCAGGCGGGGGCGGGCCGCGTCACGGTGAGTATCGGCGTGGCCGCCTTCGATGCCGCCCGACACCACGATGTCGATGGCTGGATGCGCGCGGCCGACGTCGCGCTGTACTCGGCCAAGTCGCTCGGACGTGACCGGGTGGTAGCCGCTGCGGCGGTCGACTAGCGAGCTCCGGTCAGTGTGCCATGGCGCCGCCGAGGTCGCGGCCGGGCACGTGCTTGTGCCGGAACAGCGCCAGGAACAGCGCGGCGACCACCACCGCATACAGCGCGAAGCTGATCCAGATGCCGTGCCAGTCCTTGGTGCCGTCGGCTGCGGTGAAGAAGGCCTCGATCACCACGCCGGAGATCGAGCTGCCCAGCACCGCACCGACGCCGTTGGTCATCATCATGAAAAGGCCCTGCGCGCTGGCGCGGATCGCCGGGTCGCTCTGCGATTCGACGAACAGCGAGCCGGAGATGTTGAAGAAGTCGAACGCCATGCCGTAGACGATGCACGACAGCACGATCATCCACAGCCCCGCGCCCGGGTTGCCGTAGGCGAACAGGCCGAAGCGCAGCGCCCACGCCGCCATCGAGATGAACATCACCGTCTTGATGCCGAAGCGCTTGAGGAAGAACGGAATCGCCAGGATGAACAGCGTTTCGGAAACCTGCGAGATCGACATGATGATCGCCGGGTACCTCACCGCGAGCAGGCCCTGGTAGGCCGGCACCGTGGCGAAGTCGTGCAGGAAGGTGTCGCCATAGGCGTTCGTCAGCTGCAGCGCCGCGCCGAGCAACATGGCGAAGATGAAGAAGATCGCCATCTTGGCGTCGCGGAACAGCTTGAACGAGGTCAGCCCCAGCGTGTCCAGCATCGAGCGGCTCGAGGCGACGCGCTCGAGCTTGGGCGGGCACGGCGGCAGGGTGAAGGCGTACAGGCCCAGCACCAGCGCGGCGGCGGCGGCCACGTAGAACTGGCCGGCGGTGGTCTCCAGGTGCAGCAGGCTCACCGTCCACAGCGCGGCGATGAAGCCCACCGTGCCCCACACGCGAATCGGCGGGAAGGTGGTGACCACATCCAGCCCGTCGCGCTTGAGCGCGTTGTAGGCCACCGCGATCGACAGCGAGATGGTGGGCATGTAGCAACACATGTTCAGCAGCATCACCCAGAACAGCAGGCCCGGCCGGTCGATGACCGGCACGATGCACAGCACGATCGCGCCGAGGATGTGCAGCAGGCCGTAGAGCTTTTCGGCGTTGATCCACTTGTCCGCCAGCACGCCCATCAGCGAGGGCATGAACAGCGAGGCGATGCCCATGGTGGAGAAGATCGCGCCGAACTGGGCGCCGCCCCAGTGCTTGTTCTGGAACCAGTACGCGCCGATGGTGATCAGCCACGATCCCCAGACGAAAAATTGCAGGAAATTCATCAGGACCAGGCGGAACTTGATACTCATCGGTCGGCTTCGTACGGAGGGTTGAGGGGCAGTGGTCCTGCATGCGGCGACCGACGCGGCCGCGGCCACGCGATCGACGCGGAAGCTTAGGGACAGTCCGTGGATCGGTCCCGCCGGGGCGCGATGCGGTGCGCGGCAGCGTAGAGGAGCCGCCCGGCGACGGGCAAGCCGCACTGCGGGGCGCGCGCGCCTACACTGGCGGCCCTCTCCGTGTCCGAGCCGCTTTCCCTATGGGCAACCTGCTGACCATCGCCGTGGTTCACCTGCTGGCCCTCGCCAGTCCGGGGCCGGACTTCCTCTTCGTGTCGCAGACCGCGGCAAGCCGCTCGCGCGCGCAGGCGATGGCAGGCGTGGCCGGGATCACGCTGGGCATCGCGGTCTGGGCCGCGCTCGCCCTGCTCGGCCTGCACCTGTTGATGGCGCGACTGGCCTGGCTGCAGAGGGCCGTCGCCATCGCCGGATCGGCTTATCTGATCTGGCTGGGCGTGCAGCTGCTGCGCAGCGCAAGGAGGCGCCCGGGTGGCGCCGGGGTCGCTCGGCTGGCCCCCGACGCATGGCGCAGCCTGCGGAACGGGCTGTTCACCAACCTCTCCAACCCGAAAGCGCTGGTGTATTTCGGCAGCGTGTTCTCGGTGTTGGTGGGTCCGGCTGCCGGGGTCGGTGTGCGCTGGACCATCGGCGCCCTGGTGGTCGGCGAGACGCTGGGGTGGTTTGCCCTGGTGGCGCTGTGCTTCGGCCTGCCGGCCGTGCGTCGCGTCTACCTGAGGATGGCGCGCGGAATCGATGCGGTGGCCGGCACGGTGTTCGTGTTGTTCGGGCTGCGCCTGCTGCTGGGCGCGCGCCCGGGCTGATGCGGGCATTCAGTCCGCGTCGAAGGCGCCGCGCAGCCAGCGCATCTGCGCGCCGGCGCCGGCGCCGTCGTAACTGACCACGTCGAAGCGGCAGGCCCGGCGCGCATGCTGCGGGTGCGCCGCCAGCCACAGCGAGGCGGTACGGACGAGACGCTCGCGCTTGCTGGCCGTGATCGACGCGGCCGCGCTGCCGTGTCCGGCCCGCCCGCGCTGGCGCACCTCGATGAAGACGATCCGGTCACCGTCACGCATGACCAGGTCGAGTTCGCCGTGACGGGTGGTGTAGTTGCGCGCGAGCAGGACCAGTCCGGCGCGCTCGAGGTCACGCTGCGCGCGCGCCTCGAAGGCAGCACCGGCTTCCCGCATCAGGGCCGGCCGGTACTGCCGGCGGGTGCCGGCGCCGGGGTGCTGCCGGCGGGCAGCGCGTCCGGCGGGGCCATCGAGGGGGTGTCCAGCTGCAGGCTGCCGCTCAACGGGCGCGCCACGCCGTCGGTGAACTTCGCCCACACCAGCACGCGCCGAACGTGGCCGAACGGATCGGCGGCGAGTTGCCCGGTGGCGCCGGGCAGGTAGCTGCCCGGATGGTCGCGTAGCCAGCCGAGGTAAGGGGTCAGGTTCCATGCGTCCATGCCGAACGCGAACAGGCGTGCCGCGCTTCCCCTGGCCGCCGGCAGCAGGGCGGCGATGCCGGCATGCGGAGGCAGGCCGGGCTGGGCGTCGAACAGCCACGGCGCGTCGCAGAACTCCACGCCTTCCAGGTCGCGGTCGTCGCCGGCATCGTCGGTGCCGCCATAGATGTGCGAGGTGCCGAACACCGGCAGGGTGATATGCGCCACGCGCAGCTGCGGCAGCAGCAGGCGCGCCTGCTCGGGACGCATGCTGATGAAGATCGCCGTGTCCGCCTGTGCGGCGGGCATGTTCATCCCTGCGATGGTCTGGGTGAAGTTGATGGCACCGGCGGCCAGTGTGGCCTGCGTCACCACCTGTCCGCCGCGGGCGACCAGCTCGGCCTTGAACGCCGCGGCGGCGCGCTGCGCGAAATCCTGGCTGGAGACGATCACGTAGGCCGAGCGCAGGCCGCGTTCGATCAGGTGATCGGCGGCCTGTGCGCCTTCGGTTTCCGGCAACAGGCCGAATTCGGTCACGCTGGCCGAGGGTGGCGTGTTGTCGTCGGCGTGGTTCAGTGCCAGCACCGGCACCGGCAGGTTGGGTTGGGTCGCTACCGCGGTAACCGCGGCGCGGGTGAGCGGACCGACGACCAGCTCGGCACCGTCGCTGACCGCCTGCCGGTAGGCTTTCAGCGCACCTGCGGCGCTGCCGTCGCTGCCGTAGACGCGCACCTCGGCCCGCGGTGCGTGGGTGCGACTGGCATCGGCATAGGCGGCGAAGAAGCCCTCGCGCACGGAGCTGGCGGCGCTGGCCAGCTCCGGCGAATCGGGAAGCAGCAGCGCGATCCGCGCCGGCATCCGGTAACCCTCGCGCACATTGGCATCCGCACCGGGCATCATCGTGCCCACCGGCTGGCCCAGCGCCGGCGTCGGGCTGGCCACGGTGATGCCTCGCTGCGACAGCGATTCGTTGATCCAGGGCAGCATGCGGTCGTTGCGCGTCATGGCGCTGGCGCGCTGCTGCAGTTCGGCCACGCTGAGCTTGCCCAGCTGCGCCAGCACCTCGCGCTGGTTCTGCGCGCGATCCAGCCCGCTGAGCGCATCGTCCATCTGCGCGCGCGTGCGCGCCGCGGTCCAGTGGTCGCCGATCGCGTCGTAGGCGCGTGCGCGCATCTCGAGCAGGCGCAGTTGCAGGTCCTGCGGTACGCGCAGCGTGGGCTGGGTGGTGAGCTTGAGCGCGGTCTGCGGATCGTTGTGGTGCAGGGCGATTTCGGCCTGCAGCAGATCGAGTCGTACCGGCTCGTTGGCACTGAGCCGGTCGCGATGGATGTTGCCGACGAGGTCGGCCGCCTTGTCCAGCTCGCCTTCCTGGCGGTACGACTCGGCGGCGCGCAGGCGGTAGCTGTCGGCCCGGGCGGGGCTGTCCGCGGCGAGTGCGAGGTAGGCCTGGGCCGCCTGGTCGAAATGGCCCTGCTGGCGAAGCGCGTCGGCCTGCTGCATCGCGGCGACTTCCGCCGGCGAGCGCTGGGTGGCGGTGGGCACGCAGGCGGTGAGCGCGAGGCTGATCAGCAGGCCGAGGCCGGCGGCGCGAGTCAGGCGCATGAAGAATCCTTCGGGTCGTGATCGGAAAGGTCGGACTGCGCGATGATAGACGATCAATCCGCCGCGCCGCGGCGGACGAGGATCCCGAGCGATGCCAGCCGTTCAACCCGGTTCCCTGTGGGTGGTCGCCACGCCGATCGGCCACCGCGACGATATCTCCGCCCGCGCCATCCGCACCCTGCGCGACGTCGCGGTGATTGCCGCGGAGGACACCCGCCACAGCCGTCCGCTGCTGCAGCACCACGGCATCGATACGCCGCTGGTGGCGCTGCACGAGCACAATGAACGCGAGGTGGTCGACGGGCTGGTTCGCCGCATGTCCGAGGGCGAGTCGGTGGCGCTGATCTCCGATGCCGGCACCCCGTTGATCTCCGACCCGGGTTTCCGGCTGGTGCGCGCCGCGCGCGCGGCCGGTGTGCGCTGTGTCCCTGTACCTGGCGCCTGCGCGGCGATCGCCGCGCTGTCGGTGGCGGGTCTGCCCAGCGACCGTTTCGTGTTCGAGGGCTTCCTGCCGCCGAAGGCCGCGGCGCGGCGCGCCCGATTGCAGGAACTGGCCGGGGAAGGGCGCACGCTGATCTTCTACGAGTCCTCGCATCGCGTCGCGGAGAGCCTGGCGGACATGCGCGATGCGTTCGGCGCGCAGCGCGAGGCGGTGCTTGCCCGGGAGCTGACCAAGCTGTTCGAGACCGTGCTGGGCGAGCCGCTGGGCGGGCTGGCGGAGCGGGTTGCCGCCGATCCCGACCAGCAGCGCGGCGAGTGCGTGGTGCTGGTGGCGGGGAGAGGGGAGGAGGTCGATGCCCGGCTCGCCGAAGGACAGCGGGTGTTCGCGATCCTGCGCGAGGAACTGCCGCCGGCCAGGGCGGCCAAACTGGCGGCGGCGATCAGCGGAGCGCCGCGGAAGGTTCTGTACCAGAGCGAGTAGCGGGGGAGCAGGAGCGGGAGGGGGCGGGCCGCGGTACTTCCCGCTGCTCGCGCTTCGCACGCATCTTTACCCGCTGCCGACTGCTGTATCCTTGGACCCGGAGTCGGCCGGACAGTCGCGTCGCACGCAGGTGCATCGAGGAAAGTCCGGGCTCCACAGGGCAGAGTGCCAGGTAACTCCTGGGCGGCGTGAGCCGACGGCCAGTGCAACAGAGAGCAGACCGCCGATGGCCCGCAAGGGCACAGGTAAGGGTGAAACGGTGCGGTAAGAGCGCACCGCGTACGGGGCCAACGCCGTACGGCACGGTAAACCCCACTCGGAGCAAGACCAAATAGGGGGACGATAACGCGGCCCGCGTTGTTCCCGGGTAGGTTGCTGGAGCCAGGCGGTGACGCCTGGCCGAGAGGAATGACTGTCGCGCCGCAAGGCGTACAGAACCCGGCTTACAGGCCGACTCC
>JAGWVM010000179.1 GCA_018970895.1 Lysobacteraceae bacterium | reverse complement strand
GCTGATCGCGCAGACCGTGCGCGAAGGGGTGAAGGCGCTGCCCTCGGCCAGTCGCGAACTGCGGATAACCCTGCACCCGGACGACCTGGCCCTGCTGCGCGAACTTGGCATGGTGGAAACGCACTGGCAGTTGAGTGCCGACCCGACCCTGGCCCGCGGCGACTGCATGATGGACAGCGGTCGCTCGCGACTGGACCTGCGCCTGGATACCCGCCTGGCCGCCGTCATCGATGCGGTGCTTGGCGACGACGTCCCGGCCGAGGAGGACGGCGCATGAGCGCGACCGACGCCGTGCTCGACAGGCGCCAGTCGCGCTGGCAGGGCGTGATCGCGCAGCGTGGCGCGCAGGCGGCGGTGGCGCGCACGCTGACCGTGGAAGGCTGCCTGCGCCGGGTGGTCGGCCTGACCCTCGAGGCCGAGGGCTGCGAGGCGGCACTGGGCTCGCGTTGCCTGGTGGAGACTGCCGACGGTGCCGAGCTGGATACCGAAGTGGTCGGCTTTGCCGACGAACGGCTGCTGCTGATGCCGGTCGAGGACATGCACGGCGTGCTGCCCAATGCACGGGTGCGACCCAGTGCCCGCCAGGGCGGCCTGCCGGTCGGCATGGGCTTGCTGGGGCGGGTGATCGGCGCCGACGGCGTGCCGCTGGATGGCCTCGGTCCGCTCGACACGGAGGAGCAGGCGCCGCTGAAGAGCCAGCCGATCAACCCGATGGCGCGCAAGCCGATCGACGCCCCGCTGGATGTGGGCGTGCGCGCGATCAATGCCCTGCTCACCGTCGGCCGCGGCCAGCGGCTGGGCCTGTTCGCCGGCTCCGGCGTCGGCAAGTCGACCCTGCTCGGCATGATGACCCGCTACACCAACGCCGACGTGGTGGTGGTCGGGCTGATCGGCGAGCGCGGACGCGAGGTCAAGGAATTCGTCGAACACACCCTGGGGGTGGAGGGGCGGCGCCGCGCGGTGATCGTCGCGGCGCCGGCCGATGCGCCGCCGCTGAAGCGCCTGCGCGGCGCGCAATACGCCACCGCCATCGCCGAGTGGTTCCGCGATCGCGGCATGCGCGTGCTGCTGTTGATGGACTCGATCACCCGCTATGCCCAGGCGCAGCGCGAGATCGCGCTGGCGATCGGCGAGCCGCCGGCCACCAAGGGCTATCCACCGTCGGTGTTCGCGATGATGCCGGCGCTGGTCGAGCGCGCCGGCAACGATGCCGAGGGGCGCGGCTCGATCACCGCCTTCTACACCGTGCTGACCGAGGGCGACGACTATCGCCACGATCCGATCGCCGACGCCGCGCGGGCGATCCTGGACGGCCATATCGTGCTCTCGCGCGACCTGGCCGAGGCCGGCCACTATCCGGCGATCGACATCGAGGCGTCGATCAGCCGGGTGATGCCGGCGGTGGTGCGTCGCGAGCACCTGCGATCGGCCCAGCGCTTCCGCCAGGTCTACTCGGCCTATCGCCAGCAGCGCGACCTGATCGCGGTGGGTGCCTACCAGAAGGGCTCCGACCCGCAGGTCGACCACGCCATCGCGATGTGGCCGCGGCTGCGCGCGTTCCTGCAGCAGGAAGTCGACGAGCCGGCGACGCTGGTGCAGTCGATCGAGTCGCTGTGCACGCTTGCCGGCGAGGGTGATGCGTGAAGTCGCGCGCCGATCGCCTGCAGCCGGCGGTGGACCAGGCACACGAGCGGGGCGACCAGGCCATGCAGCGGCTGGCCGAGCAGCAGCAGAAGCTGGCCCGCGCGCAGCACCAGCTGGACGAACTCAAGCGCTACCGGCACGACTACGCGGCCGGCCAGTCCGGGGGCGTCAGCGTGCAGGCGCTGCTCAACCGGCAGCAGTTCATCGACCGCATCGACCAGGCGATTGCCCAGCAGGTGGCCGAGGTGCTGCGCCAGCAGCGTCATCTCGAGCATGCCCGCAGCCATTGGCGCGACGCGCACGCCCGCGAAAAGGCGCTGGACAGCGTGGTCGATCGCTATCGCGAGGCCGAGCGCAAGGCCGAGGACCGGCGCGAGCAGGCCGACGTGGACGAACGCATGCAGCATCGCCGTCCTGCCGGACCGGCCCGCTGAGTGCAGACGTTGTCCTTGGCGCGAACCTTGCTGCAGTCGAGCCATCACGTCATCCGCGACGACATTCCGACGAGGCCGCCATGCCCGCCACTGCACCGCTTCCGCTGATCTCCCCCGCCGCGTCGGGCCATCCCGGCCCGTCCACGGAACCCAGGCCGACCACCGGCGACGGCGCGCGTGCCTTCGACGGCCACCTCGACGCGGCTCGGCAGGAGCGCGCCGCAACCGATGCGTCCGACGGCAAGCCGGCGGCTTCCCGACGCGCCGATCGCCGGGACGACCCGGCGGGTGCCGCGGCGTCGGACCCTGGCTCCACGGCCGACGGCAAGGCGCCGTCCCGCGATGCCGCCTCGCCAGGCGCGGCCGCCGCGACGACCGGACCGGCGGTGGCGGTGCCCGACCACGCGGCGGACGGTGCCGCTGCGACAGACGGCCGGTCCGTTGCGACCCACGGCGACGATGGCCCGACCCCGGACGCCGCCTCGGTGGCCGGCGCCATGCTCGCGCTGCTTGGCCAGGCGATGCCGGCCAATGCGTCGGTGGCCACCGGCGGTGCGGCCAAGGTGATGGCGGCAAGCATGCTCAAGGCCGCGCTCGGCGGACCGTCGGCCGCGGTTGCCGCAGCGCCTGGCCCCTTGCCGGGCGCCGACGGCACGGCCCCGGAGACTGCCGGTGCAGGGTCCGGCCAGGCCAGCCCGTCCAGTCCGGCGGCCCTGGGTCTCGCCGGGATCGGCGATCTGCTTGCGGCCGGACGGCCCAGGGATGGCGTGCGGCCGGACGACAAGGCGGCTGTCGATGCTCTGGCCGGTCTGCTGCAGCCCACTCCGTCGGGCGGTCCGGCGGCGCCGCTGATCGCGCCGCACGCGCTGGCCATCGCCAGTCCGGTCGGCAGCCACGATTTCGCCCAGCAGCTCGGCCAGCAGGTGGCGTGGCTGGGGGGACAGGACATCAAGCAGGCGCGCATCCGCCTGCATCCCGAGGAACTCGGCTCGCTCGACGTGAGGGTGAGCGTGCAGCACACCGGCCAGGTCGACGTGAGCTTTGCGGCCCAGCATCCGGCGACCGTCCATGCGCTGCAGCAGACCCTGCCGCAGCTCGACGCGCTGCTCGCCCAGCAGGGCCTCTCGCTGGGACAGGCGCAGGTGGGCCATCAGTCGGGCGGCGGCGACACCAGCCGGCAGTCGTCCCCGGCGGGCACGGCGGGAGAGACGGCCGACGGTGCCCTCGGCGAGGTGGGCGCGGCGGCGCCGCCGACGATCGGCGCAGTCGGCCTGCTCGACGCGTTCGCCTGACCGCGTCGGGCCCCGGTGGTCCTCGCGCGATCGCCGGTCCGGCCCGCTAGACTGCGCACCGGCGATCGAACGGGGACGACACGACGATGCAACTGGATCTGGCCGCCATGCGCGCCGAGGAGGCCTATCGCTGGCTGACCGCGACCGTGACCCCGCGACCGATCGCCTGGGTGTCATCGGTGTCGCCCGCCGGCCTGGTCAACCTCGCGCCCTTCAGCTTTTTCCAGGTGATCTGCGACCAGCCGCCCACGCTGATGGTGAACGTCGGGCTGCAGGCCGATGGCCGTCCGAAGGACACGCTGGTCAACGCCCGCACCACCGGGCAGCTGGTGATCCACCTGGTCAGCGCCGCGCTCGCGCCCACCATGAACCAGACCGCAGCCACGCTGCCGCCCGACGTCAGTGAAGTGGAGCGGTTCGGCATCGCCACCGTACCGGGGACGCGCGTGGCAGTGCCGCGCCTGGTCGAGGCGCCGGTGGCGTTCGAGTGCGAGGTGGACAGCATCACGCCGTATCCGGCGCAGGATCCACGGCAGCACCTGATCTTCGCCCGCGTGCTGCTGGCCCACATCGACGACGCGGTGATGGCCGACGAGCGCCACGTCGATCCCGAAAAGCTCGACCTGGTCGGCCGCATGGGCGGGCTGTGGTACTCGACCACGCGTGACCGCTTCCCGATGAAGCGACCGCCCTAGCGGCGACCGCGACGAGCCGCAGGCGCTCAGGCGCAGATCCGCTCCAGCCCTGCGCCGGCCAGCACTTCGTCCCACGGGAAACGCGGACCGGGATCGCGCTTGCGAGGAACCTCCCGCGAGGGATCGTCGCTGGCCGGCACGCGGGCAATGTCCAGATCCTCGTGGCCGGCGATCTGCCGCAGCGCCGGAAACTCGTCGCGCAGCCGCATGAGCAGCGCTTTCAGGGCCGCGATCTGCGCCGGCGGATAGGGCTCGTCCATTGCCTGGTGGCGCGAGTCGAACCAGTCCGGGTAGCGCCCGGTGTTGACCAGCTCGATGCCGATCGATGCCGGGTTGTAGCCGCGCACGTGGTGCGCGACGCGGGTGCCGGGCACGTAGCGCTCGATGCGGCCGTCGCGGTCGACATAGTAGTGGCCGCTGTTGCCGGTGCCGCTGTCGTGCAGCACGCGCTCGCCGTATTCGCGGGCCATCGCCAGGTCGGGCAGTTCGGTGCAGTGGATCACCACCAGCTGCACCGCGTCGGCGGCGCGCTCGGCAAGCTTGTCGACGTAGGGCAGGAAATGGTCGTGGACGGTGGCGGTCATGGCCGGAAGTCTCGCACGGGGCCGCGGTATCATGAACGACCCGCCACGCCGAGCCTCCGCCATGCGCCCCCCGATCATCCTCTCGCACGGTGCCGAATCCGGCCCCGACGCCACCAAGGTCAGCGCGCTGGCCCGGCTGGCCGACTCGCTGGGCTGGACCGCGCATCGGCCGGACTATCGCGAGGACGATACGCGCGGCTACGCCGGCTCGGTGGCGCCCCGCCTGGCGCGGCTGGAGGCGATGATCCGGGCCCGGCCGGCGCCGCCGGTGCTGGTCGGTTCGAGCATGGGCGCGTTCGTCTCCGGGCTGGCCTCGCTGGCGCATCCGGTGGCCGGGCTGTTCCTGATGGCCACGCCCGGTTCGATCCCCGGCTGCGAGGTGCATTTCGACGTCTCGCCCGGCGTGTCTACCGTGCTGATCCACGGCTGGCGCGACGAGCTCTGCCCGCTGGACGACATGGTCGCTTTCGCCGGACGGCGCCGTCTGCCGCTGCTGATCCTCGACGACGACCACCGCCTGTCCGCCAGCGTGGACGCGTTGGCCGGGCAATTCCGGCTGTTCCTCGACTCGCTGGCGGGCCGGGCATGACCGCGTTTTTCGCCAGCTGCCCGAAAGGCCTGGAATACCTGCTCAAGGACGAACTGGCCGCGCTCGGCGCCGAGGACGTGCACGAGGCGCTCTCGGGCGTGCGCTTCACCGGCACGCTGGAGACCGCCTACCGCGCCTGCCTGTGGTCGCGCCTGGCCAGTCGCGTGCTGCTGCCGCTGGCCGAATTCGACGCGGCCACCGACGAGGCGCTGTACGCCGGCGTGCAGTCGGTGGACTGGTCCGCGCACCTGTCCGAGCGGGCCACCCTGGCGGTGGACGCGCACACCACGCAGAGCAAGCTCAACCACAGCCAGTTCCTCGCCCAGCGGGTGAAGGACGCGGTGGTCGACCAGTTCCGCCAGCGCACCGGCCAGCGTCCCGACGTGGTCACCGACGAGCCGGACGTGCGGATCAAC
>JAGWVM010000178.1 GCA_018970895.1 Lysobacteraceae bacterium | reverse complement strand
CGAGCTGGGCAAGATCGCCCGCGTGATGAAGAAGCTGGATGGCGACGCGCCGCACGAGGTGCTGATGGTGATCGACGGCACCACCGGCCAGAACGCGGTGAGCCAGGTGCGCCAGTTCCGCCAGATTGTCGGCGTCACCGGCCTGGTGGTGACCAAGCTGGACGGCACCGCCAAGGGTGGCGTGGTGTTCGCCCTGGCCCGCGAGTTCGGCCTGCCGATCCGCTTCGTCGGACTGGGCGAGACCGCCGCGGACCTGCGCAGCTTCGACGCCCGGTCCTTCGTCGACGGCCTGCTTCCGGCCAGCATCGGCCATGGCTGACCGGCGGCCGCGGGATCCCGACCGGTGAGCCGCCGTGCACGACTGGTGCTGCTCGCGATCGCCGGCGTGGCCGGCGCGCTGGTGCTGGCCACGGTCATCGGCGTCTACTGGCTGCTGCAGCCGGACCGCTTCACCGCCTCGCTGCAGGCGCAGGCACGCGCGGCCGGGCTGGAGCTGAGCCTGGCCAGTCCCGCGCGCCCCACGCTGTTTCCCCGGCCGGCGCTCGAGCTGCAGGGGATCACACTCAATGAATCGGACGCGTCGATGCCGATCCTGCTGGCGGCCCGGGGGCGGCTTGCCCTGCCCTGGCACACGCTGTTCGGCGGGCCCACGACGATCGCCCGGCTGGAGATCGACGCACCGCGCGTGGACCTGGACGCACTGCAGGCCTGGCTGGGCCACCTGCCCGCCGGCAGCGGCGGACGCCCGCCGCAGATTCCGCGCGTGGATACCGGCATCCTGATCAGCCGTGCCAGCGTGGTCCGCGGCAACGAGATCCTGCTGGACAATCTCGCGCTGGAGACCGGGCAGCTGCATCCCGGCAAGCCGTTCTCGCTCGACCTCACGGCGCGCGACGCGCACGGCGACCCGGTCCAGCTCCGCTTGCTGGCCACGCCGCGTACCAGCGGCGACGGCATGAGCTTCGAGAACATCGGGCTGCACCTCTCGCACGGCGCCGATACCACCATCGACCTGCACGGCACGGCGCGCTGGCACGGCGCGGCCGACGCCTCGGCCGACCTCGCCGGGCAGATGGACCTGGCCGATGCCGGACGCTACGAGCTGTCGCTGCGGCTGACCCCTGCCAACCTGCGCGATCCGCTGCTGCTCAAGTTCCACCTGGCCGGCCCCGGGCGCCAGGTCGACGTGCGCCTGCCGCCGCTGCAGCTGGCCAGCTGGTGGTCGCAGCTGGCCAGTCCGACCGGCGGGCCGCTGGCCATGCCGCCGGGCAACGGACATCTGGACGTGGACCACCTCGAGCTCGGTGGCATCCGCGCCGAGGGACTGAGCGTGCAGATCGGCGACGATGTCCCGGCACCGTCCTCAAGCACCGCGGCGGCATCCAGCCCGGCCTCGCCATGACCGATCGCTTCGCCGAACGCCTGCTGCGCTGGTTCGACCGGCACGGCCGCAAGGACCTGCCATGGCAACAGACCGATGCCGCCGGCCGCCGGGACGCCTACCGGGTGTGGCTGTCCGAGGTGATGCTGCAGCAGACCCAGGTCGCCACGGTCATTCCCTACTTCCATCGCTTCGTCGACACGCTGCCGACGCTGCCCGACCTGGCCGCGGCGGACGAGGACACCGTGCTGGCCCTGTGGTCCGGGCTCGGCTACTACCGGCGTGCCCGTTTCCTGCATCGTGCCGCGCAGCGCTGCCTGGCCGAACATGCCGGCGAGCTGCCGCGCGACATCGATGCCCTGCTCGACCTGCCCGGCATCGGACGATCCACCGCCGGCGCAATCCTGGCGCAGGCACACGGACTGCCGTTCCCGATCCTGGACGGCAACGTCAAGCGGGTCCTGGCGCGATGGCACGGGATCCACGGCGACACCGCCCGCTCATCGGTCGAAAAGACGCTCTGGGCACTGGCCGAATCGCACACGCCGGCCGAACGCAGTGCCGACTACACCCAGGCGATCATGGATCTGGGGGCAACCGTCTGCACCCGCAGCCAGCCGCACTGCGACGGCTGCCCACTGCGCGCCGACTGCGTGGCGCTGCGCGACGGGCTCACCGCGCAGTTGCCCACACCGCGCAGGGCCAAGCCCATCCCCACCCGCCAGGCCCTCCTGCTGGTGCTGCGCGATGCGGACGGCCGCGTGCTACTCGAGCGGCGAGGCCCGCAGGGCGTATGGGCAGGACTGTGGAGCCTGCCCGAAGCGGAGTCCCCCGCCGAGGCATGGCAAATCGCCGCCCGGCACGCCCGGCTCGGCGATGCAGCGACACTGCCACCTTTCGTCCACGTGTTCAGCCACTACCGACTGGCCGCGGAGCCCTGGCTGTTCGACCGCGTGCAGGCACTGCCTGCGGTCGCAGACAGCTCCGACGCGCGTTGGATCACCCCGCGGCAGGGCATGCAGCTCGGCCTGCCGGCGCCGATCCGCAGCCTGCTCGACTCACTCGCAGACAGCATTCCGGAGGATTCCCGATGAGCCGCACCATCCATTGCAGCAAGCTCGGCGTCGAGGCCGAGGGGCTGGACTTCGCGCCATGGCCCGGCGCCCTCGGTCAGCGCATCTACCAGCACATCTCCAAGCCGGCCTGGCAGGAGTGGCTGGCGCACCAGACCATGCTGATCAACGAGAACCGGCTCAATCCGCTCGATCCGGCCGCGCGATCGTTCCTGGCCCGGGAGATGGAAAAGTACCTGTTCGAGGGCGGCAGCGAGCAGCCGGCCGGATACGTCCCGCCCGACGCGCAGTCTTGACGACATCGCAGCCTTACAGTTTAATGCGCGGCTCCACGAGGCACCGGTCGTCATCGCACCGGAACGCCTGGAGATCCATCCCGTGGCCGGGTAGCTCAGTTGGTAGAGCAGGGGATTGAAAATCCCCGTGTCGGCGGTTCGATTCCGTCCCCGGCCACCACCGATTCCTGAAAGCCCGCCCTCAAGGCGGGCTTTTTCTTTGCGCCGATCTCCACTCGCACACACCGCTGACTTTTCGCAGTTGCGATCCAGCGCACAGAATCGCACCCTCGGTCTGCTTCACTCGGAGGACAGGCCGATCCGACGGGAGAGCCTGTCGCCCGATGCAGCAGTTCACGGACGTTCAAAACTTTCAATCAAGGGGACACAACAATGATCCGGAAATCAGCAGTCGCGCTCATCTCGTCCGCCCTGCTAGTCGCAGGACTCGCGACCAATGCCATGGCGACAAATGCACCATCCTCAGGGCTTGGCCGTTCATGGCCCAACGCCACTGATGTCAGCGCAAACCCACATTGGCATGTGTATGTGTTCGAGAAAGACGGTATCCGCTACATCCAGGTAAACGATCTCAATGGAGGCGTCCACGGTGCGATCGCTACCGCCGGAGGTCAGGTTCTGGTACTACCGGTCGGCAGCGACTCCCAGAACGTGACGACCGCCCCCAGCACCACCGCCTCGACCACACAGACCGTTTACAGCGATAGTCAGGTGACCATCAGCGCCACGCCCCTGAGCACCGGCGCCACTCAGCTGAGTGTGCAGTCGACCTGCACCGGTGATCCGTTGGAGTGCAATACCCACGTGAACTGAGCTTGCCTACGCCCTTCTCACCGGGTTGTCGACACCGCGCGGCGGATTTGCTGATCTGTCCGCGCGGTGCCCATGGTCAAGCCCTTGTCATAAGCAGGCCAAGATGCACCGATTCGCCGACAACTCTCTCGCGCAACACACCACCGAAAAGGGAAACGCGATCACGCACCGCTTCGAGCCCGAGCCCGCTCGCGGATAGCCCCGACATGAGTTCATGGAGGGTTTGAGCCGACATCGGATTGTCCGAATCGCGCGCCCCCTTAATCCTCACAAGGGCGCAATGCGTCCCAGACGCGCCCCCGATGCGAACTTGCATGCTTATCGATCGAACCTGACGCGACTGGCACAGATACACGATCAGATCGCACACGGAGCGGTAAATCACTACCTGCAACTCACGTTCGATCTCGATGTTCTGTTCATTCCGGAACGTGCACCAGTAACGGATCCCGATGTCATTGAGGACTCTGGGAACGGTGCCCTGCCGAAGGGTCGCTGCCAGCCCGCCATCCTGCCACAGCACCGGATGGAGGCTGTCCGCCAAACGATGAATCTGCTGCTGGGCTTCCACCGCACGCAGGCGATAGGCACGTTCGTCCAATGGCGGCATCACGTGACGAACGCGATCGAGCAGTTCCAGATAACTGCTGCGAAATGTCTCCTGAAGCCCCTCCAGCGCCCGGGAGGTCTGCCGCAACTGCATCTCGCCGAGCCAAAGATTCCTCTGCGCAAGAGCCAAAGCCATGCACGCGTCCTGGCGCCTGAGCGCTTCACGTTCGGAGAGCACGGCAATTCGGTCGCCCAGCAGCAGCAACGTCGTCGTCGCGAATGCCATGAAGACTTGAGCTTCAAGCGTTCCCGTGTCGTAGAGAGAGGGCATGGTCGATATCACGGCAACGCTCGCCGCTGCACCGCCTACCGCCGCACCCTTCCAGCCGTGACGCAGCGCAAGCATGACTACAGGGACAAACATGAATATGCGCGCCGCCTGCTTGATACCATCCTGGCCCGCACTTGCTCCCACCCATGCCAGCATGAGCAGGGCCGGGAGCATGATGCTTGCTGATTCGATGAACAACCGATTGTGGATGAGCCGCCTCCATGTCAGGTCTCCATCCATACGCAATTCACGGATACAGAACACCATGGGCGCGACGGCAAGCACGCCAGCAAAGCTGCCTGTGAACAAGCGCGCCGCATAAACAGGCATGCCCATCCACACGTAATCCGGTGGAAGCTGCATGACAGAAAACGACAGGATATTTATCGATGCCCAGAGAATGGAGCATGCAAAGGCACACAGGATCAGCACCGGAATCCTGATGCGACCGGTTGCGTCGAACAGAGCGAGACGCTCCCTGCAATAAGCCACGACGGGCATCGCCAAACCTGCTGGTGGGACGCTGAAAAGCACCGCCCAGGCGATACCGAACCGATCGATGGACTGAATGGCGCTAACGATGAGGCAGGTCGTCTCTCCCACGAGCAGAGCCGGCCAGTAGCGATATCCCACCAGCAACAGGACGCACAGGCGGAAGCCGGCGAAGACCTCCCAGTGGGAGAACGAAACCTGCCGCAAGGCGACGAGCCCCGCGCCATAGAGCGCCGCTGTCAGCAGCTGCCTTGCAACGAACTTTCCGTACCTGGACTGCAGCATTGCTCCCCCCGTTTTCCGTGCTGGCTACTTCCCGTGTATCCCAGTGACCCGAGCCGGCCGCGATGGCTGCACCGACGGCGCGGCCAGCGTGCCCGGGCGGGCATGCCCTGCTCCCTTTCCACCATGCAAACGGCTTGCCACCACCCGGATTCCAGTGCATACGATCGGCAAAGCATCCGGACGGATGCTTTCGGAACGCATACATGGACCCTGAACAGATATCGGCTACGGCACGCTTCAGCTTGAGCGGCGTACTGCGAAGATACACCGAACGCCGTCACAATTAGCGCTGCACCGCGCCACCAGACCCCTCATGCACAAGAAACCCGTGTTTTTCGATCCCACCGGACGCCGGGCCAGCCGGCTGTCCCGGATGGGTCTGGCTGCGGCGGTCATCAGCACCCTGTTCGCCGTGGCGTTCGTGCTGAGTCTTTTCATT
>JAGWVM010000028.1 GCA_018970895.1 Lysobacteraceae bacterium | reverse complement strand
CTCCGACGCGGGAAACACCGCGTGGATCACCGGCTTGATCGTGCCGTCGGCGAGCAGCGGCCACACCTGCCGGTACAACGCCCGGGCAATCGCCGCCTTGAACGCCACCGGCCGGTTGCGCAGGGTGGAGCCGGTAACGGTGTGGCGGCGACGCATCAGCGCGCCGGCATCGATGCGTGCCTCTGCGCCACCCAGCGTGGCGATGATCACCAGGCGGCCACCCTCGGCCATCGCCTGCAGCTCGCGCGCCACGTAATCGCCCGCCACCATGTCCAGCACGACGTCGACGCCGCGGCCCTCGGTGAGCGCGGCGACGCGCTCGACGAAATCCTCCGTGCGGTAGTTGATCGCCTCGGCGCCCAGCGCGGCGCAGGCGCGGCACTTGTCCGCACTGCCGGCGGTGGCGAACACGCGGTGACCGAACGCGCGCGCCAGCTGGATGGCGGTGACGCCGATCCCGCTGGAGCCGCCCTGCACCAGCAGGGTTTCCGCCGCGCCGCCTTCGCCACGGCCCAGCAGGCCGCGGTCGAACACGTTGCTCCATACGGTGAAGTAGTTCTCCGGCAGCGCCGCGGCTTCGACCAGGCTCAGCCCGTCCGGCACCGGCAGGCACTGGCCCAGCGGCGCGACCGCGTATTCGGCGTATCCGCCGCCGGCAAGCAGGGCGCACACCGCATCGCCGGCCTTGAGACCGAACGGGTTGTCGCCGCCGACATCGCCCGCCACCAGTTCGCCGGCGACCTCCAGCCCCGGCAGATCGGAGGCGCCGGGCGGCGGCGGGTAGCGGCCCATCCGCTGGAACACGTCCGGCCGGTTCACCCCCGCGGCAGCCACCCGGATCAGTACCTCGCCCGGGCCGGGCTCGGGACGGGGGCGCTCACAGGGCGTCAGGACCTCGGGACCACCCGGTTCGCGGATGGCGATGGCGCGCATGGGGAGCATCGCGGGTTCCTCGCTTTTCGTGTCGGAGTGGGCATGATCGCGCATCGGCCATGTGCGGCGCGCGATGTACCCTTGGCCGGTCGCGTGGAGGGGACGCATGCGGGCAGGGCAGTCGGCGATACCGGGACAGGCGGCGGGCGTGAACCGTCCGGCATGGATGCGCGGTCTCGCGGTCGCGCTGCTGTTGCTGCAGCTGGCCGGCTGTGCGCTGGTCCATGTCAGGCAGGGCGACCCGCGCGACTACGACGAGGGCCGCCGCGGCGACGTGCTGAGCACCGGACGGCTGAGCTACGCCACCCGCAACGCGCTGTCGCGGCTGGGGCTCGATCCCGACCGCTGCACGGCCGATCCGCAACCGTGCATGCACGTGCTGCGCGATGCGGCCCTGCTGGGCGACGATGCCCGGCTGTCCGCGCTGGCCGAGCTGGCGCTGGACCGGGCGATCCGGGACGATCGCGACGACCCGCACGCTGCCGCCGCGCCGATCGCCGATTACCTGGATGCCGCCCGCTACGCCTATGCGTACCTGTTCTTCGGCGACCGTACGCCGCGCGAGCGCGCATTTGAAGACCGCCAGACCCAGATGCGCGACGTCTACAACTACGCGGCCGAACGGGTCGCCGTTCTGCTCTTCGCTCGGGGCCAGCAGGCCGGCCGCTTCCAGCCGCCGGTGTCCGGCAGCAGCGAGCCGGTCGACGGCTGGCGGCTGCACTACGGAGACATCCAGCTGACGCTGCCGCGCGGCGCGCCGAAGCTCGAATCGATGGTGCCGGCGTCGCGATTGCGCATCGACGGCCTGCACAGCGTCTACCGTCGCGATGGCCTCGGTGCCGAAGTGGTGGTGGTCGCGCGACCCGCGCCGGCGGCGCGGCGCCAGCCGAAGCAGCCGTTCGCCGAGACCGGCTACCTGCCGGCTACCGTGTTGCTGCGCTTTCCCGGCGACACGCTCGCCCAGGTGCTGGATACCCGCGAGGCGGTGGTCGACGCACTGGACCCCTACCACCAGGACACGGCGCGCCTGGACGGTCAGACCGTACCGCTGGCGGCGAACTTCAGCGCGCCGTACGCGCTGTGGCTTGCCGAGTCGGGGTTCAATCGCAAGGCGATCGACAACCTGCTCGGCCGCGCCGATGCGCTCGACCACCCGCGCGTGTTCCTGATGCAGCCGTACGATCCCGACCGGCTCACCGTGGTGATGATCCACGGGCTGGCCTCCAGCCCGGAGGCGTGGGTGAACCTAGCCAACGAGGTGATGGGCGACCAGGCCCTGCGTCGGCGCTACCAGATCTGGGAGGTCTACTACCCGACCAATGCGCCGATCCCGGTGAACCTGGTGCAGATCCGTGCGGCGCTGCTGCAGACCTTCGCCGCGCTCGATCCCTCGAGCACCGCGCCGGCCAGCCATCACGTCACCCTGATCGGCCACAGCATGGGCGGCGTGATCGCCCGACTGCTGGTGGTCGACAGCGGCGACGCGCTGTGGCAACGCATCTTCCATGCGCCGGCCAGTTCGCCGCGGCGCAAGCGGCTTGCCGCGCTGGCGCCCTATCTCACGATCAAGCCGCTGCCCGGAGTGGACGAAGCGATCTTCCTGGCCGCGCCGCACGCCGGCACGCCGGTGGCCGGGCACTGGCTGGCGCGCCTGGCGACGCGGCTGATCCGGTTGCCGAAGACCTTGCTCGACGCCACCGCCCGCATCGCCGATGCGCTGGCCGGCGAGCTGCCGGAGCAGGCGCGGCTGTTCCGCACGGCGCCGACCGGCGTCGACCTGCTGCGCGACACCAGTCCCTATCTGCGGGCCACCGCCACACTGCCGATCATCCCCGGCGTGCGTTACCACTCGATCATCGCCCGGCGCAGCGCGGAGGGTCCGCTGGACGCCGCGGACGACGGACTGGTGCCGTATGCCAGCGCGCATCTGGCCGGAGCCGACAGCGAGAAGGTGATCGTCTCCGGACACAGCGTGCAGGAGACGCCGCAGGCGATCCTGGAGATCCGCCGGATCCTGCGCGAGCACGCCGGTCTGCCGGCAGGGGATGCACCGGCGGCTCCGTCGTCGGTGGGGTCGGCCGCGATCCCGGTCGACGCGTGCGCCGGGCCCGGGCGGTGCTAAGGTCGCGGTCCACCCGCTTCCGGAACCGGCCGTCCGTGTCCAGCCTCGATCCCAGCGACGACCTGCCGGGTCATGCCGGCCGGCTGCCTCCGCGGCAGGCGGTCACGCGGAAGTTTCCGGTGATGTCGATGGTGCCCGCGCCGCGGCTGTCGGCGGCCGACTGGAGCCTGACCCTCCGGTACGGCGTGCGACCGGTCAAGCGCTGGGACCGGGACGCGTTCGATGCCCTGCCGCGCCAGCGCATCGTGCGCGACATCCACTGCGTGACGCGATGGTCGAAGCTCGACACGACGTGGGAGGGTGTGCTGCTGGACGACCTTTTCGCCGATGCCGGGCTCGCGCCGCCGACCGGTTTCGTGCTCGCGCACGGCGCGGACGGCTACTCCACCAACCTGCGTCTGGACGACTTGCTGGGTGGCCGCGCGATGATCGCCACCCATTACGACGGCCAGCCGCTGCCGGCGGACCACGGCGGGCCGGCCCGGCTGCTGGTGCCGCACCTGTATTTCTGGAAGTCGGCCAAATGGCTCACCGGCCTGCAGTTCACCGCGCGCGAGGAGGCCGGGTTCTGGGAGCTGCGCGGGTATCACATGCGGGGCGATCCGTGGCACGAGGAGCGGTTTGCCGACGGGGCGGACGATCGATGAGTTCGATGCATGGTGCGCGCGGATTGCTGTACCCGATCCGGCGGGGCGGGCGGTGATGTCCCACGGCCTGCTGGTGCCGATGGCCGCGCACGTGCTGCTGTCCGCCGTGCTGTATGTCCTGCTGACCATCGCGCGGGCTCCGGCGGTGTGGGGCATCGGCCGTCGACCGGATGGCAGCAATCCACTGGCAGCGATCGAGCCGCGTATCGGCGCCAATCTGTCCAATCAGTTCGAGTGGCCGCTGTTCTTCCACGTGGCGTGCCTGCTGCTGCTGCAGCTGCCGCCGACCCGGGAGGCACCGTTACTGGCGTGGATCTTCATCGTCGGGCGGCTGTTGCACAGCGCGGTGCAGATCCTGGTACCCGACCTGCGGCTGCGGGGCGCGGTGTTCACGATCAATTTCCTCGCCGTGCTCGGGTTGTGGGCGCTCGTGGTGCGGGATGCGATCGGCCATGCCGTGGGGTGATCGTCCCGCCGGGCGGATCCTGACCGGCGGCGTTCGTTCCGATTGATGATGGTCAACACGACCGCGCGTGCGCTCGCCTAGCGTGGCGCAGGTGGCGATCGGCCATGTCGTGACGGGTATCGTGATGGAGTCTCGGCAGACAGTCGTCGGCGCGCAGGCTGCAGCGGCGTCGACCCGGGTGGGAGCAACCGGCACGCCTGTAGCCGATGCCGACCCGGTCGCGGTCGTCGCAGGTGGCGGGCCGGGCGGCGGGCGTAACCGATCGATCCAGCGCTGGCCATGGATCGTTCTCGCGCTGCTGGTCGTGGGGATGGCCGGCTACGGCTGGTTCCTGCGCGGTCGCCAGGCGGCGCAGCCGCGCTACCAGACGGCCGAGGTCAGTCGTGGCGACCTGGTGGTGACGGTCGCGGCCACCGGCAACCTGCAGCCGACCAACCAGGTGGACGTGGGCAGCGAGCTGTCCGGCATCATGGAGTCGGTCAAGGTCGACGTGAACGACACGGTCAAGCGCGGCCAGGTGCTCGCCCAGCTCGACGTGTCACGGCTCAGGGACCAGATCGCCAACGCCCGCGGGGCGCTGGCTGCCGCGCGCGCCCAGGTCCGGCAGGCCGCCGCCACCGTGACCGAGACGCGCCTGCAACTGAGTCGCCTCACGCGCATGCACGCCTCCAGTGGCGGCACGGTGCCGGCCCAGGTGGACATCGATGCCGCACGCGCCGCCCTGCAGCGCGCGGAAGGCGCCGAGGCGAGCGCGCAGGCGGCGGTGGTGCAGGCGCAGGCCTCGCTCAGCACCGGTGAAACCAACCTGGCCAAGGCGTCGATCCGTTCGCCGATCGACGGCGTGGTGCTCAGTCGCTCGATCGAGCCGGGGCAGACCGTGGCCGCCTCGCTGCAGGCGCCGGTGCTGTTCACCCTGGCCGAGGATCTGTCGAAGATGGAGCTGCAGGTGGACGTGGACGAGGCCGACGTGGGCCTGGTCCGCGATGGCCAGTCGGCGACCTTCACCGTGGACGCCTACCCCGGTCGCGAATACCCGGCGCAGGTGCGCCGGGTGGGTTTCGGTTCGCAGACCAAGGACGGCGTGGTGTCCTACCTCACCGTGCTCACCGTCAACAACGACGACCTCAGTCTGCGCCCGGGCATGACGGCCACCGCCGCGATCGTGGTCGATCGGCGCCGCCAGGTGCTGCGGGTGCCCACCGCCGCACTGCGATTCACCCCGGCCCCGGCAGCGTCCGGGCAGCGCTCCGGCAGCCTGGTCAGCCGGCTGATGCCGCGTCCGCCGCACGGTGCGCGTCCCCAGGCCACCGGCAACGGCAAGTCGCGTCGGGTGTGGGTGCTGCGCGATGGCGAGCCGGTCGCGGTGCCGGTGACGGTCGGGGCAAGCAACGGCCAGTTGACGGAAGTGACCGGCGATGGACTGCAGCCCGGCATGCGGGTGATCACCGAGAGCCTGGGGGGTGCCCCGTGAGCCGGGGCGACGGCGCCACGGCACCGCTGATCGAACTGGCCGGTGTCACCAAGACCTACGGGGAGGGCGCGGTGGCGTTCCAGGCGCTGCGCGGCGTGGACCTGGTGGTGCAGGCGGGCGAGTTCGTGGCGATCATGGGGCCGAGCGGTTCGGGCAAGTCCACCGCGATGAACATTCTTGGCTGCCTCGATGTGCCGACCAGCGGCAGCTACCGCTTCCGCGGTACCGCCGTGGAGCGGCTGTCGCGCAACCAGCGGGCACTGCTGCGCCGGCATTACCTGGGTTTCGTGTTCCAGGGCTACAACCTGCTGGGGCGCACCACCGCGCTGGAGAACGTGGAGCTGCCGCTGCTGTATCGCGGCGAGCCGCCGGCCGCGCGCCATGCCGCGGCGCGCGAAGCACTGGCGGCCGTGGGTCTGGCCGGTTGGGAACACCACGTGCCGGCCGCGCTTTCCGGCGGGCAGCAGCAGCGGGCCGCGATCGCCCGCGCCATCGTCACCCATCCGGCGGTGCTGCTGGCCGACGAACCCACCGGCAATCTCGACACGCAGCGCAGCCGCGAGATCATGGACCTGATCGCCGCGCTCAATCGCGACCGCGGCATCACCGTGCTGATGGTGACGCACGAGCCGGACATGGCCGCCTATGCCCGGCGCGTGGTGCACTTCGTCGACGGCCAGGTGGCGAGCGACGCGCGCCAGGCGGGGGTGGCCTGATGTTCTGGAACACGCTGCTGCTGGCGCTGAAGGAAATCCGCCGCAATCTCACGCGAAGCTTCCTCACCGTGCTCGGCATCCTGATCGGCGTGGCCGCGGTGATCACCATGGTCACGCTCGGCAACGGCGCCACCGCATCGGTGTCCGCGCAGATCGCCAGCCTGGGCAGCAACCTGCTGATGGTGCGCCCCGGCCAACGGCTCGGACCCAGCCGCGACACGGCCGGTGCGGCGCCGTTCCGGCTGGCCGATGTCGCCGCCATCCAGAGCCAGGTCGGTGGCCTGGCCGGCGTGGCGCCGGTGGTGTCGCGCACGGTGACCGTGGTGCACCTGTCCAGCAACTGGTCGACCAGCGTGGTGGGCACCAGCAACGACTACTTCACGGCCGGCAACTGGACGTTTGCCGACGGGCGTCCGTTCCTGGACAGCGAACTGCAGGCCGGCAAGGCGGTATGCGTGCTGGGCGAAACCACCCGCCGGCAACTGTTCGGCAGCGAGAATCCGGTGGGTGGCGCGATCCGCGTCAAGCAGTTCTCCTGCGAGGTGATCGGCCTGCTCGCGGCGAAGGGGCAGTCGTCGATGGGGCGCGATCAGGACGATGTGGTGGTGATGCCGCTGCGCACGGTGCAGCGGCGGCTGGCCGGCAACCAGGATGTCGGCATGGTGCTGGTATCGGTGCAGCCCGGCGTGCCGACCGCGCAGGCCAGGCAGCGCATCGAGGCCCTGCTGCGCGAGCGCCGGCACATCGCCGATGGCCAGGAGGACGACTTCAACGTGCTCGACACGCGCGAGATCGCCGACATGCTTTCCAGCACCACGCGCGTACTCACCCTGCTGCTTGGCGCGGTGGCGGCGGTGAGCCTGCTGGTGGGCGGCGTGGGGATCATGAACATCATGCTGGTGTCGGTCACCGAGCGCACCCGCGAGATCGGCATCCGCCTAGCCGTGGGCGCGCTGGAGCGGGAGGTGCTGCTGCAGTTCCTGATCGAGGCGGTGGTGCTGTCCTCGATCGGCGGACTGCTCGGGCTGGCGCTGGCGACGGTCGGATCGATCGTGCTGGCACGGGTGCTGGAGGTGCCCTACGTGTTCGGTGCGGCGATCAACCTGCTCGCGTTCGCCTTCTCGGCGGTGATCGGCGTGGTGTTCGGCTACTTCCCGGCGCGGCGGGCGGCGCGGCTCGATCCGATCGAGGCGCTGCGGCACGAATAGCCGCGGTCGGGGCGGGTGCGACGGGCACGATCACCGGCGATACTTCGCCGCATCCGATCGATGATGCAGGCCACCCATGGGCAAGACCCGGCTCGAAGCGTTCAGCGATGGCGTGCTCGCCATCATCATCACCATCATGGTGCTGGAGATGAAGGTGCCGCATGGCGCGACGCTGGATGCGCTGTGGCCGGTGCTGCCGGTGTTCCTGAGCTACGTGCTGAGCTTCGTGTATGTCGGCATCTACTGGAACAACCATCACCACATGCTGCACCTGGTGCGCAGCGTCAGCGGTGGCATTCTCTGGGCCAACCTGCACCTGCTGTTCTGGCTGTCGCTGCTGCCGTTCGCCACCGGCTGGATGGGCGAGAACCACTTCGCCGCCGTGCCCTCGGCGCTTTATGGCACGGTGCTGCTGATGGCGGCCTTGGCGTACTGGATCCTGCAGCGCTCGATCATCCGCGTGCAGGGGCCGGAGTCCGCACTGGCAGGCGCGCTCGGGCGAGACTGGAAGGGCAAACTGTCGCCGCTGATCTACGTGGCCGGCATCGTCTTTTCGGCCTGCGCTCCGGGCCTGGGCATGGGGTTCTACGCCGGCGCTGCCCTGCTGTGGCTGGTGCCCGACCGGCGGATCGAACGGGTGGTGGCGCAGTCGCACGATTGACGGGCGCGGCAGGGTGCCGCAGCGGCCCGGCGAGAGCGGGGAGCAGTTCGCCGATTGACGTGGGTCATCGGCTGTGCGGGTCGACGCGGCCAGGATGGGCGGCATCCGATCGATGCCATGGAGACCGTCATGTCGAGCAAGTCCTTCGTCGAGATCACCCAGGATCTCAACCGCGCCATCGCCACCTTCCGCGCTGCGGCGCCGGGCACGATGGGCGGATTTTCCGCCATGGCCAAGGCGGCGCTCGAGCCGGGCGCACTGTCGGCCATCGACAAGGAACTGATCGCGCTGGCCATCGGCGTTGCCGGGCATTGCGACGGCTGCATCGGCTTCCACGTGAAGGCGCTGGTGCGCCTGGGCGTGGAGCGCGAGAAGTTCATGGAGACGCTGGCGGTGGCGGTCTACATGGGCGGTGGCCCGTCGCTGATGTATGCGGCCGAGGCGGTGCGCGCCCTGGAGGAGTTCGGCGAAGCCTGCCAGCCCGCCGCGAGCGAGGTCTAGCGCGGCCGGTGTCCGCTCAGTTCGTGGCCGGCATCGTGCGCGAAGCGCAGGTGCCAGACCGTCGAGCTGAGCGAGACCAGGGTCACCGCGACGAAGGCGAAGGAAAAGTCGCCGGCCTGCGGATGCGCGTGGCCGCGCACGCCCATCGCCAGCTTCAGCAGCAGCGCGCCGGCACAGACGCCGAACGAGAGCATCAGCTGCTGCAACGTGGTGTACAGCGCATTGGCCGCACCCAGCCGTTCGCGCGGCACGCCCTCGTAGGCCACGGTGTTGTAGGCGGCGAACTGGAACGACATCACCGCGCCGCAGCCCATCAGCAGTCCGAACATAGCTGCGAACGGCCAGTCCGGCCGGAACAGCGCGCACACGGCATAGGCCAGGCTGCTCAGCACGCCGTTGTAGAGCATGCCGTTGCGGAAGCCGACCCGTTGCAACAGGCGCGGCGTGAACGAGCGGGTGAGCAGGGCGCCCAGGGCGGTGGCGAGGATCAGCTGGCCACTGCGCACGGCGGAGAAGCCGAAGCCGATCTGGAACATCAGCGGCAGCAGGAACGGCTGCGCGCCCTGGGTGATGCGCATCAGCGAGCCGCCGATCACCGACAGCCGGAACGAGTCGATGCGCATCAGCGACAGATCGAGCAGCGGATGCGCGCGCCGGCGGGCGTGCCAAAGGTAGCCCAGGCAGCCGGCGATGCCGACCGCCAGAAGCGTCGCCGCCATCGTCAGGTCCGCGCTCTGTCCGACCATTTCCAGCCCGAACAGCAGGCCACCGAGTCCGGCACCGCACAGCGCGAATCCGCCGAGGTCCAGTGGGCTGTGGGCCGCATGCGGCGCGATCGGCGGGATGAAGCGCCGCACCAGCCAGGCTCCGAGCAGGCCGATCGGCAGGTTGATGTAGAAGATCCAGCGCCAGCTCAGGTACGTCACGATCAGGCCGCCCAGCGGCGGGCCGGCGAGCGGCCCCAGGAAGGCCGGCACCAGCGACCAGGACATGGCCGACACCAGATGCTTGCGCGGCACGGCCGACAGCAGGATCAGCCGCCCGATCGGCGCCATCATCGCCCCACCGGCGCCCTGCAGGAGCCGGGCAGCCACCATCGCCGGCAGGTTGGGCGCCAGCGAGCAGGCGATGGATCCGAGCAGGAACACCCCGATCGACGCGGCGAACACGCGGGTCGCGCCGAAGCGGTCGGCGACCTTGCCGCTCACCGGGATCAGGATCGCCAGCGCCAGCAGGTAGCTGGTCATCGCGATGCTCATGGCGGGCGCGCCGACGTGGAAGTCGCGTGCCATGGTGGGCAGGGCGGTGGCCAGCACCGTCGCGTCCAGCTGCTCCATGAAGATCGCGCAGGCGATGATCAGCGAGATGACGCGGTAGTCGGGAAACGCCGGCGCGCCGTCGTGGGGCGCGAGGGTCTCCGCGGTCGGCTGGCTCACGAGGGACTCGGGGAAGGCGGGTGGGCGATCCGCCGCCGGCGGTGGGGAAGCCTGCGGTGGTCCGTGCGCCCGGGGACGGCGCGCGGCGGATTATAGGGCGCGCAGCCATCCGCCCGATGAGTCCCTGGCGCCAGGCATCGCGCGGATGCCCGGCGCCCGGAAGGCACTACTGCGCGTCGACGGGCGGCGGGGGTGGCAGCGGCGGTTCCGGTGGACGGGGTGCATCCGGCGCCGGCGGCGGCGGGGGCGGGGGCGGCAGGGCGCTCAGTTCCACCCAGCGCGCCATCGCCTGGTCACCGACGATGCCGCGCAGCTTGTCGCAGGTCGCCTGATCATCCTTGCGTCGCTGCTCGAACAACTGCTGCACCCGCCGGGCCTGGTCGGCGCTGATCCCGAGCGCCGCCTGCCAGCGGCCTTCACGGTTGAAGTCGGGAAAGACGGGGTGAGTCGCAGGCTTCCATGGTCGTTCGCGGCAGCCCGGTGGCAGCGGCAGGATCGGGCGGTGCCAGGCACCGGGGGCGTGCACGGCCCGGCCGGGCGCCGTCGATGCGGCCGGTGCGGCCGCGGAGCTGGACTGGGCCGAGGCAAGGCCGGCCAGGGCGAGGCCGGCGAGGGTGGCGACGAGGCGGAATGTCATGGAGGTCTCCGTGCGGTGCCGGGGCATCCGGCATGCGCCACGATGGGCTGCAAGGTCGCAGGAAATATGCAGGCATCGTGGAGGCGGACGGTGCGCACCGCCGGTATCCTCGATCGCCATGATTCCCCCGTCGGCCCACCGATCGCCCTGGCGGCTGCGCCTGGCCCACAAACTGTTCCTGCTGCTGGCGACGGCCATCGGGCTCGCGTTGCTGGCGATGGGGACACTGACCGCGTACCACCTGCGGCGCGGGTTCGTCGGCTACGTCAATGGCGCCGACCTGGACCGGCTGGCCCCGCTGGTGCACGCGCTGGCGCAGCGAGGGGACGCACGGACCGGATTCGACGGACTGCGTGATCCGCAGGCCTGGCATGCGCTGGTGCGGGAGGCATTGCCCGCCACCCGCGGGGAGATGCCGCCCGGGCCGCGCGCGCCGGAACCGCCGGTGCCGCCCGCACCGCCGGCTCCGCCGCCCCCACCGCCACCGCCGGATGCCTTCCATGCGCCGCCCCGGCCTCCGGTGCTGCTGCCGCTGCGGGTCAGCCTGCTCGACGCCGACCGCGCCGTCGTGGCCGGCGAGCCGCCCCCACCCGACGCGCTGGAGCGGCCGGTGCGGGTCGGCGGCGCCGTGGTCGGATGGCTCGCCCTGCGACCCTTGAGCCGTCCGGTCGATCGTCGCGACACCGCGTTCCTGGCGGCGCAGGTACGCGGCCTGGTGATCGTCGCGCTGGCGCTGCTGGTGCTGGCGATGGCGCTGGCGTGGTGGTTCGCGCGGCATCTGCTGGCGCCGCTGCGCGAGGTGGAGCGTGCCGCGCGCGCGCTGTCCGAGGGGCACTTCGGGCAGCAGTGGCCGAGTGACCGTCGTGACGAACTCGGCGACCTGGTCCGGCACGTCAATCACCTGAGCCTGGCGCTGGCTCGCCACGAACAGTCGCGCCAGCGCTGGATGGCGGACATCTCGCACGAACTGCGCACGCCGCTGGCGATCGTCCGCGGCGAGCTGGAAGCCATGCGCGACGGGGTGCGGCCGGTGGATGCCACCGCGCTCGCGTCGCTGCACGAGGAGGTGATGCGGCTGGGGCGCCTGGTCGACGACCTGCACCAGTGGTCGATGGCCGATGCCGGGTCGCTCAGCTACCGGCCGACCCGCCAGGACCTGGCCGTGCTGTTGGCCGAGGGCGTCGCGCGCTTCGCGCCGGCCGCCCGCGACGCCGGCATCCGCCTTGGCGGCGACGGCGGTCCCGCGCCGGTGCAGGTCGACGCGGACCGCATGCGACAGCTGATCGACAACCTGCTCGGCAACAGCGTGCGCTACACCGATCGCGGCGGTGTCATCGAGGCGCGCGTGTGGGTCGAGGGCGAGCGGGCCTGCCTGCGGATCGACGATACGCTGCCCGGGGTGCCGCCCGAGGCGCTCGCGCACCTGTTCGATCCGCTGTACCGGGTGGACCATTCGCGCAACCGCGCCTCCGGCGGCAGCGGACTGGGGCTCGCCATCGCACAGCGCATCGCCACCGCACACGGCGGCACGCTGACGGCGTCGCCGTCGCCGCTGGGCGGGCTGCGGATGGAATTGCGCCTGCCGCTGGAGGACTCCTGACATGGCGCGCGTGCTGATTGCCGAGGACGAACCGAAGATCGCGCGGTTGCTGGTCGACTACCTGGCGCAGGCGGGCCACGAGGCATCGGTGGTGGGCGAGGGCGATCGCGTACTCGCCGCGGTCGCCGCCGAGGCGCCGGCGCTGCTGCTGCTCGACGTGATGCTGCCGGGCCGGGACGGGCTGGCGATCCTGCGCGAGCTGCGCCGGGTCAGCGCGCTGCCGGTGATCATGCTGACCGCGCGGGTCGAGGAGATCGACCGCCTGCTCGGGCTGGAGCTGGGCGCCGACGACTATGTCTGCAAGCCGTTCAGCCCGCGCGAGGTGGTGGCCCGGGTGCAGGCGGTGCTGCGACGCGGCCAGCCCGCCGCGGCCGGCCCGCCCTTTGCCGTGGACGAGCTGGCGCAGCGCATCCATTACCGCGGCCGGCCGCTGCCGCTGACCGTCACCGAATACCGGCTGCTGCAGGCGATGCTGGCGCAGCCCGGGCGGATCTTTTCGCGCGACCGCCTGCTTGACCTCATGCACGACGACCTGCGCGACGTCACCGACCGCGTGGTCGACAGCCACGTGCGCAACCTGCGGCGCAAGCTGGAGGACATCGCGCCCGGACAATCCTTCATCCACTCGGTGTACGGCGCCGGTTACCGCTTCGAGGTGGTGGAGGGCCCATGAAAAAAGCGCCGCATCGCTGCGGCGCTTTCTTTCGTTCCAGCCGGGTCGCCGATCAGAGCGATTCGAACACGCCCGCCGCACCCATGCCGGTGCCGATGCACATGGTCACCATGCCGTACTTCTGCTTGCGGCGGCGCATGCCGTGCAGCAGCGTGGCGGCGCGCACCGCGCCGGTGGCGCCGAGCGGGTGACCCAGCGCGATGGCGCCGCCCAGCGGGTTGACCCTGGCCGGATCCAGGCCGAGGTCGCCGATCACCGCCAGCGCCTGCGCGGCGAACGCCTCGTTGAGCTCGATCCAGTCCAGCTGGTCCTGCCGGATGCCGGTCTGCTTGAGCGCCTTCGGGATCGCTTCCTTCGGGCCGATGCCCATGATCTCCGGCTTCACGCCCGCGACCGAGTAGCCGACGAAGCGGCCGATCGGGGTCAGGTTGAACTCCTTGATCGCCTTCTCGCTGGCCAGCAGCAGCGCGCCGGCGCCGTCGGACATCTGCGAGGAGTTGCCGGCGGTGACCGAGCCGCCGAAGCGGTCATTGCGGAACACCGTGCGCAGCTTGGCCAGCACCTCCATCGTGGTGCCCGCGCGCGGACCCTCGTCGGTGTCGATCAGGCGGCTGTCCGTCTTGATGCCGCCGGTGGCCAGGTCAGGGTAATGGTCGTCGAGCTGGAACGGGGTGATCTCGTCCTTGAACTCGCCCGCGGCGATCGCGGCCAGTGCGCGGCGATGGCTTTCCACGGCGAAGGCGTCCTGCTGCTCGCGGGTGACCTTCCACTGCTCGGCCACCTTCTCGGCAGTGATGCCCATGCCGTAGGCGATCGCGCGGTCTTCGTCGTTGGCGAAGATGGCCGGGTTCATCGCCACCTTGTGGCCCATCATCGGCACCATGCTCATGCTCTCGGTGCCGGCGGCGATCATCAGGTCGGCCACGCCGAGCTGGATGCGGTCGGCCGCCATCGCGATGGCCTGCACGCCGGACGAGCAGAAGCGGTTGATGGTCACGCCCGGCACCGTGTAGGGCAGGCCGGCCAGCAGGGCGCCGATGCGGGCCACGTTCATGCCCTGCTCGGCCTCGGGCATGGCGCAGCCGACGATGACGTCCTCGATGCGGTGCGGATCGACGCCGGGCGCCTGCGCCATCACGGCGCGGATCACGTGGGCGAGCATGTCGTCCGGACGGGTGTTGCGGAACACGCCGCGCGGCGCCTTGCCGACCGGCGTGCGGGTGGCGGCGACGATGTAGGCGTCCTGTACTTGCTTGGTCATGGTGCTAGCTCCGTGGCGTCGCGCGTAGCGCGGCGACGCCCAAGTTTTTGATCGTCATTCCGGCGAAAGCCGGAACCCAGTGTCTTCAAACGGCAGTGAGTCGCTGGATCCCGGCTTTCGCCGGGATGACGGCTCATCAGTTGCGCAGCGGCTTGCCGGTGCTCATCGTGTGGGCGATGCGCGCCTGGGTCTTCTCCATCTTGGCCAGTGCCACGAAGTGCTTGCGCTCCAGCGCCAGCAGCCAGGCTTCGTCAACGGCCGAGCCGCGCTCGATCGCGCCGCCGCACAGGCAGTCGGCGATGCGGCTGGCGATCTCGATGTCGTGCGGCGAGGCGAAGTAGCCCTCCTGCAGGTTGGCCAGCGAGGCCTTGAAGGTGGCGGTGCCGACGTCGCCGGCCACCGGCACGGCGCGTGCCGGCAGCGACGGGCGGTAGCCGGCCTCGGCGATGCCGAGCGCGACCTTCTTGGCCACGTAGAGCAGCTCGTAGGGGTTGAACACGACCACGTCGCTGTCGCGCAGCAGGCCCATCGCCTTCGCTTCCAGCGCGCTGGAGGAGACCTTGGCCATGGCGATGGTCTCGAACACCTTCTTCAGCTCCTCGAACGGATCGGCCGGATTGGCCTTGGCCGCGCGCACCGCCAGCTCGTGCAGGCCACCGCCGGCCGGCAGCAGGCCGACGCCCGCCTCGACCAGGCCGATGTAGCTTTCCAGCGCCGCGACCGTGCGCGCCGAGTGCATCTGGAACTCGCAGCCGCCGCCAAACGCCATGCCGCGCACGGCGGACACCACCGGCACCAGCGCGTACTTGATCGCCATGCTGGTGGCCTGGAAGTTGGCGACCATCTTTTCGAAGTCGTCGAACTTGCCGGCCTGCAGCAGGCCGAGTGCACCCTTGAGGTCCGCGCCGGCGGAGAACGGCTCGCCGGTCTGCCAGATCACCACGGCCTTGAGCTTTTCCTCGGCCAGCTTGATCGCGTGCTGCACGCCGTCGAGCACGAAATCGTTGACCGTGTTCATCTTGGTCTTGAACGAAATGATGCCGACGCCGTCGTCGCCGAGCGTCCACAGGCGCACGCCCTCGTTCTCCCACACCGTGGTGCCCTGGTCGAACTTCTCGCCCAGGATCGGATCGGGGAACAGCTGGCGCGCGTAGACCGGGTGGCTCGAGCGCGGCTTGTACTGGCCGGCACTGGCCGACCACGAACCGTCCTTGCCGTGCACGCCGGTGCGGCCGTCGGTGACCCAGGCGGGCAGGGGCGCGGTGCTCATGGCCTTGCCGGCGGCGATGTCCTCGGCGATCCAGCCGGCGACCTGCTGCCAACCGGCGGCCTGCCAGGTCTCGAACGGACCGAGCTTCCAGCCGTAGCCCCAGCGGATCGCGAAGTCGACGTCACGCGCGGTGTCGGCGATGTCGGCCAGGTGGAAGGCGGTGTAGTGGAACAGGTCGCGGAAGATCGCCCACAGGAACTGCGCCTGCGGGTCGGACGAAGCGCGCAGCTTGCCGAACTTCTCGGCCGGGTCCTTGATCGCGAGGATCGCGGCGACCTCGTCGGAGGCCTTCTGCTCGGAGGTACGGAAACCCTGGCTGGCCAGGTCCAGCACCTGGATCTCCTTGCCGACCTTCTTGTAGAAGCCGCCGCCGGTCTTCTGGCCCAGCGCACCCTTTTCGATCAGTGCGGTGAGCCACACTGGTGCCTTGAAGTACCGGTGCCAGGGGTCGTCCGGCAGGGTGTCGGCCATGGTCTTGATGACGTGGGCCATGGTGTCCAGGCCGACCACGTCGGCGGTGCGGTAGGTCGCGCTCTTCGGGCGGCCCAGCGCCGGACCAGTCAGCGCATCGACCGTGTCGAAGCCGAGCTTGAACTGCTCGGTGTGATACATGGTGGAGAGGATCGAGAACACGCCGATACGGTTGCCGATGAAGTTCGGGGTGTCCTTGGCGATCACCACGCCCTTGCCGACCGTGGTGGTCAGGAAGGCTTCCAGGCCGTCGACCACGGACGGGTCGGTCAGGCGGGTGGGGATCACTTCGACCAGGTGCATGTAGCGCGGCGGGTTGAAGAAGTGCACGCCGGTGAAGCGGTGGCGCATCTCTTCCGGCAGCGCCTCGGCCAGGCCGTTGATCGACAGGCCCGAGGTGTTGGAGGCCAGCACTGCGGTGGCGGACACGTGCGGCGCGATCTTCTTGTACAGATCCAGCTTCCAGTCCATCCGCTCGGCGATCGCCTCGATCACCAGGTCGACGTCCTTGAGGTGGTCGAGGTGCTCGTCGTAGTTGGCCGGGATGATCGCGCCGGCGAGGTTCTTGTCGGCCAGCGGGGCAGGCGAGAGCTTCTTCAGGTTCTCGATCGCCTTGAGCGCGATGCCGCTCTTGGGGCCTTCCTTCGCAGGCAGGTCGAACAGCACGGTCTCGACGCCGGCGTTGGTGAGGTGCGCGGCAATCTGCGCGCCCATCACGCCGGCGCCCAGCACCGCGGCCTTGCGGATGCGCAGCGCGGTCGGTGAGGTTGGTGCAGCGGTCATTGGCTTCTCCATACGATCGAACGATTGGGTTCGGACACGACAAGTGGACCGGACCGCGATGGCCGTCCGGCGAAAGGGGTCAGGGGTGGCTCAGGCCGGCGGCGGCGAAGCGGATCAGGTGGGCCGCGGTCTGTTCGCGGTGCTGCTGTTCGGTGACGTTGTCCTTGCGCTGGATCATGCCGAAGCCCGACATCGCATGGGTCAGGGCGCCCGTCACCAGGTCGATGCGCCAGTAGAGCTCGGCCTTGTCCAGCTGCGGCAGCAGGCGGGCGAACTCGGCGGTGAACTGTTTCATCACGTGGCCGTAGTTCTCGGACAGGAACTGGCGCAGGGTGTCGTCGTGCTCGGCAAACGCGCGCGCCAGCACGCGCATGAAAAGCGAGCCGTTGCCTTCGTGCGAGAGTTCCAGCGCGGGGCGGATATAGGCCGCCAGCACGTCTTCAAGCCGGGTCGAAGGCTTGCCGGCGACCTTCGCCAGTTCGGCGAGTCGGTGTTGGTTCAGCGCATCCAGGCGCCGCTTGAACACCTGCTCGACCAGCTTTTCCTTGGAGCCGAAGTGATAATTCACCGCGGCGAGGTTGACGCCGGCCGAGGCCGTCAGCTGACGGAGCGAGGCGCCGTCGAAGCCGCGCTGAGCGAACAGCGCCTCGGCAGCAGCGAGGATGCGTTCCTTGGTCGAGGTCGAACTGTTCACGGCTGGCTGCCACCGCCCGGAGCGGAATCAAACGATCGTTTGAGCATACGCGCGGGGCTCTCCGGACGTCAAACGAACGTTTGCAGCGGGCGTCGCATGGCTTGCGATCGGGCTAGAATCTGTCAAACTTTCGTGTGCTAAATCCTCATTCCTTGACGGTTTTGGCATCTTTGCGCCGGGTTTTCCGGCCTATATACGAAACTTTCCTATCCCCGTTTTCCGGAGCACATCGGTATGGCGCTCGAGCGCACCCTTTCCATCATCAAGCCCGACGCCGTCGCCAAGAACGTCATCGGCGAGATCTACGCCCGCTTCGAGAAGGCCGGCCTGAAGATCGTCGCCGCCAAGATGAAGCACCTGTCGCGCAAGGAAGCCGAGGGCTTCTATGCCGTGCACAGGGAGCGTCCGTTCTTCAACGCGCTGGTCGAGTTCATGATCTCCGGCCCGGTCGTCATCAGCGTGCTGCAGGGCGAGAACGCCGTGCTGGCGCACCGCGAGCTGATGGGCGCGACCAACCCGAAGGAAGCCAAGCCGGGCACCATCCGCGCCGACTTCGCCGAGTCGATCGATGCCAACGCCGTGCACGGCTCGGATGCGATCGAGACCGCGCGCAACGAGATCGCGTATTTCTTCGCCGAGACGGAAGTCTTTCCGCGCTGAGGCATGACCGTGAACCAGGTGGTGTCCACTCCGACCGCCCCGGCCGACGCCGGGGAAAAGGTCAACCTGCTCGATTTCGATCGCCAGGGCCTGCGTGACTTCTTCACGCAGATCGGCGAGAAGCCGTATCGCGCCGAGCAGGTGATGAAGTGGATCTACCACCACCTGGAGAGCGACTTCGGCAACATGACCGACGTGGGCAAGGCGCTGCGCGCCAAGCTCGAGGCCACGTGCTACGTCGGTCCGCCGAAGACCCTGTTCGACAAGGCCGCCGCCGACGGTACGCACAAGTGGCTGCTCGGCATGGATGGCGGCAACGCCATCGAGGCGGTGTACATCCCGGAGCCGACCCGCGGCACGCTGTGCGTGTCGTCCCAGGTCGGCTGCGGCCTGAACTGCCAGTTCTGCTCCACCGCCACGCAGGGCTTCAACCGAAACCTGTCCACCGCCGAGGTGATCGGCCAGATGTGGGTGGCGGCCAAGTACCTGGGCAACATCACCCATCAGAACCGGCGCATCACCAACGTGGTGATGATGGGCATGGGCGAGCCGCTGCTGAATTTCGACAACGTGGTCAAGGCGATGAGCCTGATGCGCGACGACCTCGGCTTTGGCCTGGCGTCCAAGCGCGTGACGCTGTCGACCGCGGGTCTCGTGCCGATGATCGACAAGCTGTCCGAGGCGATCGACGTGTCGCTGGCGGTGTCGCTGCATGCGGCCAACGACGAGCTGCGCACCGAGCTGGTCCCGCTGAACAAGCGCTACCCGATCGCCGAGCTCACCGAGGCCTGCCAGCGCTGGATCGCCCGCAAGCCGCGCACCTCGATCACCTTCGAATACACCCTGATGAAGGGCGTGAACGACCAGCCGGAGCACGCGCGCCAGTTGATCAGGTTCATGCGCAAGCTGCCCACCTGCAAGGTGAACCTGATCCCGTTCAATCCGTTTCCCGGGACACGTTTCGAGCGCTCGGATGCCGATACGATCAGGGCTTTCCAGACGCAGTTGCTCAATGCCGGCATCCTGACCATGCTGCGACGGACGCGCGGCGACGACATCGATGCCGCCTGCGGGCAGCTGAAGGGCCAGGTGCTGGATCGAACGCGGCGCCAGGCCGAATTCCAAAAACGTCTGGATCAGGGGGCTGTCCATGCGGGTTGAACGTTGGAGCGGGTTGTTGCTTTGCGCGTTGCTGGCAGGCTGCGTGACGGTGGGTGGCACTTCCGGTGGCGGCGATTCCGGCGACCAGCTTCCCAGGACCAGCAAGGCCGACCAGGCCGAGGATGCCGCCCGCATCCACACCGAGCTGGGCCAGCATTACCTGGAGACGGGTGATCTGCACACCGCACTGCAGAAACTCACCCTGGCCCTGCAGTTCGACGAGAACTACGCACCGGCGCACACGGTCATCGCCGTGGTCTACGAAAAGATCAACGACCTGGTGCATGCCGAACAGCATTACCGCCGGGCGGTGGAGCTGGAACCGAATCGCGGCGGTCCGAACAACAACCTCGGCGCCTTCCTGTGCCGCATCGGCAAGCCGGTGGAGGCGGAAACCTACTTCCGCAAGGCGATTACCGACCCGTTCTACAAGACGCCCGACGTGGCGCTGACCAATGCCGGCATCTGCCAGGTGAAAGCGCATCGCGAAGCGGCCGCGGAAAAGGACTTTCGCGATGCGCTGCAGCGCAATCCGAACAACGCCGAAGCGCTTTACCAGATGGCCAGCGCGCTCTACCAGAACGACGACGCCTTCCATGCCAGCGCGTTCCTGCAACGCTTCGATGCGCTTGGCCATCCCACGCCAGACTCCTACGTCCTCGGCTACCGGATCGAATCCCGCCTGGGCAACACGGACGCCGCCCAATCGTATCGACAGCGTCTGCTGAGACAGTTCCCCGACTCAGACCAGGCCGCCCGCCTCGACCAAGCTTCCCGTCCATGAATTCTGCTCAGCCTTCGATGCAAGACCAGACTTCGTCCGAACAGCCGGCCCCAGACTCCGCCCCGGTTGCCGTGGAGGCCACGTTCGGCCAGCGCCTGCGCGCCGCGCGCCAGGCGCGAGGCGTGGACATCGAGTCGTGCGGCCAGGCGCTCCGGCTGCCCGCCCGCGTGCTGCGGCAGCTCGAGGACGATCGCTACGACGGCATCGACTACAAGGTCTACCTGGGCAGTTACATCACCAAGTACGGGCGCTACCTGGGTATCGACGACGCGATCATCCAGGCCGAGGTGTCTCGCATCCGGCGCCGCAACGAGCCGGAGCTGGTTGTCACCGGCGGCATCTCCCATTCCCGCTACCTGCTCGAGCGCTACGCCACGGCGGCGACCTATGTCGTGCTGACCGCGGTGATCGTCGTGCCGGTGGTCTGGCTGGGGATCCGCGGCACGCTGAACCGGGATATCGCGCACCTGGCACCGCTCGATGCCGCTCCGGTGGCGCAGCAGGAGATGGCCGCTACCGGCCGTTCGACGATGGCCAGTCCGCTGGCGCCGTCGGCACCTGCCTTGGCGCCGTCGGTCAAGGCCGAGGACGAGCAGCCGCTGATGGCGTCCATGGTGCCCAACATCACCGCGGATACGGTCAAGCCTGTCGTGCCCGCCGCCCCGACCGGCGGCGAGTCGGATCCGGGTGCGCACACCCTGACGCTCGCGCTGACCGACGCGAGCTGGGTCGAGGTCACGAGCCAGGACGGCACCCGCCTGGAGTATGGCCTGCTGCCCGCCGGCACCCATCGCACCTACCACAGCGACAGCCCGCTGGACGTGCGGCTGGGTAATGCCGGCGGCGCGAGCGTCACTCTGGACGGTCAGGCGGTATCGCTCGATCCCTATCGTCACGCCAACGTGGCGCACTTCCGCGTGCAGATCGAGGACGGCAAGGCGGCCCCGGCCAGCCTCTGAGTCCGGCCTCTTCGGTGCCGCCGACTCCGGCGCCGCTGCATCCGCGCCCGGGTGCCTCGGGCGCGCTTTGCGTTATCCTTGACCTTTGCCCGCGCGCTCCACGGCGCGGCGGTTCCTCAACAACGTGCAGCGACCGGCCCGGAGCCGGCAGCCGCTGCCGTTCCCAACGGTGATTGCATGGCATTCGACGCATACGACGATTACGAGCAGAGCGAACGCGTACAGAAGTGGCTGCGCGAAAACGGCGTATCCATCGCGGTAGGTATCGCGATCGGTCTGGTCGGCATCTTCGGCTGGCAGCAGTGGCGCAACCACCAGGCGAGCAACCGCGCTGCGGCCGCATCGATCTACCAGCAGGTGCAGGCGGCGGAGAACGTCGGCAACCAGGCGATGGCCGACCAGTTGACCGAGCAGTTGCAGAAGGACTACGCCAAGTCCAGCTATGCCGTGTTCGCCACCGGCGAGCGCGCCCGCCATCTGGTCGAGGGCAAGCAGTACGACAAGGCTGCCGCCTCGCTGCAGTGGGCGCTGGCGCACGCCGGAGACCCGGCCCTGCAGGCAATGGTGCGCCTGCGCCTTGCCCGGGTGCAGTTCGCCCAGGGGAAGGGTCAGGAGGCGCTGGCCACGCTCGACCAGCTGACCGACAAGCAGTACGCCGGCCTTGCCTCGGAACTACGCGGCGATGTGCTGGTCAAGCTTGGCCGTGTCGACGATGCGCGCAAGGCTTACCAGACCGCGCTGTCGACCATGGGCGGGGACTCGCCGTTGCGTGATGCCCTGCAGCTGAAAATCGACGATCTGGCTGCGGCCGGGAAGCAGGGTGCATGAAACCGGTTCTGAAGAAGTACGTATGGCTGATCGCCATGTCCTCGCTGGTGGCCCTCGCGGGTTGCCACAGCAAGAAAAAAGACAACATCGAGCCGCCGACGCCGCTGGCCAAGGACTTCACGCCGACCGTGAAGGTCACCAAGGTGTGGAGTGCCCGGGTCGGTGACGGCGCCGGAGTGACCGGCGTCCGCATGGGTCCGGTGGTGGTCGACGGGGTGCTGTACGCCGCCAGCACCGATGGCGAGATCGCCGCCTTCGATGCGGCCACCGGCAAGTCCCTGTGGTCGAAGAAGTCCAGTACGCACGGCTGGTTCGGCTGGGGTGACAAGCACCGCAAGGACGCCTTCTACGCCGGTGGCCCGGCGGTGGACGGCGACCTCCTTGCCATTGGTACCCTGGACGGTCACGTCTACGGCCTCAGCTCGAAGGACGGCTCCCAGCGCTGGGTGGCCGACCTGAAGTCGGAGGTGATCACGCCCCCGGTCATCGTGGGCGACCTGGTGCTGGTCCGCACCCAGGACGGTCGCGTGTACGCTTTGGGTCGTGCCACCGGCGACCGCCGCTGGGTCTACGACCAGGGCAACGTGCCGCTGCTCAGCGTGCGCGGAAATGGCCCGCTGCTGGCGGCCAACGGCGTGGTGTTCTTCGGCAGCGACGACGGCAAGCTGGTCGCGCTGCGCATGGACAACGGCGAAAAGCTGTGGGAGCAGCCGCTGGCCAGCGGCGATGGCCGCACCGACATCGAGCGTCTGGACGACGCGGATGGTGCCATCGTGCTCGACGGCTCCACGCTGATCGGCACCGCTTACCACGGCAACCTGGTTGCGATCGACGGCCCCAGCGGGCGTCCGCTGTGGAGCCGCCAGTTCTCCAGCTACGGCTCGCCCGCGGTGTCCGGCAACATGGTGTTCGCGGTGAACGACCAGTCGCAGGTGTGGGCATTCGACCGCAGCGGCGGCGCCGACCAGTGGAAGAACGACGCGCTGAAGTACCGCTGGCTGACCAGCCCGGCGGTGCAGGGCAACTACGTGGTGGTCGGCGACGTCGAAGGCTACGTGCACTGGCTGCAGACCGGTGACGGTGCGCTGGCCGCGCGCGAGCGCCTGTCCAGGAAGCCGATCCGGGCCCAGCCGCTGGTGGTCGGTGACCTCGTCTACGTGGAAGACATCAAGGGCCACATCGGCGCCTACCGCCTCTCCGCAAAGTAAGCCAGGCCGGATGCTTCGGGCATCCGGTCCACCCTCCTGACGGGCGCCGCCTCGCGCGGCGCCCGTTTTTGCGACCGGGTCCGGTGAGGCCGGCCCGATTGCCTTACACTGCCGGCGCTCCCGCGTTGCGCCGATCCGGCGCGCCCGCTGCGAGCGCCGTCACCCAACTCCTGGTTTCCTATCATGCTTCCCGTCGTTGCACTGGTCGGCCGTCCGAACGTCGGCAAGTCGACCCTATTCAATGTCCTCACCCGCAGCCGCGATGCGCTGGTGGCCGACATGCCCGGGGTGACCCGCGATCGTCACTACGGTGTCTGCCGTCTCGGTGAGCGGCCGTTCGTCGTGGTCGATACCGGCGGCCTGTCCGGCACCGAGGAAGCACTGGACGTGCTCACCGCCAGGCAGGTGCGCCTGGCGATCGAGGAAGCGCAGGTGCTGGTGTTCGTGGTGGACGCGCGCGACGGCCTGCTGGCGCAGGACCACGTGATCCTGGGCGAGCTGCGTCGCAGCGGCAAGCCAATCATCGTGGTGGTGAACAAGACCGACGGCCTGGACCTCGCCACGGTGATGGCCGAGTTCTCGGTGTTCGGCCTGGCCGCCACGCTGCCGGCCTCGGCCGCGCACAACCGCGGCACCGAGGACCTGGTCGGAGCGATCCGACCGCTGCTGCCCGAGGACGCGGACGAGGAGATCGTGCCGGAAGAGGACGGCAGCATCCGCGTGGCGATCGTCGGCCGGCCCAATGCCGGCAAGTCGACCCTGATCAACCGGCTGCTTGGCGAGGACCGGCTGATCGTCTCCGACGTGGCCGGCACCACGCGCGATCCCATCCGCGTGCCGCTGGAACGCGACGGCAAGCGCTACACCCTGATCGACACCGCCGGCGTGCGCCGCAAGGCACGTGTCGAGGAAGCGGTGGAGAAGTTCAGCGTGATCAAGACGCTGCAGTCGATGGCCGCTGCCCAGGTGGTGGTGATGATGATCGACGCGCGCGAGAACCTCGCCGACCAGGACCTCACCCTGATCGGCCATGCCATCGACGAGGGCCGCGCGCTGGTCGTTGCCGTCAACAAATGGGACGGCATGGACGCGTACCAGCGCGAGCAGTGCCAGCGTGCGCTGGAACGCCGGCTGGTGTTCGTGGACTGGGCCAAGACCGTGTTCATCTCGGCGTTGCACGGTTCGGGCCTGCGCGAACTGATGCGCGCCATCGTGCGCGCGCACGCAGGAGCCACCCGCGAACTTGGCTCGTCCGAGCTGACCCGCGCGCTGGAAAAGGCCTATGAGAGCTACCAGCCGCCGCTGGTGCGCGGTCATGCACCGAAGCTGCGCTTCGCCCATCCGGGTGGAAGCAACCCGCCGACCATCGTCATCCACGGCAGCCGCACCAAGCACATCGCGCCGGCCTATCGTCGCTATCTCGAAGGGTTCTTCCGCAAGCGCTTCAAGATCGAGGGCACGCCGATCCGCATCGAGTTCCGCGACGGCGAGAACCCCTACGCCGGCAAGAAGAACGTCCTCACCGAAGGCCAGCTGCGCAAGCGCCAGCGCATGATCCGCGAGATGAAGCGGCGCAAGTAGCCTGAGCGTCCGCGGCGTGCCGCGGCGGGGCGATCGTCCGTTCCGTCGGTGGCCTCGGGCCGGGGCAGGGCATCGGCGCCGGAGGCGAGCACGAAATTCAGGCCGGTTCCAGATCACCGGGGACCAGCGCATAGACCGCTGCGTCCTTCGGTTGCCCGTGATCCAGAATCCGGTGGCGGGCGATCGCCTCGAACCGTGCCCCGGCACGCTCGGCGGTACGCCGGCTGGCCTGGTTGTCGGGCAACGCGACGACCTCGATCCGCTGCAGGCCCAGGTGCCGGAAGCCGAATCGCGCGGCCAGCCGCACGGCTTTCGTCGCCACGCCGCGTCGTTGTTCCGACTGGCGCACCCAGTACCCCAGGTTCGCGCTGCGGTGCAGGGGATTGCGCTGGTTCAGGCCGACGCTTCCGAGCAGCCGCTGGCGGGTCGGGTCGAAAATGCCGAACGCGAAATGCTCTCCGTCCGCCCAGCCCTGCTCGCACCGGCGGACCCAGTCCCGCGCGGCGGCCAGGTCGTAGCCGGCACGGCACCACGGCAGCCAGCGACCGAGGCTGTCGATCGACTCGACCACGGCCGCCTCCAGTGCGCCGGCGTCGTCCGACCGCCACGGACGCAGCAGCAGGGAACCATCGACGATTTCCGTGTCGCAGGGGAGTGGCATGGCGAATTCCGTTTGTGCGTGGCTGCGGCGGCAACCGATAATAAGGGCCTTTTCCGACAGGTCCCCTGCATGAGCGCACGCATTCTCGACGGCAAACGCATCGCCCAGGAGCTGCTCGAGCGCATCGGGCGCCGCGTCGAGGAGCGCAAGGCGAAGGGGCTGGGGGCGCCCGGCCTGGCCGTGGTGCTGGTCGGCGACGACGCGGCGTCGTCCGTCTACGTGCGCAACAAGCGCAAGGCCTGCCACCAGGTCGGCTTCCGCTCGTTCGACTTCGACCTGCCGTCCAGCGTGACCCAGGACGAGCTGTTCGCGCTCATCGACAAGCTCAACGCCGACCCCGAGGTGCACGGCATCCTGGTGCAGTCCCCGCTGCCGTCGCACATCGACGAGGATGCGCTGGTCGACCGCATCGCCCCGTCCAAGGACGTGGACGGTTTCCAGGCGATCAACGTCGGCCGGCTCGCGTTGCGCCGCTTCGGGCTGCGGCCCTGCACGCCGAAGGGCGTGATGACCCTGCTTGGACACACCGACCGGCCCGTGCGCGGCCAGCACGCGGTGGTGGTGGGCGTCTCCAACCACGTCGGCCGGCCGCTGGCGCTCGAACTGCTGATCGCCGGCTGCACCATCACCTGCTGCCATCGCTTCACCCGCGACCTGGAGAGCCACGTGAGGCAGGCGGACATCGTCATCGTCGCGGTGGGCAAGCCGGGACTGGTCCGGGGCGAGTGGATCAAGCCCGGCGCCGTGGTGGTCGACGTGGGCATCAACCGCCTCGACGACGGCCGGCTGGTGGGCGACGTGGAATTCGCGCCGGCCGCCGAGCGCGCCAGCTGGATCACTCCGGTGCCGGGCGGCGTGGGGCCGATGACGGTGGCCACGCTGATGGAAAACACCCTCGAGGCGGCCGAGGCAGGCGAGTCGATGGCGCGCCGCGACTGAACACAATCCGTTGCGGGCGGCATCCGACCGCACTGCAACATCTGGCAGCCCGGCGGGTGAGGCGCGTATAATCCTCTCTTTGCCGGGGAAGATTTCCATGCGCATCCTCGCCGAGGCCCTGACCTACGACGACGTCTACCTTGTTCCGGCCCATTCGGTCGTCCTGCCGCGGGATGTCGACACGTCCACCCGGCTCACCCGCGAACTGCGCCTGAACATCCCCATCGTGTCCGCCGCCATGGACACGGTCACCGAAGCCCGCCTCGCCATCACCATGGCCCAGTGCGGCGGCATCGGCATCATCCACAAGAACATGACCGCCGAGCAGCAGGCCGCCGAAGTGCGCCTGGTGAAGAAGTTCGAGGCCGGCGTCATCCGCAACCCCTTCAGCGTCGGCCCGGACACCTCCATTGGCGAGGTGCAGCGTCTCACCCGCGCCCACAACATCTCCGGCGTGCCGGTGGTGGAGGGCGAGAAGCTGGTCGGCATCGTCACCAGCCGCGACATGCGCTTCGAGCGCAAGCACGACGATCCGGTGCGCAACATCATGACCCGCCAGGACAAGCTGGTGACGGTGCGTGAGGGCGCCAGCCAGGACGAGGTGCTGCAGCTGCTGCACAAGCACCGCATCGAGAAGGTGCTGGTGGTCAACGACGACTTCCAGCTGCGCGGCCTGATCACCGTGAAGGACATCCAGAAGGCGCGCGACAACCCCAACGCCGCCAAGGACCGCAACGAGGCACTGCTGGTCGGTGCGGCGGTCGGCGTCGGCGGCGATACCGAGCAGCGCGTGGCGATGCTGGTCGACGCCGGTGTGGACGTGCTGGTGGTCGATACCGCCCACGGCCATTCGCAGGGCGTGATCGAGCGCGCCGCGTGGGTCAAGAAGCACTACCCGAAGGTGCAGGTGATCGCCGGCAACATCGTCACCGGCGAAGCGGCGCGCGCGCTGCTCGATGCCGGCGTGGACGCGGTGAAGGTGGGCGTCGGCCCCGGCTCGATCTGCACCACCCGCGTGGTGGCCGGCGTGGGCGTGCCGCAGATCACCGCGATCGACCTGGTCGCCACCGCGCTGAAGGACGAGATCCCGCTGATCGCCGACGGCGGCATCCGCTACTCCGGCGACATCCCCAAGGCGCTGGCCGCCGGCGCGTCCAGCGTGATGCTCGGCTCGATGTTCGCCGGCACCGAGGAATCCCCGGGCGAGGTCGAGCTGTTCCAGGGCCGCTCGTACAAGAGCTACCGCGGCATGGGTTCGCTCGGCGCGATGGCGCTGGGTTCCAAGGACCGCTACTTCCAGGACGAGGCGGACGCCGACAAGCTGGTGCCGGAAGGCATCGAGGGTCGCGTGCCGTACCGGGGCCCGCTGCGCAACATCATCCACCAGCTGATCGGCGGCCTGCGCGCTTCCATGGGTTACCTCGGCGCGGCCACCGTCGAGGACGTGCGCGCCAGAGCGCAGTTCGTGCGGGTGACCGGCGCCGGCGTCACCGAGGCCCATCCGCACGACATCCAGATCACCAAGGAAGCGCCGAATTACCGGCTGAACTCGTGATCGCCCCGCGCCGGCCCCCTGGCTGGCGCGTCGTTTCCATCCCGAGGCGACGCTTCCCGCGGGCGTCGCCTTTGCATTCGACGATTCAGGCGCAGGGCAGGGCGAGCCTCCCGCGCATCGGAGCCGGACCGTGACCGACATCCATAGCGACAAGATCCTCATCCTCGACTTCGGCGCGCAGTACACCCAGCTGATCGCCCGCCGCGTGCGCGAGATCGGCGTCTACTGCGAGATCTGGGCCTGGGACCACGATCCGGCGGAGATCGCGAAGTTCGGCGCCAGGGGCATCATCCTCTCCGGCGGTCCCGAGTCGACCACTCGGGAGGGCGCGCCGAAGGCGCCGCAGCAAGTGTTCGACGCCGGCCTGCCGATCCTCGGCATCTGCTACGGCATGCAGACGCTGGCCGCACAGCTGGGCGGCGCCACCGAGGCCGCCGACGCGCGCGAGTTCGGTCATGCCGAGGTGGACATCACCCTGCAGAGCCGTCTGTTCGCCGGTCTGAGCGACCACACCGACAGCCATCGGCTGGACGTGTGGATGAGCCACGGCGACCACGTCGCCAAGGCGCCGCCGGGCTTCGTCGTCACCGGCAGTACCGACCGCATCCCGGTCGCGGTGATGGAGAACGAGGACAAGCGCTGGTACGGCGTGCAGTTCCACCCGGAAGTGACCCACACCAAGCAGGGCACCGCGCTGCTCAAGCGCTTCGTCACCGAAATCTGCGGCTGCCAGACCCTGTGGACCGCCGCCCACATCATCGAGGACCAGATCGCCCGCGTGCGCGAGCAGGTCGGCGACGACCACGTGCTGCTGGGCCTGTCCGGCGGCGTGGATTCCTCGGTGGTGGCCGCGCTGCTGCACCGGGCGATCGGCGACCAGCTCACCTGCGTGTTCGTCGACACCGGCCTGCTGCGCTTCCAGGAAGGCGACCAGGTGATGGCCACCATGGCCGAGCACATGGGCGTGAAGGTGATCCGGGTGAACGCGGCCGAGCGCTACTTCCAGGCGCTGGAAGGCGTGGCCGATCCGGAGGCCAAGCGCAAGATCATCGGTCGCCTGTTCGTGGAGATCTTCGACGAGGAATCGACCAAGGTCACCGAGGCCGGCAACGGCCACGTGAAGTGGCTGGCGCAGGGCACGATCTACCCGGACGTGATCGAGTCGGCCGGCAGCAAGACCGGCAAGGCCCACGTGATCAAGAGCCACCACAACGTCGGCGGCCTGCCGGAAGACATGAAGCTCGGCCTGGTCGAGCCGCTGCGCGAGCTGTTCAAGGACGAGGTGCGCCGGATCGGCGTCGAACTCGGCCTGCCGCGCGAGATGGTCTACCGCCACCCGTTTCCGGGCCCCGGGCTGGGCGTGCGCATCCTCGGCGAGGTGAAGCGCGAATACGCCGAGCTGCTGGCCCGGGCCGATGCGATCTTCATCGAGGAGCTGCGCAAGGCCGATCTGTACGACCGGGTCAGCCAGGCGTTCGCGGTGTTCCTGCCGGTGAAGTCGGTGGGCGTGGTGGGCGACGCCCGCGCCTACGAATGGGTGATCGCGCTGCGCGCGGTGGAAACCATCGACTTCATGACGGCGCACTGGGCGCACCTGCCATACGACTTCCTCGGGCGCTGCTCAAACAGAATTATCAACGAGTTGCGTGGTGTTTCTCGTGTCGTTTATGACATTAGTGGCAAGCCGCCCGCAACCATCGAGTGGGAATGAG
>JAGWVM010000027.1 GCA_018970895.1 Lysobacteraceae bacterium | reverse complement strand
CCCGGAAGCCGAGCAGCCGGCCGGCACCGTCGTCGCCCTGCCCAGGGAGCTGCAGCGCGCCTATGCCGCCCGCTGCGTGGACGGACCCTGGCCGATCCTGGCCGCCGACCTGCACGACGCGGTGGCGCCCCCGGTGCCGAAGGCCGCACCGACCGCGCCGGCCGTGCGGCGGGGGCCGACCCGGCGTTACCGGGTGCGTTCAGGCGATACGCTGATCGGCATCGTGCACCGGATGCGCTGCTCAAGCGTGCGCGAGGTGGTCGAGGCCAACGGACTTCACGGCCATCGGATCAGGCCCGGCCAGGTGCTGCGGATTCCGGACTGCCAGCGCTGAGGCTCAGGCCGCGGCGGCGTCCTTCATCCAGCTGGCCGCCACGTCCCCGGTCGATCCCTGACGCATGTCCTTGAGCTCGCGCAGCTGCCGCATGAGCTGGCGGTAGACGGTCTGCAGGCCGCCGAGCCGGGCGTCCTTGGTCTCGTGGTAGGCCACCGCCAGCCACAGTGCGATGCCGCGGATGGCCACCTCGACGTTCTCCGAGCGGGCCCGGGCGTAACCGATCTCGGTCCCCTGGCCCCACGGCAGGTAGCGCTCCTCGGGCGGGGTGCCATAGAGATGCGGGAAGTCGCAGCGCGTGGCCTGGCCGATCTCGCGCAGTGCCAGGGTCCCCAGTCGCAGGCGGTTCTGGCGTGACAGCCCCTGGATGGACTGCTGGATATCGCGCAGCTGGCGCTTGAGCTGGCGGGCGCGGTTGAGGGCGATGAGCTGGGTCAGCAGGCGCATGGGACTCTCGGGCTCGGCGGCAGCGTCGACGTACGCTGAGCCGCAGCTTAACCGGGTCTGCGTCAGTTTTGTACGGTCCTGGTCACAAACTGCCATGAAGGGTCAGCCTGCTGCCGATCCATGGCCGCTGTGCGTCACCTGTGTCCCAGTCGCTGGCCGACTCGGACGGCCTGCTGCGGGGCCAGCGCATCCCACTCGGCCACGCCGGGCGGCAGCAGCAGGATCACCGTGGAGCCCATGTTGAAACGCCCCATCTCGGCAAAGCGGTCGAGACGAATGTCGCGGCCGGTGAAGGACTTGCGGCGGATATGCGAGGCGTAGGGCGGGATCACCAGCCCGTCCCAGACGGTGGAGACGGAGGACACCAGCACCGCCCCGACCATCACCATCGCGAACGGCCCCTGCTCGCCGTCGAAGTGGCAGACCAGCCGCTCGTTGCGGGCAAACAGGCGGGGGATGGCCTCCACCGCGAACGGCGCCACGCTGAAGATGCGGCCGGGCACGTGCACCGTCTCGCGCAGCGTACCGGCCAGCGGCATGTGCACGCGGTGGTAGTCGCGCGGCGACAGGTAGACGGTGACGAAGCGCCCGTGCCGGTAGGGTTCGGCCGCGGCGGCGTCGCCCAGCAGCTCGGCGGCGGTGAACGACTGTCCCTTGGCCTGGAAGATGCGTCCATCCTCGATCGCGCCAGCCTGGCTGATGCGGCCGTCGGCCGGGCACAGCACCGCGGCGGGGTCGGGGTCGGCCTGGCGCGCGCCGGGCTTCAGCACGCGGGTGAAGAAGGCGTTGAAGTGCTCGTAGGCGCGCGGGTCCGGCTGCGCCGCCTCGGCCATGTCGACCCGGTAGTTGCGCACGATGGTGCCGATCAGCCAGTCCTTCCACGGGCCGAACGTCCAGCGGGTGGCCCAGTACACCACCCGCGAGAGGGCGCGGTGCGGAAGGATGTATTGCAGGAAGACCTTGAAGTTCATCGCGCCAGTATAAGAGGCGCGCGGATCCCGGGGCGGCAGGCGGCCACCCCGGGACCGTCGCTCATCGGCGGGTCGTGGCGAGCTTGCCGGCGTCGCGCGGCGCCTCGGGCTTTTCCAGTACCTGCAGTCCGCCGAGCAGGCTCTTCAGGCCGGCACTCATGAAGTCGGGCGATCGTGCGCCCTCGGCGTGGTAATCGACCGTGTAGAGCACGGACGCCGCGGGGCCGACCACGGCATCGATCTTGGACACGTCATTCTCCGACCGCGGGATCCGGTCGAACGGGTGCTTGCGTCCGACGACGCGCTCCCACGAGGTCCGGAAGCTGTCGTCCATCGAGGCCGTCGGCGCGATCCGGCGTTGCACGTTGATCGTGTCGTTGACGTTGTCCCTTGCCGCGGTCCAGACATCCTCCACGTCCCACGTCACCGCCTTGCCTTCGGGAAAGAAGCCCATGCCCAGTGTCAGCATGCTGTCCGGTTCGACCTTCTGCACCTTGGCCGGGAACGCCAGCCGCAGCCGGTCGGACGCGTAGCCGAATCGCTTGCCGTAGCTGAAATCCAGCCGGACGTTTCCAAGGGCGCGCGGCAGCAGGTCCTTGCGCTTCATGAACGCGTCCCATTGCGCGAAGGTGCCGTCGTAGGTGGCATAGATGAAGTCGGTCAACGCCTGCATGCTGATCAGGAAGTCATGCCGCGCCGACGACGGGATGAACCGCATCATGCCCACGTAGCCGTCGGGTACCGGCAGCGCCAGCACCATCAGGCGGAGATTCGCGTACGGCAGCGCCCACTCCCGGGTCTGCCAGCGCCGGCCCCAGGCGTCGACGTGCACGTCGTTAAGGTCCGGCGTGCCGAGCGAAGTGATGCGTACGCTCTCGGTGCCGACCCTGCGCTGCAGGATGCCCGTGTCGGCAATCAACTTCGACAACACCTCCGGCTGGTCGTACAGATCGTTGCCGTCCACGGTATCGGGCCGGCGGAGGTGGAACAGGATGTACCCGCCCACGACGCCGCCCTCCATGTAGCCATTGCTGGCGAGCTTGATGGTGTGCCCCGAGTTGTCCGACAGGCCCCATTGCCCGTTGCTCTTGCGGATGATGAGCGACGGGAAATCGGTCATCGTCGGGAGGTCGTGGAGCAGCTGTTCGGAGCCTTCGCCGCGGGGAAACAGCCGCTCCGGTTCCTTGGCGAGCAGGGCGGCCAGCTGGCTGTCGCACCATGCGTTCCAGCGGGTGCGGTACTGGGCGTAGAAGTCCTCCAGTCCGAGCGGGAGGCTGAAGCGGGTCTGGAAGCGATGACTGATCCGGGTGTCGAAGACGGCCAGCTGGTAGGCGATGCGACGGTCCGCCTCGGCGACCCCCTCGGGGGCGTCCAGCACCATGCCGATCGGCAGGGCGTAGTTGAGGTTCTCGTTGGGCGACTTGGCGAGCACCACGCCGATCACGCGGCCAGCGTCATCCAGCAGGGGGCCGCCGCTGTTGCCCGGCGAGGCGGCCGCCGAGAAACGCATCCATTTCCAGCGGCCGTCCTGTTCTTCGTCGGAGTCGGAGGTATACAGGCCGTCCCGCGCCACGACGCCCGTGCCCAGGGCGTTCCCCACCGCGAAGACGACGCTGTCGATGGCAGGATGGCGATTGACCTCCAGTCCCGGGCGGCCGGTGGGCTGCGCCAGCGAGAATTCGACGAAGTCCTTTTCCATCGAGAATTTCAGCACCTTGCCGATCGGGTAGACGTGGCCCTTCGAATCGCGCAGCGCCGGCGGACCCCACAGGCTGTTGACCCCCGTCATCAGCACGTGCGCTGCCGTGACGTAGCGATTCCGGCCCAGCGCGAACGCCGTGCCGATGGATTCGTACTTGTCCGTCCGCTCCTGGTACGGCAGCAGGTCGAGCGGCAGCGGGCGCTCGTATTTCAGCGTGTCGTTGACCGGCTTGGCGGCCACCACCTCGAAGGTGGCACTCTGGATCTGCGGCAGGCGTCTTGCATCGAGGCTTGCCGCATGGGTGCATCCGATCGCCCCCAGCAGGGCGAGCATCCCCGCCAGCGGTCTCACCCGGCGCGCCGCGCCGGCGAGCCTCGCACCGAACGTCATCGATTCCATCGTCATCCCCTGTGTCCCTGGCGTTCGCGTCATGCGGACGGCCGCAGCGAAGCTAGCGCCTCGTCCGGAGCTTGGCTAGCCGCCGGGCGACCGTCCACCGGGCAGTCCCTTATACTGGCGGGCCTGCCGCCCACTGCAAGCGCCCCGTGACCGCCGAACTGTCCTCCATCATCGACTTCATCCGCTACGGCGCGAGCCGCTTCTCGGCCGCCGGGCTGACCTTCGGTCACAGCCATGACAACCCGATCGACGAGGCCACCCACCTCATCCTGGCTGCGCTGCACTTGCCGCCGGACCTGCCGCCGGCCTACGGCGCCGGCAAGCTGGTGGCCGAGGAGCGCGAGCGGGTGCTGGGGCTGATCGAGCGCCGCGTCAGCGAGCGCGTGCCGGTGGCCTACCTGGTGGGCGAGACGTGGTTCGCCGGCCTGAAGTTCAAGAGCGATCGCCGCGCGCTGGTGCCGCGCTCGCCGATCGCCGAGCTGATCGAGTCCGGCTTCGCCCCCTGGCTGGACCATCGCCACGTGGAGCGTGCGCTTGACCTCTGCACCGGCTCGGGCTGCATCGGCATCGCCATGGCCGAGTACAACCCCGACTGGCAGGTCGACATCGTCGACATCAGTCCGGAAGCGCTGTCGCTGGCCCGCGAGAACATCGCCTTCCAGCACATGGAGGAGCGGGTCGAGGCGATCCGGTCCGACCTGTTCGCCGGCCTCGCCGGTCGGCGCTACGACCTGATCGTCTCCAACCCGCCGTACGTCACCGAGGACGAGTACGCCGCGCTGCCCGGCGAATACGCTCACGAGCCGAAACTGGGCCTGACCTCGGGCGAGGACGGGCTGGACCTGTGCCTGCGCATGCTCGACGAGGCGGCCGATTACCTCACCGACGACGGGCTGTTGATCGTCGAGGTGGGCGAGAGCGAGCGGGCGCTGGCCGGGTTGCTGCCCGAGGTGCCGTTCGTGTGGATCGAGTTCAAGGTCGGCGCGATGGGCGTGTTCGCGCTGGAGCGCCGCGACCTGGTCGAGCACGCCCGATCCATCCGCGCGGTGGCCCAGGGGCGCCGCTGAGCGTTCCGCGGGCCCCTGCCGCGGGCCGCCGGCTGTGGCAAGATGCAGTGCAGCATGAGGCCGGGTGAGCCGGCCTTCGCACCTTCTTCCCAGCGGTAGCGCCCGTGTCCAGCAATTCCTTCGGCAAGCTCTTCACCGTCACCACCTTCGGCGAAAGCCACGGCCCGGCCATCGGCTGCGTCGTGGACGGCTGTCCGCCCGGGTTGGCGATTGGCCCCGGTGACTTCCGCACCGACCTGGATCGTCGCGCCACCGGCCGCACCCGGCACACCTCGCAGCGCCGCGAGGAGGACGCCATCGAGATCCTTTCCGGGGTCTACGAAGGTCGCACCACCGGCACGCCGATCGCGCTGCTGATCCGCAACACCGACCCGCGCAGCAAGGACTACGGCAACATCGTCGAGACCTTTCGGCCCGGCCACGCCGACTACACCTACTGGCAGAAATACGGCATCCGCGATCCGCGCGGGGGCGGGCGCTCGTCGGCGCGAGAAACGACCATGCGCGTGGCCGCGGGCGTGATCGCGAAAAAGTGGCTGGCCGAGCGCCACGGCGTCCGGGTGCGCGGCTACCTGTCCCAGCTTGGCGGGATCGTGCCCGACGGCGTCGACCTCGACGTCGTGGAGGGCAACCCGTTCTTCTGGCCGCATGCCGCCCAGGTGCCGCAGCTCGAGGCTGCCATGGACGCGCTGCGCAAGTCCGGCGACTCGGTCGGCGCCCGCGTCACGGCGATTGCCGAAGGCGTGCCGCCGGGGTGGGGCGAGCCGATCTACGGCAAGCTCGACGGGGAGCTTGCCGCGGCGATGATGTCCATCAACGCGGTCAAGGGCGTGGAGATCGGCGACGGCTTCGCCGCGGTCGCCCAGCGTGGCACCGAGCATCGCGACGAAATCCATTTGGACGGCTTTACGTCCAATCACGCCGGTGGCATCCTCGGCGGGATAAGCACCGGCCAGCCGCTGGTCGTCTCGGTCGCCTTCAAGCCCACCTCCAGCATCCTCGTTCCCGGGGCCAGCGTGAACCTCGCCGGCGAGCCGGTGGAGGTGGTCACCAAGGGGCGCCACGATCCGTGCGTGGGCATCCGCGCCACGCCGATCGTCGAGGCCATGCTGGCGCTGGTGCTGATCGACCAGGCCCTGCGCCATCGCGCCCAGTGCGGCGACGTGAGGCCGGTGTTGCCGCGCATTCCCTGAGGGCGTCGCGCGGCGCCCTCCGAACAGGTTCACCGCATGAGCAAGCGTCTGAAGGTCTGGGTCTCGCGGCCACTGTTCGCCGACGCGCTGGCGCGGCTTGGGCAGTTCGTCGAGGTGGACGCCGAGCCGGTGGAGCGCACGCATTCGGCGCAGGATCTGCGGCGACAGCTGGCGGCGGTGGACGGAGCGATCATCGGCCTGGCCGACCGGTTCGATGCGACGACGCTGGCGGGCAATGACCGCCTGAAGGTGATCTCCAACCTCGCGGTGGGCTACAACAATCTGGACATCGACGCGCTGACCCGTGCCGGCATACTCGCCTGCAACACGCCCGACGTGCTCAACGAGACCACCGCCGACTACGCCTGGGCGCTGCTGCTTGCCGCGGCGCGGCGGGTCGGCGCCGCCGAACGCTGGCTGCGTGCCGGGCAGTGGCAGGGCGCGATGCGCTTCGACGACTGGCTCGGTGTCGACGTCCACGGCCGCACGCTGGGCATCCTCGGCATGGGACGCATCGGGCAGGCGGTGGCGCGGCGCGCCGGCGGATTCGACATGCGCGTGCTGTACCACAATCGCCACCGCTTGCCGGAATCGGTGGAGTGCGAGTGCGCGGCACGCTGGGTGGATCGGGAGACTCTGCTGCGCCAGGCCGACCATCTGGTGCTGGTGCTCCCCTACACCCGGGAGAACCACCACATCATCGGGGCCGCCGAGCTGGCGCGGATGAAGCGCGGCAGCGTGCTGGTGAATATCGCCCGCGGCGGGCTGGTGGACGAGGCCGCGCTGGCGGCGTCGTTGCGCGAGGGGCATCTGGCAGCGGCGGGACTCGACGTCTACGAGGACGAGCCGGTGGTGCATCCGGACCTGCTGGCGCTGGAGCAGGTGGTGCTGAGTCCGCACCTGGGCAGCGCCAGCGCCGGGACCCGCCGCAACATGGCCGGAATGGCCGTCGACAATGTGCTGGCCGGCCTCGGCCTGGGGCCGACGGCCGGGCGTCCGCCCGCGCCGATCAACCCCGGCGTGCTGGATGCAAGGCGGCGCGGCAGTAAAGCGTGACCGGATTCACGGTCACGCGGTTGGTGGATTTGAGTTGCGTTCCGCCCCGGCTAGATTCCCGCGAATGCGGGAACGTCTGAGGCCTGGCGGCTTTTTAGGACTTTCCTGGCAGACAGGGTAATCATGAGCACGAAGAGCAGTTACAAGGTGGCGATGGTCGGTGCGACCGGCGCGGTGGGCGAGACCCTGCTGGCGATCCTGGCCGAACGCGATTTCCCGGTGAGCGAGCTGGTGCCGCTGGCCAGCGAGCGCTCGGCGGGCGGGCAGGTCGAGTTCGCCGGCAGGAAAATCACCGTGCAGAACCTGGCCGACTATGACTTCGCCGGGGTGGACATCGCTTTCTTCTCGGCCGGCGGTTCGGTCAGCCGCGAGCATGCGCCGCGCGCGGCCGCGGCGGGCGCGGTGGTGATCGACAACACCTCCGAGTTCCGCTACCAGGACGACATCCCGCTGGTGGTCAGCGAGGTCAATCCGCACGCCATCGCGCAGTACGCCACGCGCAACATCATCGCCAACCCGAACTGCTCGACCATGGGCATGCTGGTGGCGCTGGCGCCGATCCACCGCGCGGTGGGCATCGAGCGGATCAACGTGGCCACCTACCAGTCGGTGTCCGGCGCCGGCCGTTCGGGGATGGAGGAGCTGGGCCGGCAGACCGCGGCGCTGCTCAACTTCCAGGACGCGGAGCCGGTCAAGTTCCCCAAGCAGATCGCGTTCAACGTGATCCCGCACATCGACGAGTTCCAGGCCAACGGCTACACCAAGGAAGAAATGAAGATGGTGTGGGAGACGCGCAAGATCCTCGAGGACGCGTCGATCCAGGTGAACCCGACCGCCGTGCGCGTGCCGGTGTTCTACGGCCACTCCGAGGCGGTGCACATCGAGACGCGCGACAAGATCACCGCCGAGCAGGCGCGCGCGCTGCTGGAGCAGGCCGAGGGCGTGGTGGTGATCGACGAGCGCAAGGCCGGCGGCTACCCGACCCCGGTGGGCGACGCGGCCGGCCAGGATCCGGTCTACGTCGGCCGCATCCGCGAGGACATCTCGCACGAACGCGGACTGGACCTCTGGGTCGTGTCCGACAACATCCGCAAGGGCGCCGCGCTCAACGCCGTACAGGTGGCCGAGCTGCTCGTGCGGGACTATCTCTGACGGAGTGGAAAGATGATGCGTCCGATCGTGCTTGTCGCATGTGCCCTGGGGGGAGCGTGCTTCTCCATCGGCGGGGCGCAGGCCTCGGACGCATCCTCCGGCGCCCACGGCGTCTCCCGGATCAAGGTCGAGCGGGTCCACCGCGCCGTCGACCGGGACGCCGCGGAGGTCGCGCGGCTGCGTCGTCGCGTGGCCGAGCAGGAGGCGCGCAGCCGCCAGGCCGACCAGCGGCTGCACGAGCAGGACCTCGCGCTGGAGCGGCTGCGCCGGCAGCTCACGGCGGCGGGAGCCGCCGGCGAGGCGATCGCCAGCGGTCCGCAGACGGGTCGGGTCCCATGAGAAGCTGGCACAGGAATATCCTGCAAGTGTTCGCCGCGCCTATTGTTGATTGGCCGGCATATAACTAAAGTGGCGCGTCATTCAGGCGGTTGTCGCAGCTTGCGGCCACCGGGTTAAGCGTCACGGGGAGTCCGGGGGAAACGCGATGAATCGTTCGTTGAAACTGTCTTTGCTCGTGGCTCTGGCGCTGGGGAGCAGCCAGGCCGGAGCGCTGGAACTGGGCCAGATCCGGGTGAAATCGGCGCTCGGCCAGCCGCTGGTGGCGGAAATCCCGGTCACGCCCGAAGGTGCGGGGGACCTGCGCAACCTCAGCGCCAAGCTCGCCTCCGACGAGGACTTCATGCGTGCCGGCATCACCGATGGCCGCACCAGCGTTCCGCTGAGTTTCGCCGTCGTCAGCGGCCCGGGCGGCAGCAAGCTGATCCGCATCACCAGCGCCGAGGCGATCAACGATCCCTATCTCGACCTGCTGGTCGAAGTGGACAACGCGTCGGGCAAGAGCCTGCGCGAATACACCATCCTGCTCGATCCTCCGGGCATGACGTCGGCTGCGCCGGCTCCGAGCCCGGCACCGTCGCGTGCTGCAGCGCCCCGGGCTCCGGCCGCCGCGTCGGCGCCGCGCGCGGTCGCCAGCAAGGGCGAGGTCGGTCCCGTGAAGAGCGGTCAGACCCTCTCCTCCATCGCGGCGAGCGTGCGTCCGGATGGCGTCGACCTGAACCAGATGCTGCTTGCGCTCAAGCAGGCCAATCCCGACGCGTTCTATCGCGACAACATCAACGCGCTCAAGCGGGGCGCAGTGCTGCGCGTGCCCAGTGCCGAGCAGGCGCGCGCCACCTCGATCGCCGCGGCGATGGCCGAGGTGCGCCGGCAGAACAGCGACTGGCGTGCCGGCGCCGTGTCCTCGCCGACCCAGGTGGCCGACTCCGGCACCCGTGCCAGCGCCTCCAGCTCGCCCACGGCGCCGGCCAGCAAGGCCGGTGACCACCTCGAACTGCTGCCGTCGGCCAAGGGCGGCAAGAACGCCAGCGCCGGTGGTGGCAAGGCCGCCGACCTGCGTCGCGACCTGCAGCAGAGCCAGGAGAGCCTGGCCAACCTGCAGCAGCAGAGCGCCGACCTGCGTTCGCGACTGAAGGACCTCGAGGACATCAATGGCAAGAACCAGCGTCTGCTGGCGCTCAAGGACAGCGAGATCGCCGAGTTGCAGCGCAAGCTGGCCGAAGCGCGCAAGGGTGCGCCGGCCGATGGATCGGCCATGACGCCTGCCGCCGCCCCGGCGGCGATCCCTCCCGCACCGGCCGCCAGCAGTGCAAAACCCGCGGTGGCGGCCGCGCAGCCGGCGACCGCATCCACCGCAGCCGCGGGCGGCACCACGGCACCGGCGCCTGCCACCAGCAGTGCCAAGTCGCCGGCAGTGCCCGCGGCGAGTACGCCGAAGGCCGCCGAGCCCGCGGCCAAGCCGATGGCGAAGCCGGCGGCGAAGGCCCCCGCGGCCAGGGTCGCGCCGAAGCCCGCGGCATCCGACGAAGCGTGGTACATGCAGCCCTGGGCGTGGGCGGCGGGCGCTGCCGTGGTCCTGCTTGGGCTCCTGCTGGGCTTGCGCGGACGTCGCGCCAAGGCGTCGGGCAAGGGTTCGCCCTCGTCGCTTGCTGACCGCTTCGGCACGGTGCCCGTGCCGGGCGATACCGGCGATGGAATTGATCCCGACCAGGACGAGCTGCTCGACCAGCTTGCCGAACATCCGGACGACATCGGCCTGCACCTGGAGCTGGTCAGCCTCTACTACCACCGCCGTGACGTGGAGCATTTCGAGGCTGCGGCCGAAGCGATGTACGCCCACATCACCGATCCGCAGCAGTCCGAATGGCAGGACGTGGCGGCCATGGGCGAAGACCTGGTGCCGGGCCATCCGCTGTTTGCCGGCGTCGATACGTCGGTGCCGGAGTCCGAGCGGGCGCCGCTCGCCGGTTTCAACCTGGACGAGCCTGCCGATGACGCGGGCGCCGCCCCGGTGCCGCCGCCGATGCCGGCCGGGCCGTCGAAGATCAGCGAGTACCACTTCGACTTCAACCTGACCCCGCGCCCCGGTTCCCCCGGTGCGGAGCACCACGAGGACGCATCGGCCGGCCATGCCGAAGACGATGTGCCGGAGGCGCTGGACGACCACTTCGCGCTCGACACCGACGCACATGTTCCGGCCTCCGCCGACCACGCGGACGAGATGCCGGCGTGGCAGCCCTCCGAGAGTGGTACCGGTTTCGAGCCGACCGAGTTCAGCGACGACCCGATCGATACCAAGCTCGACCTGGCCCGCGCCTACCTCGACATGGGCGACGCCGACGGCGCCCGCGCCATGCTGGAGGAAGTGCTGGCCGAAGGCAGCCAGATGCAGCGCGACACCGCGCGACGCCTGCTCGACGGCATCGCCTGAGCGGCTCGCCCGTTTGACCTGGCCCGGATCGACCCTGCGTCGGTCCGGGCTTTTTCTTGCCGGCTGCTATGCTCGGCGCCCGCTCCTCCGCAGTTCTCTTCCCTTGCATGCGCATCGCCCTGGGCATCGAATACGACGGCACCGACTTCTCCGGCTGGCAGCGGTTGAGCCACCGCGACAGCGTGCAGGGCGCGCTGGAAAAAGCGCTGTCGTTCGTCGCCGCCCAACCGGTCGACGTGACCTGCGCCGGCCGCACCGATGCGGGCGTGCACGGTCGCTGCCAGGTGGTGCATTTCGATACCGACGTGTCCCGCGATCCACGCGGCTGGGTGCTCGGTGCCTGCTCCAACCTGCCGACGTCGGTGGCGGTGCTGTGGGCACAGCCGGTGCCCGACGCGTTCCACGCGCGCTTTTCCGCGCGCAGCCGGCGCTACTGCTACCGCATCCTCAATCGCCCGGTGCGGGCGGCGCTGGACGCGCGCTACGTGACTTGGGAGCGCCATCCGCTCGATGCCGCGCGCATGCACGAGGCTGCGCAGGCGCTGGTCGGCGAGCACGATTTCACCGCGTTCCGCGCGATCGCCTGCCAGGCGGCCCACGCGCGACGCGAGGTGATCGCGGTGTCGGTGCGGCGCGAGGGCGAGCAGGTGATCGTACAGATCGAGGCCAACGCCTTCCTGCATCACATGGTGCGCAACATCGTCGGTTCGCTGCTGCCGATCGGGCGCGGCGAGCAGCCGGTGGCGTGGATCGGCGAGCTGCTGGCCGGCCGCAATCGCGAGGTGGCCGGACCGACCGCGCCCTCGTCCGGACTCACGTTCATCGGCCCGCGCTACGAGGCGCACTGGGGCCTGCCGGCGGAGGTCAGCCAGTGAACCGCACGCGGATCAAATGCTGCGGCATGACCCGCGTCGAGGACGCGCGTCTCGCTGCCGAACTGGGTGCCGATGCGATCGGCGTGGTGATCACCGCCCGCAGCAAGCGCCGCGTGGACCTGGTGCAGGCGCGGGCGATCGTCGCGGCGATGCCGCCGTTCGTGACCACCGTGGCGCTGTTGATGGACGACGCCGCCGAGACCGTGCGCGCGGTGCTCGAGCAGGTGCAGCCGGACCTGTTGCAGTTCCACGGCGACGAGAGCGACGCGTGGTGCGCGCAGTTCGGACGTCCGTACCTGAAGGCCGTCGCCATGGGCGAGGGCGCGGCCGCCTTGCCGCGCCTGCGCGAGTTTCCGCGGGCGGCTGGCCTGCTGCTGGACGGCCACGGCCTGGGCGAGCCCGGCGGCAGCGGCAAGGCCTTCGACTGGTCGCTGATGCCGGCCGGGCTGCCGCAGCCGCTGCTGCTGGCCGGCGGGCTGCACGCGGGCAACGTCGGCGAGGCGGTCCGCCGCGCCCGTCCGTGGGCGGTGGACGTGGCCAGCGGCATCGAGGCCTCGCCCGGGATCAAGGATCCGCAGCGCATGGCCGAGTTCATCGCGGCGGTGCGCGCAGCAGACCGGGACTGACACGCTTCGGAGCGCATCGGATGAGCCAGGCCATCGAGGAACTCCGTTCGTCCGACCCGCTGCCGGACATGGCCACCCTGGTGGCTCGCGGCAAGCCGCTGGTGCTGCGCGGACTGGCCGCGAAGTGGACGGCGGTGGGTTGGGCGCGCGAGTCCGACACCACGTTTGCCAAGAGGCTGGCCGCGCTCGACGCCGGCGTCGAGGTCGATACCCTGGTGATGGCGCCGGAGGAAGACGGCTGCGTCGGCTACAACGCCGACCTCAGCGGCTTCAACTACGACCACTTCCGCGTGACGGTGACCGAGGGGCTGCGCCGCATCGCGCACGAGGCAAGGCAGGATCGCCCGCACGGCGTGGCGATCCAGAGCGCGCCGGTCGCCGACTGCCTTCCGGGGTTTCTCGCCGGCCACCCGCTGCCGCTGCTCGATCCGGCGATCGCGCCGCGCCTGTGGATCGGCAACCGGGTGACCACGCCGGCCCACTTCGACGAGTATCACAACATCGCCTGCGTCGCCGCGGGGCGCCGACGCTTCACGCTGTTCCCGCCCGAGCAGGTGGGCAACCTCTATATCGGTCCGCTGGACTTCGCGCCCACCGGGGCGGCGATCAGCCTGGCCCGGCTCGACCGTCCCGACGATCCGCGCTTCCCGCGCCTGCGCGAGGCGCTGCAACACGCGCAGGTGGCCGAGCTGGAACCGGGTGATGCGATCTACATTCCGCCGCTGTGGTGGCACCACGTGGCCTCGCTCGGCCGGCTCAACGCGCTGGTGAACTACTGGTGGAAGCCGGTGCCGTCGGGCGGTGCCGCCACCGGAACGGCGCTGGGTGCGCTGCTGCACGCGATCCTGGCGTTCCGTCGACTGAGTCCCGCCGAGCGCACCGGCTGGCGGACCTTGCTGGATCACTACGCGTTCGGCGACGCGGATCCGGGCGAACACATTCCGGCCGGGCGCCGCGGAGCGCTGGGTGAGCTCACGCCCGCACAGGCCGCGGCGCTGCGCGAGTCGATCAGGCAGTACCTGTAGCCGGCGTCCCGCGCAGTTCGCCGGCCAGCCACCGGGCCAGTGCGGTGGCGCGCTCCCCGTTCGCCCGCGCCGGCGTGGCCAGCACCCACTGCGCTTCGGTGATGACGAATCCCCACGGCGCGACGAGCCGGCCGGCGGCGAGATCGTCGGCGACCAGCGGCTGCGGCGCGATGGCCACGCCCAGTCCGGCGAGTGCCGCTTCCAGCAGGTAGTACAGGTGCTCGAAGCCCTGGCCGGTCGCGCGCGGCGCGGCGTCCAGCCCGGCGGCGCGCGCCCAGTCGTTCCAGGCCTGCGGGCGCGACGCGGTGTGCAGCAGCGGCTCGTCCAGCAGCGCGGCGGCCGGCGCGCGGGCCAGGCGCGTGGCGCCGGCGTAGCGCGGGCTCATCACCGGCCCGATCTGCTCGGCCGCCAGCGGCGTCACCGCCCAGCCGGGCGGCCACGGCGCGATCCCGATCAGCAGAGCCGCGTCCAGCCCGCGCAGGTCCGGCGATGGCGGCGCCTCCTGCGCGGACAGGTGCAGGGTCAGGCCGGGCAGGTCGTGCGCCAGCCGGTCCAATCGCGGGATCATCCAGCGCGCCAGCACGCTGGCCGGACAGCCGAGCACGAACGGGGCGCTCGACGGCTGGCGCAGCGCGGCCCACGTCTCGCGCAATCCGTCGAAGGCGCTGCCAGCCCCCTCACGCAGCCGTTCACCGGCCTCGGTGAGCACCAGACCGCGTCCCTGGCGGGCGAACAGCGGGCGGCCGAGCGCTTCTTCCAGTTGCCGGATCTGCCGGCTGACCGCCCCGTGGGTGACGTGCAGGGCCTCGGCGGCCCGGCTCACGCTCTGCAGGCGGGCGGTGGCCTCGAAGGCGCGCAGGGCGTTGAGCGGGGGCAGGTCGCGTTCGTTCATGTGTGACATTTACTCACATGTCGGTGAGAACTTCTCGCTTTTTGTCGCGACATATCCGCCTTATGCTGGGAGCCTGGTCGGCACGGTATGCCGATTGCATCGCAGTTTTTCGCACAGGACATCCGCCATGGCCACGCCCGCACCGCTCGCCGTCCCCGCCGTCCCTCCCGTCACCGACTTCCATGCCTGGCCCGATCCGCACGGCCGCTTCGGCCAGTTCGGTGGCCAGTACGTGGCCGAGACGCTGATGGCGCCGCTGGCCGAGCTGACCGAGGCCTACGAGCGCCTGCGCACCGATCCGGAGTTCCTCGCCGAACTTGACCGCGACCTCACCCACTACGTCGGCCGGCCCAGCCCGCTGTACCACGCCGAGCGGCTGTCGGCGCACGTGGGCGGTGCGCGCATCATCCTCAAGCGCGAGGACCTGAACCACACCGGCGCGCACAAGATCAACAACACCATCGGCCAGGGCCTGGTCGCCAAGCGCATGGGCAAGCCGCGCATCATCGCCGAGACCGGTGCCGGCCAGCACGGCGTGGCCAGCGCCACCGTGGCCGCGCGGCTGGGCCTGAAGTGCGTGGTGTACATGGGCTCCACCGACATCGAGCGGCAGAAGATCAACGTCTACCGCATGAAGCTGCTCGGCGCCGAGGTGGTGCCGGTGACCTCCGGCTCGAAGACGCTGAAGGACGCGCTGAACGAAGCGATGCGCGACTGGGTCACCAACGTGGCCGACACCTTCTACATCATTGGCACCGTGGCCGGCCCGCATCCTTATCCGATGATGGTGCGTGACTTCAACGCGATCGTCGGCCGCGAGGCGCGCGCGCAGATGTTGAAGGAGTACGGCCGGCTGCCGGACGCGATTACCGCCTGCGTCGGCGGCGGCTCCAACGCGATCGGCCTGTTCCACGAATTCCTCAACGACCGCGAGGTGCGCATCGTCGGTGCCGAGGCGGCGGGCGAGGGCATCGGCAGCGGCCTGCACGCGGCCTCGCTGGCGGCCGGCCGCCCCGGGGTGCTGCACGGCAACCGCACCTACGTGCTGTGCGACGACAACGGCCAGATCGCCGAGACCCACTCGATTTCCGCCGGCCTCGACTACCCGGGCGTCGGTCCCGAGCACGCGTTCCTCAAGGACGCCGGCCGCGCCGAATATGTCGGCGTCACCGACGCCGAGGCGATGGAGGCGTTCCACCTGCTGGCGCGGATGGAGGGCATCCTGCCGGCACTGGAATCCAGCCATGCCGTGGCGCAGGCCATGAAGCTGGCCCGCGGGCTGCCCAAGGACGGCCTGGTGCTGTGCAACCTGTCCGGCCGCGGCGACAAGGACGTGCACACCATCGCCGCGCGCGAGGGCGTCACTGTTTGAAAGCAGGAGGGAGTGGCGAGGAGTGAGAGGCGAGAGAACGCCACTTCGCTCCAGGTCACTCGAATCTCCCGGACTTGCCACCTCTCACGCCTCACTCCTCTTCACTCACTTCTGGCTCTCATGTCCCGCATCGATCAACGCTTCGCCTCGCTCAAGGCCGCCGGCCGCACCGGCCTGATCCCGTTCGTCACCGCGGGCGATCCCGCCCCCGAGCACACCGTGGCGCTGATGCATGCGCTGGTGGCGGCGGGCGCGGACCTGATCGAGCTGGGCGTGCCGTTCTCCGACCCGATGGCCGATGGCCCGGTGATCCAGCACGCCAGCGAGCGCGCGCTGGCCAGGGGCGTGGGTCTGGCCGACGTGCTGCGCTGGGTCGGCGAATTCCGCCAGCGCGATGCGGATACGCCGGTGGTGCTGATGGGCTACCTCAACCCGGTGGAAATCCACGGCTACGCGCGTTTCGCGAGCGAGGCGGTACAGGCCGGCGTCGACGGCGTGCTGCTGGTGGACTGCCCGCTGGAAGAATCGGAAGTGACCGCGCCGCTGCGGGAGGCGGGCCTCGCGCAGATCCTGCTGGCCGCGCCGACCACGGCACCGGAGCGCCTGGACAGGCTGTGTGCCTCCGCGGAGGGTTTCCTCTACTACGTGTCCTTCGCCGGCATCACCGGTGCCGCAAAGCTCAGCACGGCGGACATCGCCGCGCGCGTGGCGGACATCCGCGCGAAGTCACGCGCACCGGTCGCCGTGGGTTTCGGCGTGCGCGATGCGGAGAGCGCGAAGGCGATCGCGGGGTTTGCCGATGCCGTGGTGATCGGCAGCGCGCTGGTGGAGCGGCTGGCGGGCGCTGCTTCCGAAGCGGAGATCACCGGGCGGGTGGCGGCCTTCCTGCGACCCGTGCGCGAGGCTCTCGACGCCCGCTGAGGGGCGACCTGACGGCGCTCTCAGCGGGCGCGGACCAGGGCGAGGACGCGGGCGGCGTCGGCCGGGGTGGCCGGGTTGAACACCACCAGGCCGAGGTCGGGCCGGCCGTCGACGGCGAAGGACGAGTACTCAAGCCCGATCTCCCCGGCCTGCGGGTGGGTGAGTTGCTTGCGTCCCTCGCCGAATTGACGCACCTCGTCGTCCTGCCACAGGGCCGCGAACTCCGGGCTTTCCCGTTCGAGCTCGTCGATCAGGCGGCGCACGCGCTCCGACGACACGGCGCCGGAGCGCGTCACGTCGGCACGGAACACCCCCACCACGGCGCGCGCCACGCCCTCCCAGTCGTGCTGCGCCGCGCGCACGCGTGAATCGCGGAACATCAGTCGCAGCACGTTGCGCTGCTCGGGCGGCAGCGTGGCGTAGTCGGTGAGCACCGCGGCCGCCGCGCGGTTCCAGGCCAGCACGTCCCAGGCGGTGGTCTTGATCAGCGCCGGGCTGGACTCGAACGCATCCAGGACCCGCTGCAGCCGCGGCGTCACCTCGCCGGTCGGCTCGAAGCGGACGTCCGGCAGGTGCCCGAGCGCGAGCACGAACAGGTGCTCGCGTTCGACCCGGTCCAGCTGCAGCGCTTCGGCGATGCGCTCGAGCGCCTCCGGCGAGGGCGCGCCACCGCGCCCCTGTTCGAGCCAGGTGTACCAGGTCACGCTGACGTGGGCGCGCTGCGCCACTTCCTCGCGGCGCAGCCCGGGCGTCCGTCGCCGCTCCAGCGGCAGCCCGAGCGAAGCGGGGTCGATGCGCCCGCGCCAGCTCCTGAGATAGCGGCCCAGCCGTGCCGGTTCGGCGGTCACGGGCGCGTTCCTGTTAGTGCTCATACCGGTATCACGTCACGACTGCCTCGGCAGCGGAGGGAGGTCGATAGTAGCCCGCATCCCCACCGCGTCAGAGGAGCATCCCATGCGTGTATTCGTTACCGGCGCTACCGGTTTCATCGGTTCGACCCTCGTCACGGAGCTGCTGCGCGCCGGCCACCAGGTGCTCGGGCTCGCCCGGTCCGACGTTGGCGCGGCCTCGCTGCGCGCCGCCGGCGCCGAGGTGCACCGGGGCGACCTGGAGCATCCCGAGAGCCTTGCCGAGGGCGCCGCCCGCGCGGACGGCGTGATCCACTGCGCGTTCGATCACGATTTCTCGCGCTTCGCGTCCAACTGCGAACAGGACAGCCGCGCCATCTCGGCGCTCGGCGCCGCCCTCGCCGGCACCCGGCGGCCCTTGCTGATCACCTCCGGCATCGGCATGGGGATCGCGGCCCCCGGCCGTCCGGCGACCGAGGACGTGTTCGACGCCGCCCACGTGAATCCGCGCCGGCTGACCGAAGTGACCGCGCAGGCGGTGGCGGCCGACGGCGTCAACGTGACGGTGGTGCGACTGCCGCAGGTGCACGACACGACCCGGCACGGCCTGATCAGCTTCGCCATCGCGCTGGCGCGCGAGAAGGGCGTCTCGGCCTACGTCGGCGACGGCAGCAATCGCTATTCGGCAGTGCACCTGACGGATGCGGCCCGCCTGTACCGGCTGGCGCTGGAGAAGGCCGAACCGGGGGCACGCTACCACGCGGTCGCCGAGGAGGGCGTCACCTTCCGGGCGGTGGCCGAGGCCATCGGCCGGGGGCTGGGTGTGCCCGTCGTGTCGATCCCGGCGGACGAGGCCGCGGCGCATTTCGGCTGGCTCGGCCTGTTCGTCGGCATGGACCTGGCAGCCACCAGTCACCTGACCCGCGAACGGCTGGGCTGGCAACCCACCGGCCCCGGACTGATCCCCGATCTCGACGCCCATTTCGTGACCGGCTGAGCGGACGCACCACACGCCCGCGTCCGGTGTCGACGGCGATCTCGGCTAGAATGCGCGCTTCATTCGAGGCATCGCTATGAACTGGCTGCAGAAAATCATGACCCCGCGCGCCCGCACCCAGGGCGCACCCGCCGCCGGCAAGGGCAAGGTGCCCGAGGGCGTGTGGGAGAAGTGCGGCGGCTGTGGCGCCGTGCTCTACCGTCCGGAGCTGGAGCGCAACCTGATGGTCTGCCCCAAGTGCGGCCATCACCACGCGATCCGCGCCCGCGCGCGCCTGGCCGCGCTGTTCGACGAGGGCAGCACGGTCGAGCTGTGGCCGAACCTCGAGCCGACCGATCCGCTGAAGTTCCGCGACTCGAAGAAGTACCGCGACCGCGTCGCCGGCGCGCAGAAGTCCACCGGCGAGAAGGACGCGCTGGTCGCGATGAGCGGCAGGCTCAAGGAGCGTCCGCTGGTCGCCGTGGCCTTCGAGTTCGCCTACATGGGCGGTTCGATGGGCTCGGTGGTCGGCGAGAAGTTCGCCCGCGCGGCGGAGAAGGCGCTGGCCGAGCGCAGCGCTCTGGTGTGCTTCTCGGCCACCGGCGGCGCGCGCATGCAGGAGTCGCTGTTCTCGCTGATGCAGATGGCCAAGACCTCGGCCGCACTGGCGAAGATGCGCGAGGCCGGCGTGCCGTACATCAGCGTGATGACCAACCCGACCACCGGCGGCGTGTCGGCCAGCCTGGCGATGCTCGGCGACATCAACATCGGCGAGCCGAAGGCGCTGATCGGTTTCGCCGGTCCCCGCGTGATCGAGCAGACGGTACGCGAGACGCTGCCGGAGGGCTTCCAGCGTTCGGAGTTCCTGCTCGAGCACGGCGCCATCGACATGATCGTCGACCGCCGCGAGATGCGCGACAAGCTCGCCGACGTGCTCGGCCTGCTGATGAAGGTGCCGCGCGCGGCCTGATCCGCATCGCGCGGGAGGCTGCCGTCGAAGCCGTCGCATCGTCCGGTGCGGCGGCTTTTTCGTGGGCGCGTCCGGTGTTGTCCACAGCCGGTGTGGGTGTCCTGCGGAAAAGCCTGTGGACAAGCACGATTCGCGCGTGTGCGATCAGGCACTTGGCACGCGCCGCTCATTTTCTGCGCAGTCGCGCGCGCGTTGTCCACAGCCGCTGTGGAGGTCGATGGGCAAAGCCTGTGGATAGGTGGCCTATCGTGCTGATCGCACAGCACTCGTGCACGCGCTGGTCACGATCTGCTCACGCCAGCAGCGCGAGATGAGCCAGCCACAGGGCGAGCGAACCGAGCGCACCGCCGATGCCGATCGCCGCCAGCACGTCGCTGGGATAGTGCAGGCCGAGGATCACCCGCGAAGCGGCGACCAGCGTGGTGAACGGCAGCAGCAGCGGCGCCAGCATCGGATACCAGGCCAGGGCCACCACGGTGAAGCCGACCGCCTGCAGCGTGTGGCCGGAGGGGAAGCTGAACTCGTCCAGCGGCGGCACGTGGGCGATCACCCCGGGGCAGGCGCGGAACGGGCGCGGGCGGCGCGTCCAGCGCTTGAGCAGGCGGTAGAGCATCAGCGCGGTGAGCCCGGTGAGCGCCATGTGCGCGGCGGCGGTGAGTCCGCGCAGACCGTCGAACAGCCCCAGCGAGAGCATCAACGCATACCAGAACACGCCGTCGCCGAGCCGGCTGATCGCCCCGAAGAACACGCCCACCGCGCGACGCGCGCCCCAGCGGTTGGCCGCCACGCACATGCGACGGTCGATCGCGAAGCGCGGCCCCAGGGCCAGCTCAGGCGTGGACAGCGGCGGCAGGGCGGACATGGCGCTTCTCCTCGGCAAGCTGCATCAGCAGGGATTCGAAATCGCGGATCACCGCGTCCGGCGACAGCGCGGCCACGCTGGCCCGGGCGGCCCGCCCCATGTGTCGGATCAGGCTGGGATTGCTGCCCAGGGTGATCACCGCCTCGATGAACCGCGGCTCGTTGTCCGGTTCGATCACGTAGCCGTTGTGGCCGTCGGTCATGTGTTCGCGCGCGGCGCCCTCGCGGTACGCCACCACCGGCACGCCGGCGGCCAGCGCTTCCAGGATCACGTTGCCGAAGGTTTCGCTGAGGCTGGGGAAGGCGAACAGGTCGGCGCTGCCCACGTGCCGCGCCAGCGACTCGCCGCGCTGCATGCCGGCAAAGACGAAGTCCGGGTGGGCGTCCTGCAGCGCGGCGCGCGCGGGGCCGTCACCCACCCACACGTAGCGCGCGTCCGGCACCTGCTGCTGCAGGGCGCGGAACGCCCGCACGGCCAGCTCGAGGTTCTTTTCCGCGGCGATGCGGCCGACGTAGAGCATCACCGGTGCGTGGCCCTCGACGCCCCACTGCCGGCGCAGCGCGGGGTCGCGGCACTGCGGCTGGAACAGGCCGGTGTCGACCGCGCGGCGCAGGATGCGCGCGTTGGCGACGCCGAGGTCGTTGAGTTCGCGGCGCAGGGCCTCGGTCGGCACCAGGGTGGCGCCGCCGCGGTTGTGGAAGCGCCGCAGGTAGCCGCGCACGGCCTCGGTGAGGAACCCCACGCCGTAGTGCGCGGCGTAGCTGTCGAAGCGGGTGTGGAAGCCGGTCGCCACCGGCAGGTCGAGCTGCTGCGCGGTTCGCATCGCCGACCACCCCAGCGGGCCTTCCGTGGCCACGTACAGGGCATCCGGCCGCAAACGGGTCCAGCGGCGCCGCAGCATGCGCCCGGCCGGCAGGCCGAAGCGCAGCCCCGGATAGCGCGGCAGCGCGGCGCCGAGCGTCTCCACCGGCAGCGTGCCCGGCTCGTCGGCGAACGGCCGCGGCTGGCGCGGACGGATCACTTCGACCGTGTGGCCCAGCGACGCGAGTCCGGCGGCGAGGCCGTGCACGGTCAGCGCGACGCCGTTGATCTCGGGCGGATAGGTTTCGGTGACGATGCCGATGCGCATGGCGTGCCTCTCGCTGGCTTGGCATAGCGTGGGCAGGGCAGGTTTCGCCAGCGTGGCGCGGCTGTGACGCGCCGGTGACGCGCGAAAAAGGGCTACGATCGGGTCCGGCACCGTCCGTCCCCCTCTGCGCGGTGCCGGGGAGAACGCCATGAAGCCGCTGATTGCCTGTCTGGCATGGGCCCTGCCGTGCGGTGCGATCGCCGCCACGCTGCCGCCGCAGAGCGAGCCGGTCGGTCCGGCCATGCCTTCGTCGTCTGCCGCGCCGACCCATCGTCCGCTGTTCGAGGTGCGCTACGTGCTGGTCGGCGCGATCCCGTCGAAGCGCACCGACGCCCTGCCGGATATCGATCTGGGCAGTCCGGCCCCGGCGATCCATCCGGTGCCGCTGGACCGGCCGGGCAATGCCACGCTGGGCAGCCGCTTCGGCCATCCCAACGTGGAGCTGTGCCGCAGCTGGGGTTGCGAACCGCAGCCGCACCGCTGACGCAGCGCCGGCTCAGTCGCCGAAGTAGTACGACGCGCCGAGGTTGGCCTGCCAGCGCGAGGCGCTGCCGGCCAGCCGGCGGTTGAAGCCGGCGTCGAGCTGCAGTCGCGGCGTGGCCATCCAGGCCAGTCCCGCGCCGGCGAGCTGGCCGGCCGAGGCATGGGCCGGGTGCAGCGTCGCCACCTGCAGGTAGGCAGCGAGCGTGGCGGTGACGGCGACGGTGTCGCTGAGCGCCACCGTGGTGCTGTCGCCGCCGGCACGTGCGTCGGCCATGAACAGGCCCAGCGACTGCCGCGTGCCGGCCTGCCAGTTCACGTCCAGGCCCAGCGCGTACTGCCGCCGGTCGGCACGGAACGCCCGGCTGCCGTCGGTGAAGGTCACGCCGCCAAGCAGGCCCCAGCTCCACGCCGGCCGGGGGCTCGGCAGGGCCCACTTCAGGCCCAGGCTGCTGCTGCCGCGGCCGTACACGCTGCCGTCCGGCGTGGCGAGCCGGTTCCACGGCGTGCTGCCGAACTGCAGTTCGAGCGACTGGCCCACGCCGAGGCGGAGCAGGGTGTCGGCGCTGTACGTGCGGGTGGTGGTGGCGCCGCTGCGGTCTTCGCTGGCGTCCGGCAGGCCCTGTTCGAGGGTGATCGCGCCGGCGTCCAGCACCGCCGGGGAGAACCCCAGCCCCGGGCGGTCGTAGCCGGGGTTGCGGGTCTGCGCCGCGGCTCCGCCGGATGCGGCGAGCGCGAGCACCAGCAGGAGCGGGCGGCACGTCGTGCCGGATGGTCTAAAATGGAACGTTCCCTTTCGCATCGCGCCAGTATCCCATGACCGTCCGCACCCGCTTCGCCCCCAGTCCCACCGGCTTCCTGCACATCGGTGGCGCGCGCACCGCGCTGTACTGCTGGCTGGAGGCACGCCGTCGCGGCGGCGAGTTCGTGCTGCGCATCGAGGACACCGATCGCGAGCGCTCCACCGATGCGGCCGTGCAGGCGATCCTCGACGCCATGCACTGGCTGGACCTGGATGCCGACGAGGCGCCGGTCTACCAGACCCAGCGGTTGGCCCGCTACAGGGAAGTCGCCGACCGGCTGCTCGCCGAGGGCAAGGCCTATTACGCCTACGAGTCGAAGGAGGAGATCGAGGCGATGCGCGAGGCCGCGATGGCCAAGGGCGAGAAGCCCCGCTACAACGGCTACTACCGCGACCGCAACGAGCCCGGCCTCCATGAGGCCCGTCGCGACGACCCGAACCGGGTGATCCGGTTCAAGAATCCGGTCGAGGGCTCGGTGGTGTTCGAGGACAAGGTGAAGGGCCGCATCGAGATCGCCAACAGCGAACTGGACGACCTGGTGATCTTCCGTTCGGACGGCTGGCCGACCTACAACTTCGCCGTGGTGGTGGACGACATCGACATGGGCATCACCGAGGTGATCCGCGGCGACGACCACGTCAACAACACCCCGCGCCAGATCAACATCTACCTGGCACTGGGTGCCGCGGTGCCGGAGTTCGCGCACCTGCCGATGATCCTCGACCACGAGGGCAGGAAGCTCTCCAAGCGCACCAACTCGGTCAGCGTGATGGAGTACCGCAGCGACGGCTACCTGCCGCACGCGCTGCTCAACTACCTGGTGCGACTGGGCTGGTCGCACGGCGACCAGGAGATCTTCTCGCGCGAGGAGATGGTGAAGCTGTTCGACATCGCCGACGTCAACAAGGCCGCCTCGCGCTTCGATACCGAGAAGCTGAAGTGGCTGAACCAGCACTACCTGAAGACCGACGATCCGCAGGCGATCGCGCCGGAATTCGAGTGGCACCTGCGCCAGGCGGGACTCGATCCGGCCAGGGGGCCGGCCGCGGCCGACCTCATCGTCGCCCTGCGCGATCGCGTGCAGACGCTGAAGGAGATGGCCGAGCGCGCGGCGATCTGGTTCGGTCCGATCACCGAGTGGGACGAGAAGGCCGTCGCCAAGCACCTGAAGAACGACAGCGCGACCGCCGTGCTGGCCGAAGCGAAGGCGCGGCTGGCCGACTGCGCGTGGAAGCCCGAGCCGATCCACGCAGTGATCGAGCAGGTGGCGGCCAAACTGGAGCTGGGCATGGGCAAGGTGGCCCAGCCGCTGCGCGTGGCGATGACCGGCACCCAGGTGTCGCCGTCGATCGACCACACCATCTACCTGGCCGGCCGCGACGTGGCGCTCAAGCGCATCGACGACGCGATCGCCCGCGCGCAGGGCTGATCGGCTGCGCCATGCATCGCCGCCCCGGCCACCGCCATGGATGAATTGCTGGCGAAGGCCACCCAGGGCGTGGACCTGACCGCACCGGGGGCGTTCTGGCACGTCTTCGCCAACCTGATGGCGCTGGTGCCGTGGGCGGCGTTGACGTGGTGGACGCTGTTCTTCGTGGCGGTCGGCGCCGCGCTGGGCGGGTGGCGCGGGCGGACCGGTGCCGGCGTGGTGTGGGCGCTGCTGCTGGGGCCGGTGGGCTGGTGGGTGGTCTGGCGCATGCCGCCACCCTCGCGTGGCCGCACCCCGCCGCCGCTGCCGCCGCGCCCTCCGTCGCGCTGAGCCGGGCGAACTGCGTCCGCGGGCGGGCCGGCATCGGGGCCTCCACACCGGCCGATGTATGATCCGCGGCGAGGTGACCGCATTGAATAGTCAGGCAAACGGCAAATTCCATACGCACCACGAGGAAACCCCCGAAGGCTTCGTCGAGGCGGTTTCGCACGCCAGCGAGGAGCGCGGCCTGCGCCTGACCCCGCTGCGCCGCGAGGTGCTGGAGCTGGTGGCCGCCGCCGGCAAGCCGGTCAAGGCCTACGACCTGCTCGACCAGCTGCGCGAGCACCACGGCAACGCCGCGCCGCCGACGGTCTACCGCGCGCTGGACTTCCTGCTCGAACAGGGCTTCATCCACAAGCTGGAGTCGATTAACGCGTACGTGTCCTGCCATCACCCGGCCGAGGCGCACCAGGTGCCGTTCCTGATCTGCGACGTCTGCTCCGGTGCGCAGGAGGTCTGCGACGACCGCGTGGCCGCGCTGATCGAGTCGCAGGCCGAGCGCCTGGGCTTCCGTCCGCAGGCGCAGACGCTGGAAGTGCACGGCATCTGCCGCAACTGCCGCAAGGACTGACCGCGGCCCGCGTTGTCGCCGGGCTGGTGTCGGGTCCTGTTATAAAGTAACATGTCCGCCGTGGCAGGCATCTGGTCGCCTGCCGTTGCCGACCGGGCCATCCCATGCAACCCGAGCCTTCCGAAAAGTCGTTCTGGTGGACCGTGGCCGATCGCATCGGCGCCACCGCCTCGTTCCTGTGTGCGATCCACTGCGCGGCGCTGCCGTTCGTGCTGGCGATCCTGCCACTGGTGGGCCTGGAGTTCCTGGCCAGCCACGCGTTCGAGCGGGGCTTCGTGATGTTCGCCTGCGCGCTGGCGCTGTTCAGCCTGGGCCGGGGCTATCGCCGCCATCGCATGCCGCAGCCGCTCACCTTCGCCCTGCCGGGGCTGTTGCTGTTGCTGCTGGGAGTGACCGTGGCGGAGGGTGTGTCGATCACCGTGCACAGCGTGCTGGTGACCATCGGCGGCCTGCTGCTGGCGTTCTCGCACTTCCTGAATCTGCGCGCCGAGCGCCTGAACGGCCACATCCACGGTCCCACCTGCATCCATTGAGCGGTGGTGTCCGGCGAGTCCGTCTTGCGATTTGCAGGTCGGCTGCTACGATGACCGGCCGTTCCAGTCATCAACGAAGCATCGAGGAGTTCCCATGGGTAAGGGCGATCGCAGGACCCGCCGCGGCAAGATCAACCGTGCCAGCTACGGCAACAGCCGCGCTCATGGCGCCCAGCCGGCCGTGGCCGGCGGCAAGCCGACCGTGACCAAGCCGGCAGCGGCCAAGAAGGCGGCACCGAAGAAGAAGTCGGCCTGAGCCCACGCCCCGGCCGTTGAAGAAAAGCCCCGCCTCGGCGGGGCTTTTCGTATCTGCGGATCAGGCCGCGGGGCGGCCGGCGACCCAGCGCTGCCGGAGCAGGTCGCCGCCGATCCAGTAGCAGAGCTCGGCCGGATCGCGCACGTTCCATACCGCCAGGTCCGCGCGCTGGCCGGCGGCCAGCGTGCCGCGGTCGGTGAGCCCGAGCGCGCGGGCGGCGTGCACCGTGACGCCGCGCAGCGCCTCGTCCGGGGTCAGCCGGAACAGCGTGCAGGCCAAGTTCGCGGCCAGCCGCAGCGACAGCAGGGGCGACGTGCCGGGATTGCAGTCGGTGGCCACGGCGATCGGCACGCCGGCCGCGCGCAGGCCCTCCACCGGCGGCAGCTGCGTCTCGCGCAGCGCGTATAACGCGCCCGGCAGCAGCACCGCCACCGTACCGGCCCGCGCCATGGCCTCGATCCCGGCGGCATCCAGGTGCTCCAGATGGTCGGCCGACAGCCCGCCAAAGGCCGCCACCAGCGCCGCGCCGCCCTGGTCGGACAGCTGCTCGGCGTGCAGCTTCACCGGCAGGCCCAGGCCGGTCGCCCGCGCGAACAGTCCGCGGATCTCCTCCGGGCTGAACGCGATGCCCTCGCAGAACGCGTCCACCGCGTCGACCAGGCCCTCGGCGGCCAGCGCCGGCAGCCAGCGGTCGCAGACTTCCGTGACGTACGCGCTCCGGCGTTCGCCGAATTCCGCCGGCACCGTGTGCAGGCCGAGGAAGCTGGTGCGTACGGTGACGCCGAGCGTGTCGCCCAACCGCCGCGCCACCCGCAGCATCTTCCGCTCGTCGGCGAGGGTCAGCCCGTAGCCGGACTTGATCTCCAGCGTGGTGGCGCCATCGGCAAGCAGCGCACGGGCGCGCTCGCCGGCGCTGGCCAGCAGTGCGTCCTCGCTGGCCGCACGCGTTGCCGCCACGGTGGCGGCGATGCCGCCGCCGGCCCGGGCGATCGTCTCGTAGCTGGCGCCGTGCAGACGCATGTCGAACTCGCCGGCGCGATGACCGCCGAACACCAGGTGGGTGTGGCAGTCGACCAGTCCGGGCGTCACCAGCGCACCGCCGAGGTCGACGGTCTCGCTCGCGGTTGCCCGCATCGACGCCAGCGCTTCGCGGCGCCCGACCCAGGCGATGCGCTCGCCGGCGATCGCCAGCGCGCCATCGTCGACCAGGCCAAACGGGGCGTCCGCGTCGAAGGTGGCCAGCCTGGCCCCGGTCAGCAGCACGTCCCAGCGCGGTGCGGTCATCGCGGCCATGCCGGTCTCAGTGGGGGTCGGGTGCAGCGTCGCGGGCGGATGCGGCCGGTTCCTCGTAGTCGCGCGGCGCGGCCTGCTCGTCGTAGGCACTGGTCTTGCCGGTCGGTATCGGTTCGACCACTTCCAGGTCGTCCGGATCGGCGGCCGGGTGGCTGTCCGCCGCGCCCTCCGGTTCGGCCTTGGCCGCGGCGGCGGCATGCTGCCGCTCGAAGTCCTGCACCATGCGCTCGGCGAAATCCTTGTAGACCGGGGTCGGGCTGAAGATCGAGGCCGCCGCGCGCGCCAGCAGGCAGGCGGCCATGATCGGGATCACCATGTCCTGGTTGTCGGTCAGCTCCATTGCGATCACCGCCGAGGTCAGCGGGGCGCCGGTCACGCCGGAGAGATAGGCGCTCATGCCCAGCAGCACCACCGCCGCGGCGGGCACGCCCGGCAGGAAGGTGGCGATGTTGTGGCCCAGGCCCGCGCCCACCGCCAGTGCCGGCGAAAAGATGCCGCCCGGGATGCCGGCCCAGTACGACACCACGTTGGCCAGCAGCTTGGCGATGCCGAAGCCCTGGCCCGGGGTTGTGGCGGCCTCCTGCACGAAGGCGCGCGCCTGGTCGTAGCCGGTGCCGTAGATGTTGTTGTGGGTGAGCAGGCCCAGCACCGCCAGCGCCAGGCCGCAGCCGGCCGCGAACAGCACCGGCGCGTGCGCGCGCAGCTTGCCGATGTAGGCCAGCGGGCCGCGCCGGCTGAGCAGGATCAGCCGCGCGAACAGGCCGCCGAGCAGGCCGCCGATGACGCCGGTCAGCAGCACCGCCAGCCAGGCGTGACCCAGCGGCAGGCTGGCCTCGACCTCGCCGAAGTAGGCGTAGTTGCCCATCACGCCCAGCGACACCACGCCGCCGACGATCACCGCGGTCAGCAGCAGGCCGCTGAAGCGGTGCTCGAAGGTGCCGGCCAGTTCCTCGATGGCGAACACCACGCCGGCCAGCGGCGTGTTGAAGGCCGCCGCGATGCCGGCCGCGCCACCGGCCAGGATGAAGCGCGAGGCCGCCTTGGGATCGGTGAAGCCGAAGCGCCGGCCCAGCGTGTAGAACAGGCCCGCGCCCACGTGGACGGTGGGGCCCTCTCGGCCGATCGAGGCGCCGACGCCCAGCGCGATCAGGGTCAGGATCATCTTGCCGGCGGCAATCGGCAGCGCCAGCATGCGCGCGCGGAAGCCCTCGTCCTCGATGTGCAGCGTGCCGATCACCTGCGGGATACCGCTGCCGCGGGTGGCGCGCAGCTTGCCCTCGGTGACCCAGGCCAGCGCAGCGAACACGATCGGCGTGACGATCAGCGGGATCCACACGCCGTAGCCGAGCATCTTCTGGAACAGGTGGAACGACCAGTCGCTGGCCTTGGCGAACACGATCGCCGCCAGCGCCACCAGTATCGCGCCGATCCACAGCGCCAGCCGGCGTTTCCACTGGGCCGGTGCGAAAAACTCGTGGCCCAGCAGCGCCTGCAGACGCGGGTTGGACGAGGCCGGGGGAGGGGACTGCTGGTGGTGGTCGGTCATGGGGTCGCGGACTGGAGGGAAAAGAGGGTCAGCGCGGCAGCGTGTGCCAGCGCGTCTGGTAGAGGTCGAAGCGGCGGTCCTTCAGGTTCTGCACCGCGCCGGCGTTGCGCGCCCGGGCGAGGTTTTCCAGGCTGAGGTCGGCGAACAGCACCGTCTCGATGTTCGGCGTGGAGTCGGCGGCGATGCCGTCGCGGGCGAACGGGAAGTCGCTGGGGGTCAGGATGCAGCTCTGGCCGTACTGGATGTCGAAGTTGTTCACGCCGGGCAGGTTGCCGACATTGCCGGACAGCACCACGTAGCACTGGTTCTCGATCGCGCGTGCCTGCGAGCAGTAGCGCACGCGCAGGTAGCCCTCGCGCACGTCGGTGCAGAACGGCACGAACAGGATCAGCGCGCCCTGGTCGGTGAGGTGGCGGGCGACCTCGGGAAACTCGGAGTCGTAGCAGATCATCACGCCGATCGGGCCGCAGTCGGTCTGGATCGTCGCCGCGCTCTCGCCGCCGGTGATGTTCCACACCGTGCGTTCGCTCGGCGTGGGGTGCAGCTTCTCGCGCTCGTGGATCGAGCCGTCGCGCAGGCACACGTAGCAGACGTTGTGGATGTCGCCGTTCGGCTGCTCGGTGGGGTGCGAACCGCCGATGATGTTGATGTTGTAGCGCACCGCCAGCGAGCTGAAGAGCGCCTTCACCTGCGGCGTGTACTGGCTCAGCTTGCGGATCGACTCGACCGGCGACAGCTCCTCGTTCTCGATCGACAGCAGCTGCAGCGTGATCAGCTCGGGGAAGGTGACGAAGTCGGCGCTGTAGTCGGCGGCGATGTCGGTGAAGTACTCCACCTGGGTGGCGAACTCGTCGAACGAGGTGATCCGCCGCTGCTGGTACTGCACCGAGGCCACGCGCACCGCGTCGGGCAGCCGCTGCGGCGTCGGCACCGAGGGCATGTCCGGGTGATCGAGCAGGCGCGGGTTGCGCCACACCAGGTGGGCGGCGTAGCCGAGCGAGTCGTAGTCCGACGGCACGTAGTTGCGCAGCAGGCCGACCAGTTCGAAATCGTTGTGCAGCTGGAAGCTCAGCGTCTGGTCGCGGCGCCTGCCCTCGACCACCGCCTGCACGTAGGCCTCGGCGCTGCCGTAGCGGGCGAGGTTCTTCGCCAGGCCGGGGATGCGTCCGCCGAACACGATG
>JAGWVM010000177.1 GCA_018970895.1 Lysobacteraceae bacterium | reverse complement strand
GCGCGGCATCGGGACGACGAGCCTCGTACCACATGGCGACAGCGATGGAACAGCCGCTCCGGCGCGCCGCCGTCGAGACCATGCGGCGGCCGGAGAGACACCCGAGCCGCGCTCAGGAATCGAGCGGGCGTGCGGGGTTCGCGAGGGGAACACGGATCGCCGCGCCCGAGGTATCGAGCAGGCCCTTGGCGATGACCGGCCCGGTCGGTTGCCCGGTCGGCGAGCCATCCGGCGGCTCCACCGACACCGCGAGGGCGGCGCCCGGACCGAAGCCCGCCAGCAGCTGCCGATCCAGCGGCAGGGTCACCGGTGCATCGCCACCGATCATGCCGACGGCGATCGGACGATGACCCGCGGGAATCAGCCACAGCTCGGGCGCGTGATCCCGCGCGATGGCCTGCGGCCGCGTCGGCACGATGACGACGCGCTGGTGGTTCAGGTCCACCGTCGCCGTCCAGCCCACCTGGCCGTCACCCTGGGCGAGGGTGGAAGCGAGATAGGACGGCGCGGTGACGGATGGCTTGGGGCCGGCCAGCAGCAACACCAGACACGCCGCGGCCAGCAGGCTCGCGCCCAATCCGAGACCCTGCCAGAACCGCAAGGCGTTCCACCAGCGCGGACGGTCCGCGCTTGCACCCGCCGGTCGGGCCGCCGCCGGTGACGCGTCCAGCGCCAGTTGATGGCGGATCCGGTGCCACACGTATTCGGGCGGATCGACCGGCGACGTCTCCGCGAGCAACGGCAGCAGCCGGCGTTGCCAGAGCGCCACGGCGGTAGCCACCGCGTCGCTGGAGGCCATGTCCCGCTCCACCTCGGCGCGGGCGTCGGCGTCCAGCACGCCGAGCACGTATTCGGCGTAGCGCAGCTGCGAGTTGCTGTCGTCGGTGGGTGTGTTCATAGGTCCAGGCATGTGCGGAGCTGCAGCAGGCTGCGACGGATCCAGCTTTTCATGGTGCCGAGGGGCACCTGGCAGCGCGCCGCCAACTCGTTGTACGTAACGCCGGAGAAAAAGGCTTCACGCACCGCACGCCGCTGCTGGGGCTGGAGCTGGTCGAGGCATTCGCGCAGACGAAGGTATTCCTGCGTCTGCTCCGCCCCGTCGGCCGGGCTCGGGTCCTCGTCCTCGAGATGGTTCATCAGCTCCGGATCGTCGAGCAGCTGCTCGCGGCGCTGGCGCAGCCGGTCGATGGCCTTGTTGCGGAACAGGGTACCGAGCCAGGTGCCGGCACTCGCCCTGGCACGGTCGAACGTCGACGCACGATGCCAGACCGTGATCCAGGCCTCCTGCAGCACCTCCTCGGCCTCCCCGCGTTCGCGCAGCATGCGCACGCAGACCCCGTAGAGCCGGGGCGAGGTGATCCGGTACAGCTCGGCGAAGGCCGCCTGGTCGCCGGACGCGGTCTTCACGAGCAGGTCGTCCAGCAGGTGCTGCTCGGGCGTTCGGTTGGGCGGCATCGACAGGCATCCATCGCGGGTGGAACGTCCCAGACGCCTGATCACCGCGATCGACGGTGTTGGAGAAAGGGCGGAATCAGCAATTACGGAACGACACTCACCTCAGGATACGTCGCGACTGGACGGTTAGATGTGCGCCCGGTCGCCGGCATCGGTTCCCGCGGCAGGCGGCCATGCAGTGGCAGCGGCGTCGGCTTGTTTGCGCGGGACAGCTGAATCCATCGGGCAACACGGCATTCGAGGCGGTGGCACGGCCACACCCTCGCGACGTTTGGACGGATCAGGCATCACGCGGCGGGTCGCCCTGGTGGCGACCGCCGGCGACGGGCAGATGCGAGCCCCGCCGCACCGCGAGCATACGCAGCACGGAGCAGGCGAGGGCCGCCACGGCGAGGGTCGGCAGCACCGGCAAGTCCAGCCAGTCGCCAATCACCACCACCATCGCGCCGGCAAGCGCGGCTGACGCGTACAGGACGTGTCTGCCCTTACGTCGGCCCGTGATTCCTCGGCCAGCTGCCAGAAGTCCTGAGACTTTGATTGGCGCGAATGGCTTCGCATACCGACAGGAGATCCCCGGACCAGTTGACTGCGACCAGGGTGCCTACACTTCGACCAGGCATCGATCACGCGGTGGAATCGGCTGGGAGCGGCCGGTCAACAATGCGCACTCGACCTCGTGTTGTCCTGCTTCCAGACGGCGGCGATTCTTTCCATCATGCGCGTCGCCGTTTCCGGGTCGGCGAGCAACATGTGCCCGGCGTCCTCGATGAAGTGGGCTTCGCAGCCGGGGATGCGTCTGGCAAAGGCGCGTGCGGGAGCCACAGGCATCAGAGTGTCCGCTGTGCCGTGCCAAAGAAACACGGGAACTTCGAGCGAGTTGAGGTTCAGTCCCCACGCATGGCTGATTCGCATGATGTCGTGATAGGCGCCGGCAGAGCCTTGCCGGAAGGCCTCCGTCAGCTGGAGCTTCGCATCTGGGTCGTCCCCGAGCGCCTCAAGGACGCGCCGGTCCCACGGGCAGAGTTGCGCGAGCATCCTTTGCTTCGCCTTCTCGCTTTTCGGCTTGCCTTGCTTTCTGACTGCCCGTGAGAACAGGGCCATGAGGATACGGAGCAGAGGGGGCACATAGCGGGCCAGAGAGAACACCAATCGATTGCCCCGGCTCATCCCGCCCTTGTCGTGCATAGTTTGCGGCGGGCAGCCGCTGCAGATCAGGGTGGCTGAGCGCACGCGTGTCGGCAGGTGCAGGGCACAGGACAGCGCGTAAGGGCCACCGCCGGAGCCCCCGGCGACATGAAACGTGCCCAAGCCGAGGTGATCGGCAAGCTGGATGACGTCATCGGCCCAGTCGCCGATGCTGCGCCGGGGTGCCGGATCGGAGAGACCGAACCCCGGGCGTTCCGGGACCAGCACGCGGAAGCCCAGCCGCTGAACCCACTCGGCCCTTTCCAGGAAAGACATGCAGCGCGAACCAGGGGTGCCGTGAAACAGCATCAATGGCAGGCCATCGGCGATCCCGTATTCGGCGAATCCCAGCTTCCGGCCATCGGTCAACGTGATGTGCTGGTCAGTACGTGTGGCATTCATGATGTCGGCCATAATGTAAACGAGAATTCACATTTACATAATTGCCGGCCTTTGTCTATGCTTTGGACATGACGCCCGTATCCTCCGAACGCCCGCCGCAGCAGGCACGCAGTCGGCGCACGCATGTCCGCCTGCTGATGGCGACACTGAAGATGCTGTCCGAACATGGCCTGGACGGCACGACGATCCCGCGCATCGCCCGCGAGGCCGGTGTGTCACCGGCTACGGTCTATCGTCGCTTCCAGGACAAGCAGGCGCTGTTGCGCGCGGCGTGCCTGCACTTTCTGGACATGGGCAACCAGGCCAATCACCTGCACCTGCAACGCAAGCTCGGGAAGGGCACGCTGGAAAGCTCAGCACGCGAGATGGTCGGATTGATGTTCACCCAGAACCGAATGCAGCCAAAGCTGATGCAGGCGATGGAGAAGTTCCTGGGAGACGATGACGACGACGCCTTCGTGCAGGAGGCTCTGGCCATCCGTGACGACAACCTGGACCAAGTGATCCAGGCCATGCTCGCGCATCGCGATGAAATCACCCATTCCGATCCGGAACAGGCAGTACGCATCGCCACCCTGCAGGCAGCCACGTCCATTGGCATCCTGTGCTTCGAGCCTCGCTCGCCCTGGCGTACCGTGCATTCACTCCAGGATGACGTGGTTGCCGACGAACTGGCCCGCGCCTACGTGGCTTACCTGCGGCGGGGGGATTGAAGCACTTGATGGCGCGATGCGTCGGCACTGCCGCTTGAGGGCACCTGGGGAATGGCAGCAAGTCGCCGCCGCAATGCGTGCCCATCAAGAAGCGCATGTGCGTAGTGACAAGGATCCTGACCGCTTCGAGAATCTTCACCGCCAAACCGTGCTGCTCAGGGAAGCGGCGGAACGTCAGGATCTTCGTCTTGTCCGGAATCGCGTCCTCGTTCAACTCCAGCTCCGCGAACCGGCGCATCGACTCGATCTCGTACAGCGCATCTTTCATCGCCGGATCGCTCAGCGCGCACCACTTCTGCATGAAGTGGATGCGTCACATCACCAACGGCGGCATCGGTGGGCGTCCGCGGCGGCCCGTCGTGGGGTGGATCGGCAGCATCAGCGCCAGCCACTTGGCCCACGGCACCGACTGGTCCATCTCGCGAAGGCATTTCTCCCGGCGGGCCGGCTTCTTCCTGGCGTCGAAACTCGACGAGGCGAACGAACGCTGCTTCATCCGGGATGTGCTTCCTGAGGCTCGTCGCTAGGTTGCCTCAGACGGGGAACGGATCAGAGCATCCCTGATGCAAGCAATCTCCGCAGGAGGCCCTCGGGCAAGCACCTCGCGTCAACGTGCTCGGCACGCAGCGGGTCAACCGCGCCGCATTGCCGCACATGCGGGCCGCGGGGCAGGGCCTGCTGATCTGCGTGTCCAGCAGCAGCTCGGCGGGCGGCACGCCACCGTACCTGGCGCCGCATTTCGCGGCGAAGGCGGCCATGGACGCATTGGCAATTCAATACGCTCGCGAACTCGCCCGCTGGGGCATCGAGACCACGATCGTCGTGCCCGGCGCGTTCACCAAGGGGACCAACCATTTCGCCCATTCGGGTCGGCCGGATGACCAGGCTCGGGTCGCCGAGTACGAGGCCGGCCCCTACAAGAACTTCGGCGAGGAGTTGCAGGTGAAGCTGGCCGGCACCGTGCCGGACGACGCCAACCCGGCCGCGGTGGCCAAGGCCATCGTCGACGTAGTCGACACGCCGTTCGGCGAGCGTCCGTTCCGGGTGCATTACGACCCCGCCCAGGACGGCGCCAGCGTGACGTTTGCCGTCATGGATCGCGTCAAGGCCGAAATGCTTCACCGGATCGGACTGTCCGATCTGCTCAAGCCCGCGAAGCGGGCCTGATCGTCAGGCGACGGGGCCATGCGCATGCATGGCCCCCTGTGATCACCGGGATGCGAATCGACGCTTTGCTTCGTCGGTCACCGGTGCTTTCCCCGTCACATGTTGATCGCCAGCCGGGTCACGCCGCAGCTGGGATGCGGCTAGTTCGACGCACAGAGGCGGCGCCGGGCCTTGGTGGATCCGCATCCGCCGCGACGGGATTCATCGTCCGATGCCGGAGCACGACCTACTAGCGATGCCCACTCGCTCCGCACGCAAAGGCGGCGCACCTGCTTATACGGTGACTGCCAGCTGTACGACGCCGGCCAGATTGCACTCAGCTAAGTGATCCATAAGAAAGCGGGAGTATCCCGGAACCATGTGGGACGTGCCGAGCGATGGTGTCGATCATTCGCTCGGCGTGGTGGGTCGACCGGCTGGATCCTCCGCTCGCATGACGCAAGAAAGCCGGACATCGAGACAACACCGACGGAGGTGAGTCATGGTCAAGCCCCTGGCTGCGAAGAAACGATTGATCGGACTGGTCGTTGCCACCGTGTGCGCCATGCCGCTGGTCGCATCCGCCCATGACCATTGGGATCACGGCGATCGGTATCGGCATGATTGGCCGCGCGGCGATCGCGGCGACTGGCATGCTGACCACAGGGACTGGCATGGCGATCGCGATGCATGGCGTCGCGATGGCGACAGGTGGCGCCGCGGCCACGACAGGGATGGCGACCGGTGGATCGCAGGCGCGATAGTCGCCGGCCTCATCGACGGTGCCGTCGCTCCGGCTTCCCGCTACTACGAGGCTCCGCCGAGAGTGATCTATCGTCGGCCCACCCGGGTGATCTACGAAGATTCGCCGGTGGTCACGCG
>JAGWVM010000176.1 GCA_018970895.1 Lysobacteraceae bacterium | reverse complement strand
CTTGCCGGATTTCAGCGCGCGCACGGCACGGTCGAGCAGTTCGGTGTACAGGCCGAAGCCGATCTCCTGGATCTGGCCGGACTGCTCGTCGCCCAGCAGTTCGCCGGCGCCGCGGATCTCCAGGTCGTGGGTGGCCAGGGTGAAGCCGGCGCCCAGTTCTTCCAGCGAGGCCAGCGCTTCCAGCCGCTTCTCCGCATCGGGCGTCATCGACTTGCGGTCCGGTACCACCAGATAGGCGTAAGCGCGGTGGTGCGAGCGACCGACGCGCCCGCGCAGCTGGTGCAGCTGGGCCAGGCCGAAGCGGTCGGCGCGGTTGATGATGATGGTGTTGGCGGTCGGGATGTCGATGCCGGTCTCGATGATCGTGGTGCACACCAGCACGTTGAAGCGCTGGCGGTGGAAGTCCGCCATCACCTGTTCCAGCTCGCGCTCCGGCATCTGGCCGTGGGCGATGCCGATGCGCGCCTCGGGAATCAGTTCCTCCAGCTCGCGCCGGGTGCGCTCGATCGACTCGACCTCGTTGTGCAGGAAGTACACCTGGCCGCCACGCGACAGCTCGCGCTGGAACGCCTCGCGGATCGTCGCCGGGTCCCACGCCGCGACGAAGGTGCGTACCGCCATGCGGTGCGCCGGCGGGGTGGTGATCAGCGACAGGTCGCGCAGGCCGCTCATCGCCATGTTCAGCGTGCGCGGGATCGGCGTGGCGGTCATGGTCAGCAGATCCACCTCGGCGCGCAGCTTCTTCAGCTGCTCCTTCTGCCGCACGCCGAAGCGCTGCTCCTCGTCGACGATGACCAGGCCGAGGTTCTTGAACTTGATGTCCGGCTGCAGCAGCTTGTGGGTGCCGACGATCACATCGATCTGGCCGTCGGCGAGGCGCTTCAGCGCTTCGTTGACTTCCTTGGTCGAGCGGAAGCGCGACAGCACGTCCACCTTTACCGGCCAGTCGGCGAAGCGGTCGGCGAAGTTGCGGTAGTGCTGCTGGGCGAGCAGGGTGGTCGGCACCAGCACGGCGACCTGCTTGCCTGCGGTGGCGGCGGCGAAGGCGGCGCGCAGTGCGACCTCGGTCTTGCCGAAGCCGACGTCGCCGCAGATCACCCGGTCCATCGCGCGCGGCGCGGCGAGATCGGCGAGCACGGCGTCGATGGCCTGCTCCTGGTCCGGGGTTTCCTCGAACGGGAAGCTGGCGCCGAATTCCTCCACCAGCTGGCGGTCGATCGGCAGCGACTCGCCGCCGCGGGCCTCGCGCTGGGCGTAGATCGCCAGCAGCTCGGCGGCCACGTCGCGCACCTTCTCGGCGGCCTTCCTGCGCGCGCGCTCCCAGGCGTCGCCGCCCAGCGAGTGCAGCGGCGCCAGTTCCGGCGCGGTGCCGGAGTAGCGGCTGACCAGGCCGAGCTGCGACACCGGCACGTAGAGCTTGTCGCCCTTGGCGTACTCGATGATCAGGAACTCGCCTTGCATGCCGCCGAGCTCCATCGACTCCAGGCCCTGGTAGCGGCCCACGCCGTGGTCGACGTGCACGATGGGCGAGCCGATCGAGAGCTCGGTGAGATCGCGGATGATGGTGTCCGGATCGCGCGCCTGGCCGCGCCGGCGCTTGCGCTCGCTGCGCACGCGCTCGCCGAACAGCTCGCGTTCGGTGAGCACGGTGATCGCCGGCCTGGTCAGCGCGAAGCCCTGCTCCAGCGGGGCGATGGTGATGCCGAAGGACTCGTTGCCTTCGACGAAGCGCGACCAGCTGTCGGCCGCGGCCGGTTTCAGTCCCGCGCCGGCCAGTTGCTCGGCCAGCGCCTCGCGCCGACCCGCCGAATCGGCGGCCACCAGTACGCGTCCCTTGTAGCTGGCGAGGAAATGCCGCAGCGCCGTGCCGGGCTCCTCGCCCTTGCGGTTAAGCGCCACGTCGGGCGCCGGCTGGGTGCCCACGTCCACGCTGTGCTCGTGGCCGGTCGGCACGATCTCCACGCGCAGGCGCTTGTTCCACTGCTCGCGCAGCTGCTCGGGCGAGAGGTAAAGCTCGGCCGGCGGCAGTACCGGGCGCTCGATATCGTGCGCGCGCTGGTCGTAGCGCTCGGCGGTCTGCGTCCAGAACTGCTCGGCGGCCTCGCCGGCGCCTTCGCCCAGCACGAACAGCGCGTCGCTGGCGAGGTAGTCGAACAGCGTGGCGGTCTGCTCGAAGAACAGTGGCAGGTAGTACTCGATGCCGCCGGGCGTCACGCCCTCCTTCATGTCCTGGTAGAGCGGGCAGCGGCGGATGTCGATCGGGAAGCGCTCGCGCAGCCGGGTGCGGAAATCCTTGGCGGCACCCTCGGTGAGCGGGAACTCGCGACCGGGCAGCAGCTCCACCTTCTCCACCGGCTGCTGCGAGCGCTGGGTTTCCGGGTCGAAGCTGCGGATCGACTCGATCTCGTCGTCGAACAGCTCGATGCGGTATGGCTCGGCCGCGCCCATCGGGAAGATGTCGATCAGCGCGCCGCGCACGGCGAAATCGCCGGCCTCGGCCACCTGCGGCACGTAGCGGTAGCCGGCCGACTCCAGTCGCCGCTGTTCGGCCATCAGGTCCAGCTTCTGGCCCTTGGCCAGCATCAGCCCGGCGCCGGTGATATGGCTGCGCGGGGCAATGCGCTGCATCAGCGTGGCCACCGGCACCACCAGCACGCCGCGCGTCACCGACGGCAGCCGGTACAGCGTGGCGATGCGCTGGGAGACGATCTCCGAGTGCGGGCTGAAGATGTCGTAGGGCAGGGTTTCCCAGTCCGGGAAGTGCAGCACCGGCAGGTTGCCGGCGAACAGCTTCAGCTCGTCCTCCAGCGCCGAGGCGCGCTGGGTGTCACGTGTGACTGCCACCAGCAACCCGTTGTGGGAACGCGCGGCCTCGGCGATCAGCAGCGCGCGGGCGGAGCCGTGCGGCGGCGTCCAGAAGCGGCGCTGGCGTGGCGTGGTGGGAAGCGGCGGATGCGTGATCGTGGGGCTTGAGGCGGGCATGGACTGGCGCGGGGCTCGTCGACGCGCGGAGGCGCGGATAAAGCGCACAAGTGTACTGCGAGCGAGCCGGTGAACCGGCTGCGCACCAGCGTCGCAGCCGCTGCCGTAGGAGCCCGCTTGCGGGCGATGCTTTTCGCTCCGACTCGGCATTCAGTGCCAAGAGCATCGCCCGCGAGCGGGCTCCTGCAAAGGGATTAGCCAGTGGCTAGAGCTTGAGCGAGATCTGCGCCGTGCCCGGTTCGTCGATGGCCGGCCGGCGCTGGAAGCCGAGTTCCCGGCACAGCTCCAGCATCGGGCGGTTTTCCATCAGCACGTAGCCCCAGATCTCGTGCAGTCCGCGGCGACGGCAGTCGTCGACCAGGCGCTGCATCAGCAGCGCGCCGAGGCCGCGGCGCGCCCAGTCGTGCTCCACCAGCACGGAGAATTCCGCGCTGTCGGCGGCCTCGTCGACGTAGATGCGGCCCACGCCGCGCATCTCCGCCGGTTCCACCGCCTCGTCCATCAGCACGAAAGCCGTCTCTTTGGCCGGATCGATGTTGCACAGGCGCTGCGCCATCGGTTCGGGCAGCTCGGACATCGCATGCAGGAAGCGGCGGCGGATGTCTTCGGGCGAAAGCCGGGTAAAGCAGCGCTTGAGGGCGGCCACGTCGTCCGGTCGGATGCCGCGCAGGAACAGGCTTCGACCGTCGCGCGCGCGCACCGGCTCGCCGAGGCTGGCCGCAGGGACGGCCTCCAGGCGCAGCGCGAAGCGTTCACGGCTGCGCGGCGGGACGATCGTCGACGGGGTGGGGCGCATGCGGGGCGGAAGAGGCTGGGCGTTCATGCCCATACTTTAGCGTATCTAATGCGATGCAACATGAATATGAGGGCGACTGGTATGGCTCGGTTGAGCGCCTCAACGATCTTGTAGAAAGGGGTTTTCCGGATATTCGTGCCATGATGGTCTGCTCCACCCATGTCGCGATGCGGCAACCCGCCACAGGGAGATTTCTGCGATGTCCCAGCACCTGGCCCAGCTCACCCTGCTGGTGGATGACTACGACGCCGCGATCGGCTGGTTTACCGACCGGCTTGGCTTCCGTCTGCGCGAGGATACGCCGCTGGGGGAGGGCCGGCGCTGGGTGGTGGTGGCACCCGCGGGAGCGGAGGGGGCCGGCCTGCTGCTGGCAAAGGCGGCGACCGACGATCAGCGTGCCGCGATCGGCCGCCAGGCGGGAGGGCGGGTCTTGCTCTTCCTGCACACGGACGACTTCTGGGGCGACTACCGGCGCATGCTCGCCGCGGGCGTCAGCTTCCGCGAAACGCCGCGCGAGGAACCTTACGCCACCGTGGCGGTATTCGAGGATCTGTACGGCAATCCGTGGGATCTGCTGCAGCCGAAGGGATGAGCGCCGCGCTCAGTCGGTGACGTCCGGCTCGAAGAAGCTCCAGCGGATCTCGGTGAATTCCGCCTTCATCGCCGCCTCCACGGCGTTGATCGCGTCGATCAGCCCGCGGTCGGAGGGTACCGGCTCCATCCTCGCCTTCACCGCCACCATGACGTCCGGGCCCATCTGCAGGGTGATCAGGTTGAGCACCTCGGCCACTTCCGGGCGGCTCTTGAGGAAAGTCAGCAGTTCGGCGCGGCGTCGCGGTTCCACGCCCTGGCCGATCAGCAGCGCCTTCACCTCCACCGCCAGGGCGACGGCGACGACCAGCAGCAGCACGCCGATCGCCAGCGTGCCCAGCGCGTCATACATCAGGTTGCCGGTGAGCATGGTGGCGCCCACGGCCAGCGCGGCCAGGCACAGGCCGATCAGTGCGGCCAGGTCCTCGCCGAAAATCACCAGCAGTTCGCTCGAGCGGGTCTCGCGGAACCAGGTCCACAGCGGCTGGTGGCCGCGCGCCTTGTTCACTTCCTGCAGGCAGCCGCGCATCGAGATGCCCTCGGCGACGATGCCGAACACCAGCACGCCCAGCGCCACCCACGGCCAGCGCAGCGGCTCGGGATGGCCGAGCTTGTGCACGCCCTCGTAGACCGAAAACATGCCGCCCACGCTGAACAGCAGGATGGCGACCAGGAACGACCAGAAATACATCGCCCGCCCCCAGCCCAGCGGGTAGTCGTCCGAAGGCGGCCGCCGGGCTTGGCGGACACCGAGCAGCAACAGGCCCTGGTTGCCGCAATCGGCCAGCGAGTGCACCGCTTCGGCCAGCATGGCGCCGGAGCCGGTGACCATCGCGGCGGCGAGCTTGGTCACGAAGATGGCGAAATTGGCGCCGAGGGCGAGCAGGATCGCCTTGATCGGGTTGGCGTGGGCTGACGACATGCGATTTCTATCCATGGCGAACGGGGCCGCCGGGCTTGCCGGCGGCGCATGACCGGGCGCGTCGAACTCAGTGGATGCCGACACCCACGCCAAGGCCAAACTGGATGTTGCTGCGGCCCTGGCTCATTTCCGCGGGGGTCCAGACGTGCGACTGGCTGACCTCGACCAGCGGAAACACATAGTCGGCCTCGCCGACCTTGCCGGCGCGGGTGCCGTCGAGCTTGCCGTCGATGGTCATCAGCGCGCCGGCCGGGTAGCTGAGGGGTTCCAGGTAGCCGCGCGCCACCGCGATGAATCGGCCGTTGCCGCTGTCGTTGGCCCGGGGGCGTTGCGAGGAGTCCAGCGGGTAGGCCAGCAATTCGATCTCGCTGTGGTCGCTGAACACGTCGACCTTCACGATGCGCCCGCCCCAGATCACCTCGTCGTTGCGGTAGCGCTCGGGCGCCTGCGCCACCTGTGCCGGGGTCGCCGCGGCGACCGTGCCGGTGCTCTTGTAGATCGGTGCCGGTGCGCAGGCGGCGAGGCCGAGCAGGGCCGCCGGCAAG
>JAGWVM010000175.1 GCA_018970895.1 Lysobacteraceae bacterium | reverse complement strand
ACCGGATACGGCCGCAACTGGGGCAGGATGCCCTCCTGCTCCAGCATCGCATTCAGCGCCCCGTAGAACGCGGGCAGCTCGGGTACCAGGGCCGTCTCCAGGCAGCGCAGCAGCAGGAGGTCGTGCTCCACGGGCAGTTCGATCGCCTCGGCCGCGCCGCGAATCGCGCGGGCCAGGCTGAGCGGGCCGACCGGTACGTCGCCCCCCTCAAGCGGGGGCGACGCCACCAACACGGCCAGGCGATAGCCCAGCTCGTACAGTGCGCCGCCGCCGCGCGACTCACCCCGCGAGGCGAGTTTGTCGAGCGCCAGGGTCATCTCGTGCTCGCTGGTGTCGACCAGGCTGAGCTGCAGGTGCTGCGGGGTCTCCGGCGCGTCCGGATGGGTGGCCCCGAGCTGCTGGTAGGCCTCGGTCACCCGCTCGAAGAAGCGCACCTCGATTGCGCTGCGTTCGCGCATCACGCGCTGGCGCACGTTGAAGTGGCGCTGCTGGTCGAACGGATCGCGGGCTCCCTCGGAAAGGGCGAAAAGCTGGCGCTCCAGCTCGTCCAGGCATGCGCGCAGCGGCTGCCTGAGCCAGTCCGCGCTCATGACCTGACAACGCTCGATCAGGCGGCGCGCGCGACCCGACCAGCGCTCGCCCGGCTGCCCCCGCTTGCTTCCCTGCGGCGGCTGGCGGCCTGGCGCGTGCGGTTCTACATCCATGGCTGACCCTAGAGAACTCCCCCGGAGTCTCGAGTCTATGCCGGATCCGTCGGTTCCGTCACGGTCCGGAAACCCGGGATGCCGGTGCATCATGCGACCGCCGTATCTTTGGCCGGTGGCACCGCTGAGGCGGGCTCGGGGGGATGGCAGTGGAACAGCAGATCGGCAGCACCATCATCGATGCGCCGTCCGGCGGTGCAGTCGCCGCCGCACAGGTGCGTGGCGGTCGCCCGAGCCAGCAGGACGACATGGTCTGCCTGCACGACCCGGATTCGGGAACCTGGCTGCTGGTCCTGGCCGACGGCATGGGCGGCGAGGGGGCGGGCGAGCAGGCCTCGGCCGGCGTGGTGTCCACCGCGCGGCGGTCCTGGGCCCGCGGCGGTTGGCGCGATCTGCCCGGTCCGGTGTTCCTGGAGCAGCTGTGCCAGGACGCGCACCTCGAACTGCGTCGTTGCGGCGATGCGCTGGGCGGGGTCCGGCCGCATGCGACCGTGGTGGCCCTGCTGCTGCGTGACCGCCACGCCTACTGGGCGCATGCGGGCGACAGCCGGCTCTACCGGCTCGAGCGCGGACGCCTCGCCGGCCGCACCGAGGATCACAGCCTGGTGCAGGAGCGCGTGCGTCGCGGCGAGATCGATCCCCGCGACGCGGCGACCGCGCCCGACCAGCACCAGTTGCTGCGCGGGCTGGGCGGAGCGCGCCGGCCGCAGGTCGAACACGGTTTCGCCCCGCGCCGGCGGGACCAGCAGTTCGCCCTGTGCAGTGATGGCGTGTGGGCGTACCTGTCCGACGACGAAGTGGCCGCGTATGCGAGCCGGCCCGATCCGTCGTGCGCCGTGCGCGAGGCGCTGGCCCTGGTGCTGTGCCGCGGGGGCGATCGGGGCGACAATGCTTCGCTCATCCTGGTGCAGGTCGCTCCCGCTGCGTTCCCACGGCTCGGGTACTGGCGGTCGGCGTGGGCCCGGATCCGTGGCGTGCCCGGCTCGCGCAGGCCCGCCGATGCCCACTGACGTCGACAGGTTCCACCGCATGCCACCGATCCCGGCCGTGACTCCCGCTTCCTCTGCCCGGCTCCGCCGAGCGCGTCTGCCGTGGTGGGCTCTGCTGCTGGCACTGGGCGGATGTGCACAGATCCAGGGCCTGATGCATCCGTCCCCCAAGCCGGTGGCCGCGCCGGCCGCTCCGCCACCCGCCGCTGCGCCGACTCCCGCGCCGCCGGCGGTCGAACTGCACCCGCTGGCCTGGATCGTCAACGAGCAGCTTCAGCGCGGGCACTACGCCGATGGCGAGCGCTACCTGCGGCGCTACCTGCAGGCCCATCCCGGTGACAGGGCGGCCGAAGCGCTGCTGCGCCAGCTCACCGATGACCCGCGCCAGCGGCTCGGCCCGCCGGCGCAGGTGCACGTGGTGCAGGCCGGCGAGTCGTTCAGCACCCTGGCCCGGCGTTACCTCGGCGACGCCAGCCAGTTCCTGATCCTCGCCCGCTACAACGGCTCGGACGATCCGTCGCGGCTGTGGGCCGGGCAGAAGGTGAAGCTGCCCAGGGCGCATGCCGGTGCCACCGTGCATGCGGCGGCACAGCCGGCGGTGACGCCGGCGGATCCGGCCGGCCGCTCGCAGGCGCTGCAGCGGGAGAGTCTGGCGCTGCTGCGCGCAGGGCGGGAGTCGCAGGCCGTGGCCGTGCTGGACCGTGCGCTGCGCGTCGATCCGGGCCTTGCCTCGGACCGCGATGGCGCCGAGGCGCTGCGCCAGGCGCTGGTGTCTGCGTGTCACGAGCGGGCGATCGTGCTCTACCGCGACCAGCAACTGGCGCCGGCGATCGCCCTGTGGGACCGCGTGCTGACGATCCGGCCGGATTACGAGCCGGCGATCGCCTACCGCGCACGGGCGCTGGAGCTGCAGCGCCGGCTCAAGCAGCTCTGAGCCCGCTCAGCGGTTCGCCGCCGGCCCACCGGAGGGCGGCGGCGACGGTTGCGTGCCGCGTCCCAGTGCGGCCACGTCGGGCGGTCGCGGCGCGCGCGGCGCCACCGGACGCCGCTGCCGCGACTGCAGCGCGCCCGCCATCAGGTTGAAGGCGGCGAACAGGCGCCCCAGCTCGTCCCGGCGCACCAGCCGGATCCGATAGCGCAGGTCGCCGCGCGCGACGCGGAGCATGGCGTCGCCGATCAGCGCCAGCGGGCCGAGCAGGCGGCGGAACAGGGCATAGGCGGCGATCAGCACGGCGACCAGGGTGACTCCGAGCACCGTGGCGATCACCCCCAGCGTGGTCCGTTGGGCTGCGCGCAGCGGCGAGCGGCTGATGCCCAGGCGGAGGGTGCCGACGCGTGCCGCCTGGTAGCGGATCGGCGCGCTGAACAGCAGCAGGCCGTCGCCGCCGCCGCGGTCGTCGCGGTAGCTGTCGATGTCGTCGCGGTGGGCCAGCAGGGCGGTGGGCAGGGCCGGCAGGCCGCGGCCGATTTCCTGCGCCTGCGTGCTGGCCACCACCCGCCCGTCGCGGTCGGCAATCGCCAGGTAGCGGATCTGGTGGTTGCGCGCCATGTCTTCGACCAGCGCGCGGGTCGCGGCATGGTCGCCCAGCAGCAGGTCCTCGGCCGACTCGCTGGCGACCATGCGCCCGAGCGAGCTGCCGAAATCCAGCGCCAGGCCGCTCACGGCGCGTCCCTGCATGGCATAGATCGCGATCATGCCGACCAGCAGCACCAGGCTCAGCGTGCCGCCGAGCAGCGCCGACCAGCGCAGGCGCAGCGACACGATGCGATCGACCAGCGGCTGCTCGTGCAGTCGCTCGTACTCGCGCTTGGCCAGCTGCAGGTCGGCGACCACTTCGCTGCCGCGCTGGTAGCGCGCGGCCGGGTCCGGAGCGAGCAGGGTATGCACGATGTCGACCAGGATCGAAGGCGCCGCCACGTCCATCGGTTCCAGCGACGGAAGCGGCGACTGCCGGCGCTCCTCGATGAGCCGCAGCACGTCGTCCGGCTCGTTCCAGGGCAGGCGGCCGGCGAGCAGCCAGTACAGCACCACGCCCAGCGAATACAGGTCGCTGCGCGCATCGGTGCGCTCGCCGCGCAGGTGCTCCGGTGCCATGTAGGACGGGGTACCGCCGACCGCGGTGCGCGGGCCGCCACTGCCGCGCTGGGCGCCGCGTCGCTCGGCGATGCCGAAGTCGGCGATCTTGGCGTGGTGCCAGCCATCGGCCAGCATGATGTTTTCCGGCTTGATGTCGTGGTGCACGACCCCTTGGGCGTGGGCGTAGTCCAGCGCCGAAGCCATCTGGATGGCCAGGTCGATTACCGTCGGCAGCGGCGGCAGCCCGTCGCGCGCGGCGCGGCTGGCCACGGTGTCGCCGGACAGCCTCTCCATCGCGATGTAGGGTCTCCCGTCATCGGTCTGGCCGGCGTCGAACAGGGTGACGATGTGCGGGTGATTGAGGTGGCCGGCGGCGCGCGCCTCGACCAGGAATCGGCGCCGGTAGCCCTCGTCGGCCGCCACGCCAGCGTGCAGGCACTTGATCGCCACCTCACGCTCGATCTGCGGGTCGTAGCCGGCGTACACCACCGCCATGGCGCCGCTGCCCAGCATGCCTTCGATGCGGTACCGCCCGAGCGTCTTCGGCGTCGCCGGGTCGCGGACGGCGGAGAGCATCAGAGCAGCCACCAGCCGAGCGCGGCCAGTGCGCCCAGCAGCACCATGCCGGTGCCGAGCCAGGCCAGCCGACCCAGCCAGCCGACGCCGCCCTCGCGGGTCAGGAACACGAACTCCGCCTGGCCGAGCCGCACCCGGTCGCCGTGACGCAGGATCGCCTCGTGGACGCGCTTGCCGTTGACGAACACGCCGTTGGTCGACAGCGTGTTCATGATCACGTAGTGACCCTGCTGGTTGATCAGCCAGGCGTGCGAGGCGGACACGCTGGGATCGTCCAGCACGATGTCATTGTCGCCACGCCGGCCGATGGTCTGCTTGCCGGTGCGCAGCGGGAAACGCAGCCTTTCGAAGCCTTGGCCGCGGCCGGCGAGTACCGGCTGCGCCGCGCTGGCGCGATCCTCTATCGGTGGCGAGAAGGCCACCGCGTACTCGCGCAACTCCTCGGCGGTGAACAGGCGCGTGCCTTGCGTGCCGGAGAGGCGGCCGTGATTGGGGGCAGGTCCGTTCATGCGTCTGCGAAGTGCCTGGGGTGGAGGGGAGGGGGCTTCCTGCCTGCCGCGTCTACGCGGCCCGTCCTGTGACGGATTCTTGAAGTGAAACTTGAGCAAGTTGCGCGAAGTGCCGACGTGACGGGCGCCACAGTCCGGCAAGTCGGTCAGGTCAGGAAGCTGCCGATGACATCGTTGAGGAAGCGCTGGCCCAGTGCGGTGGTGGCCAGGCGAGACGGATCGTCGACCAGCCAGCCGCGCCGGCGTGCCTCGGCGAGCGGGCCGGCGATGCGCCCGAGGTCGAGACCGGTGAACGCGGCGAATTCGGCCATCGGCACGCCGTCGACCAGCCGCAGCGCGTTGAGCATGTATTCGAACGGCAGCTCGGCGGCGTCCACCGCGCCCTCGCCACCGACGCGCGACGCACCGCCGGCCGCCCCCAGGTAAGTCTTCGGCAGCCGCTGCTTCCAGCGCCGGTGCACCGTGCCGGCCGCGGCATCGGTGAGCTTGCCATGGGCGCCGGCGCCGATCCCGAGATAATCGCCGAAGCGCCAGTAGTTGAGATTGTGCGCGCAGCGCCGGCCGGGTCGGGCGTAGGCGGAGATCTCGTACTGGCCGTAGCCGGCATCCGCGAGCGCGGCTTCGCAGGCCTCCTGCATCGCCCAGGCGTGGTCGTCGTCCGGCAGGGGGGGCGGATTGGCGGCGAAGGCGGTGTTCGGCTCCAGCGTGAGCTGGTAGTGCGAGAGGTGCGTGGGCGCGAGCGCCACGGCGCGCGTCACGTCGGCCAGCGCGCCCGCCAGCGTCTGCTCCGGCAGGGCGTACATCAGGTCGAGGTTGAGGTTGGCGTAGCCGGCGTCCTGCGCCGATTTCACCGCCGCCTCGGCCTCGGCGGCCGAGTGGATGCGGCCGAGTCGCTTGAGCTTGTCGTCGTCGAAGCTCTGGATGCCGAACGAGAGCCGGTTCACCCCGGCGGCAAGGTAGCCGTCGAAGCGGCCGTGCTCGACCGTGCCGGGGTTGGTCTCCAGCGTGATCTCGGCGTCGTCGGCAAACGGCAGGTGTTCGCGTGCGCCGTCGAGGAAGCGGGCGACGAGATCCGGCGCGAACAGGCTGGGCGTGCCGCCGCCAAAGAACACGCTGACGATCGGGCGGCCGTGCAGCGCGCTGCCGAAGTCGCGCAGATCGGCGTCGAGATCGGCCAGCAGCGCGTCGATGTAGTCGGCGTAGGGCGGCGGCGCGTCGCGCAGGCCGTGCGAGTTGAAGTCGCAGTACGGGCACTTCTTCACGCACCACGGCATGTGGACGTACAGCGACAGCGGCGGAGCGAGCAACGGC
>JAGWVM010000174.1 GCA_018970895.1 Lysobacteraceae bacterium | reverse complement strand
CCACCATGAACATGGCCGATGCCAGCGCCGCACTGAGCAGATTGCGCTTGAGATTCAACATGTACGCCTCCCCTTGGAAAATCGAATTGATTTCGCCGGGAGTGCCGTTGGATGAGTGATCCGGCCTGCCCGTTGCGAACGACGTTTGTGGATTGCCGTCGGGGCCGGATGTTAGTCCTGCCCCACTCGCTTGCGCGCAAACCTGCATACGTATTCATAACAATCAGGCGAAGGTCTATCACTTTGTTGCAATTGATATTTTTGCCTGCCGCGCTGCAATATAGCCAAGCCCGCGGAAGCCCTTGCATCCGCGTTGGGCATGGCATGGATGCATTGATGCGGTGCCGCAATGATGCGTCGTATCCTGGGGGCGGCCGACGCCCGGCCGGCCGTGGGCGCAGGTGGCCTGCCGGGGAGCCCGGGGTCGGTGCCTGGCGCTTCCGTGGCACGGCGCGGAATGTGGCGTCGGACGTATGGAAGTCCAAATGACGATCGCCCGCAAGTCGCGCCGTGGCGCCGTTCCGACGGGCCGTCCGGGTGCCTTGCGCCGCCGCACGGGCAGGTGACAAGCCAGGGTCGGCAAGTGCGTTCGGCGCCCTGCGGACGCCTCCCGGGATCATCGTGCGGGCTGCACGGGCGGCGGCATCGGGATGCTGCATGTGCGTGACCATTGCGACGGGCCACGGGCATCCGTGGAAAGCCTTTCTGCAGCTTGGATGTCGCCTCGCAGGCCAGGTCCGGTCAATCGGCTTGATTGGCGCGGTGCAATAATCGCCACGGCGTCGTCTTGGCGCGGCGGCGCTCGATGAATACGTATGCAGACCCATCGGAAGGCAGCGGACGCGCCTATAAGCTCCCCAGCCATCGCTGCGCCAGTCGCAGCACGCGCGAGCCCAACGGGGGCAGGGCGCGCCCGCAGGGATCAAAGCATGCACAAGCAACCGTGGTGGCGCGGAGGCGTCATCTACCAGATCTATCCGCGCAGTTTCCTGGACACCAACGGCGACGGCGTCGGCGACCTGCCGGGCATCATCGAGCGGCTGGACTACGTCGCCAGCCTGGGCGTCGACGCGATCTGGATCTCGCCGTTCTTCAAGTCGCCGATGGCCGACTTCGGCTACGACATCGCCGACTACCGCGACGTCGATCCGCTGTTCGGCACGCTGGCCGACTTCGACCGTCTGCTGGCCAAGGCGCACGGCCTGGGCCTGAAGGTGATGATCGACCAGGTGCTCAGCCACACCTCGATCGAGCACGCCTGGTTCCAGGAAAGCCGGACCAGCCGCGACAACCCGAAGGCCGACTGGTACGTGTGGGCGGACGCGAAAGAGGACGGCACGCCGCCGAACAACTGGCTGTCGCTGTTCGGCGGATGCGCCTGGCAGTGGGAGCCGCGCCGCGGCCAGTACTACCTGCACAACTTCCTCACCTCGCAGCCGGACCTCAATTTCCACAACCCGGCAGTGCGCGATGCGATCCTGGACAGCGTGAAGTTCTGGCTGGACCGCGGCGTGGACGGACTGCGGCTGGATGCGATCAACTTCTGCTTCCACGACAAGGGGCTCCGCGACAACCCGCCCAAGCCGCCGCACGAACGGGTGGGCCGCGGCTTCAGCCCGGACAACCCGTACGCGTTCCAGCGCCACTGGTACAACAACACGCAGCCGGAGAACCTGGCGTTTCTCGAAGATCTGCGCGCGCTGCTGGACCGCTATGACGAGGTGGCCGCGCTCGGCGAGATCTCCTCGGAGGACTCGCTGGCGACGATGGCCGAGTACACCACCGGCAGGCGCCTGCACCTGGGCTACAGCTTCGAGCTGCTCACCGACGACTTCAGCGCGAGCTACATCCGCGGCACCGTCGAGCGGCTGGAGGCGCAGATGACCGAGGGCTGGCCGTGCTGGGCGATCTCCAACCACGACGTCGAGCGGGTGCTGTCGCGCTGGGGCAACGGCGACGCGTCACCGAAGCTGGCCAACCTGCTGACCGCGATGGCCTGTTCGCTGCGCGGTTCGGTCTGCGTCTACCAGGGCGAGGAGCTGGCGCTGACCGAGGCCGAGGTGCCCTACGAGGCGCTGCAGGATCCGTACGGCATCGCGTTCTGGCCGAACTTCAAGGGCCGCGACGGCTGCCGCACGCCGATGCCGTGGAGCGACGCGACCCACGCCGGCTTCAGCGCGGGCCAGCCGTGGCTGCCGGTGCCGGCCGACCACGTCCGGCGTTCGGTGCAGCAGCAGGAGTGCGATCCGTCCTCGGCGCTGAAGGGTTTCCGCACCTTCATGCACTGGCGCCGCACGCAGCCGGCCCTTTGCTGGGGCGACATCCGCTTCCTCGACGCGCCCGAACCGGTGCTGGCCTTCACTCGCACGCTGGACGGGCGCACCGTGCTTGCCGCATTCAACCTATCGGCGCAGCCGACGACGCTCGATGTGTCCGCGCATGGCGGTCTGGCGCCGCTGGACGGGCATGGCCTCGTGCAGGGCACGCTCGATGGCGGCACGCTGCGGCTGCCGCCCCACGGCGTGATGTACGCGACGGTCGGCTGAGTCCCGCGTTTCACGTCGGATCCGGGCCCTGCGGTCAGCGCAGCGCCCACGCGATCCGGAGGCATGCCCGACGCAGCAGCGCCACTCCCCAGGTGGCACCCATGGCGAGGCTCCGCAGCGAGCGATGCCGGGTCGACGCCCATGGGCGGGCCCGCGCCCGGAACGCGCTGGCGCCCGCGGCGAGCAGTTATCGAGGCAGCGGCAGCGGCATGCAGGCGTCCGGAGCGGGAATCAGGAGCGATCGGCAGGGGCGCGCGGAGCGCCGTGACGATGCTCAGATCCCCGCGTACCACTCGTAGCCGTAGTCTTCCCAGTAGCCGCCGTTGCCGCCGCCGATGTGCGCGAACGAGTCGACCAGTTCGATGCGCGCGATGTACTTGGCCTGCTTGTACCCGAGCTGGCGGCCGACCCGCAGGCGCAGCGGCGCGCCGTTCTTGATCGGCAGCGGCTTGTCGTTGAGTCCCCAGGCAAGCAGCGTCTGCGGGTGGCGGGCCTCGGGGATGTCCAGGCTCTCGTAGTACGGCTCGCCCGGGTCCATCTCGTCGTAGCAATGGAACACCACGTAGCGCGCCTTCGCCTGCACGCCGACCTTGTCCAGCACGTGCGAAAGCCGCGTGCCGTGCCACTTGCCGATCGCGCTCCAGCCCTCCACGCAGTCGTGGCGGGTGATCTGCGCCACCTGCTCGATCTGCTTCAGGTCGTCGATGGAGAACGACAGCGGCCGGTCGACCAGCCCCCCCACCTGCAGGCGATAGTCGCGGAAGCCGTTGGCCAGCAGGGCCTGGTAGGCCGTGGTGGTGGGCATGGCGGTGCCGTTGGAACGGAACACCGGCGACAGGTCGGCCTCGGTGTACTCCTTCGCCAACGCGCTGGACGGCGCCAGCAGGGCCTGTACGCGGCGATTCAGACCCTGGGCCTTGTTCAGCACCTTCGGGCCCCAGCTGCTTTCGGAGATCCTGTCGCAGCCGGCGAGCACCAGGCTGGCCGCGCCGCCGATGGCCAGGCGCAGGAACGAGCGGCGATCAGTCATGGCGGTGCTCCGTGGCGGAGGTCGTCTCGTTGGTGGCAGGCTCGGCGTCGATCCGGTACCAGCCGGTGATCATGCCGCGCAGCTGGTTGAAGGCGCCGGTGATGATCACCTCGAACACGTGGATCAGCACGAAGGCGACGAAGCCCCAGGCGAGGATGAAGTGGATGGTGCGCGCCGTCTGCCGGCCCCCCACCGCCTCGACCATGGGCGACAGCACGGCATCCATCCGCGGCGACATCGCCAGCCCCATCAGCACGATGCCGATGCCGGCCACGATCACCACCAGGTAGGCCAGCCGCTGCAGGATGTTGTAGCGCAGGGCCTCCTCGCCATGCGGGTGCTTGAACTTCAGGTGATCGACGATCGAACGGCCGATGCCGCGCCAGTCCTGCCTCGTCGGGACGAGGTCGCGCTGGAAGTGCCGGGTGGCCAGCGAGTAGCCGAGATAGGTCAGCCCGTTGAGCACGAACACCCAGGCGAAGAAGAAATGCCACTGGCGCCCCATTGCCAGCCAGCGCGGTCCGGGGATGGTCAGCCAGGACGGAAAGCCACGCACCTGCGGCTGTCCGTCCGGCCCCGCGGAGACGCCGAGCAGGCCGGTGGTGACGAATTCGTGCCGACCGATGCGGGTGACGCCGACCAGTTGGCCGTTGGCGCCCATCCTGGCGTCCAGCGCGAGGATCTCCTTGCCGGGATCGGAGCGGTTGCCCAGCGACAGGCTGGGATGCGCATTGAAGATCTGCAGGCCGCTCATGAACAGGATGGTCAGCGCCACCACGTTGATCCAGTGCATCAGCCGGATCGGCCAGCGGTGGCGATGGACCAGCCGGCCTCGGGTGTGCCGGGCCGTGATGGCGTGGAGTGGGGGCGTGTCGGCCAGGCCGGGGCTGTTCATCCGTTGCGCTCTCCAAATGGGGACTGGCCGGCCGGATATACGCGCATTCCGGCGGATCCGATCGGGCATTCGCCGGGCGTCCGCACGAGGTTACACCGCGGCGGTGGCATTGACGCGTACTTGTCGCGGGGCAGGGCATGATGCGCGGCTGGCGTCCTCGCACCGCGACGACGCAATTCCTTTCGCCCCCGGAGTGCGCATGACCCGTTCCGACCTGCATGCCGATGCGTTCGTTTTCTTCGGCGCCACCGGCGACCTCGCCTACAAGAAGATCTTCCCCGCGCTGCACGCGCTGCTCAGGGATGGCGAGCTGGACATGCCGATCATCGGCATTGCCAAGGCCGGCTGGACGCTCGACCAGCTCAGGGCGCGGGCGCGCGCGTCGCTGGAGCATGCCGGCACGGTCGACGAGGCGGCCTACGGGCGATTGTGCCGGCAGCTCCACTACATCGACGGCGACTACGCCGATGACCGCACCTATGGCCAGCTGCGGGCCGCGTTGCGCGATGCCCGTCGCCCGCTGCATTACCTCGCGATCCCGCCCAGCCTGTTCCCGACCGTGGTGCAGGGGCTGGCCGCCGCCGGCTGCGCGCGTGACGCGCGGGTGGTGGTGGAAAAGCCGTTCGGGCGGGACCTGGCCTCGGCGCGCGCGTTGAACCGCGTCCTGCACGGCGCCTTCGACGAGTCGGCGATCTTCCGCATCGACCATTACCTGGGCAAGGAGGCGGTGCAGAACCTCCTGTACTTCCGCTTCGCCAACACCTTCCTCGAACCGGTGTGGAACCGTGACTACGTGCAGAGCGTGCAGATCACCATGGCCGAGGACTTCGGCGTGCAGGGCCGCGGCGCGTTCTACGAAGAGGCCGGGGCGATCCGCGACGTGGTGCAGAACCACCTGCTGCAGGTCACCGCGCTGCTGGCGATGGACGCGCCGGTGGGGCACGACGCCGCTTCGCTGCAGGCGGAGAAGCTGCGGCTGTTCCGCGGCATGCGCCCGCTGCGACCGCAGGACGTGGTCCGCGGTCAGTTCGACGGCTACCGCAACGAGCCCGGCGTGGCGAAGGACTCGAACGTGGAGACCTTCGCCGCCCTGCGCCTGCACATCGACACCTGGCGCTGGGCGGGCGTGCCGTTCTACATCCGCACCGGCAAGTGCCTGCCGCTCACCGCCACCGAGATCCTGGTCGACCTGAAGACACCGCCGCTGGCGATCTTCGACACCATCGAGCCGCCGCAGTCCAACACGTTCCGTTTCCGGCTCAGCCCGGAAGTGGTGATCTCGGCCAGCGCGCGGGTGAAGCAGCCCGGCGCGGCGATGCGCGGGCAGTCGGTGGAGCTGGTGGCCCGGCGCGACATGGCCGACCAGCAGACCCCGTACGAGCGCCTGCTTGGCGATGCGATGCGCGGCGACGCCACGCTGTTCACCTCCGATGCCAGCGTGGAGGCGGCCTGGGCGGTGGTCGATCCGGTGCTCGACCTGCCCGAGCCGGTGGCGCCCTACCGCGCCGGAAGCTGGGGGCCGGCCGCGGCCGCCGACCTGCCGGACGGCAATGAAGGCTGGCACGATCCGGTCGCCGAACCGCCTGCCGACGGCGCATCCGGCTGAGCGCTTGGATTACCCTGACGAGCTTGCGAACCTGCCCGCCGGCTGCCGCCGGCCACCCCTGACGACGGAACGCCCGTGACCCATCGCGACATCTCCGAACTGACCCAGCGACCCGAATGGCAGGCCCTGCGCGCCCACGCCGAATGCGCC
>JAGWVM010000026.1 GCA_018970895.1 Lysobacteraceae bacterium | reverse complement strand
GCGGTGCAGAACATCACCAAGTGCATCCAGCGCTGTGGCCTGTCGGTGGACGAGCTGGTGCCCTCGGCGGTGGCCAGCAGCAAATCCGTGCTGACCGACGACGAGCGCGAGCTCGGCGTGTGCCTGGTCGACATCGGCGCCGGAACCACGGACATCGCCATCTATACCCAGGGTGCGATCCGCTACACCAAGTCGCTGCCTGTCGGCGGCGACCAGGTCACCAACGACATCGCCTATGGCGTGCACACCCCGACGGCACACGCCGAGGAAATCAAGATCAAGTACGCCTGCGCGCTGGCCCAGCTGGCGCATGCGGATGAAACCATCCAGGTGCCCAGCGTGGGTGACCGTCCGCCGCGCCGCCTGGCGCGGCAGTCGCTCGCGCAGAGCGTGCAGGCGCGCTACGAGGAGATCTTCGAGATGGTGCAGGACGAGCTGCGCCGGTCCGGGTACGACAGCCTTATCGCCGCCGGTGTCGTGCTCACCGGCGGTGCTGCCCGGATGGAGGGCGCGCTCGAGCTGGCCGAGGAGATGTTCCACAAGATGGTCCGCGTGGGCGTGCCGCAGCACGTCAACGGCCTGGGCGACGTGACGTCCAACCCGCTGCATGCCACCGGCGTCGGCCTGCTGCTGCACGGTGCGCGCAGCGTCGGGGTTCGCCACGGTGGTCAGCCGGGGGGATCCATGGGCGGCTCGCTCGACAAGCTGCGCGGGTGGTTCAAGAAGAATTTCTGACGGAATCGGCGGCGCCGGATGCACCGCCACGGGCGAATGGAGACGCCCACCACCATGGCAGGACAGGAGTCCGTCGCCGTGGTTACAACGACAACGAAAGCTCTATGGAGGACGGGAAATGTTTGAACTGATCGATAAATTGACCCCCAACGCGGTCATCAAGGTCATTGGCGTGGGCGGTGGCGGCGGCAACGCCGTGGCGCACATGCTCAATGCGAACATCGAAGGCGTCGAATTCGTCGTCGCCAACACCGACGCGCAGGCGATGAAGAACTGCGGCTCGCGCACCCACCTGCAACTGGGCGCCAACGTCACCAAGGGCCTGGGCGCCGGCGCCAATCCGGAGGTCGGCCGCCAGGCCGCGCTGGAGGACCGCGAGCGCATCGAGGAGATGCTCGAGGGCGCCGACATGGTGTTCATCACTGCCGGCATGGGCGGTGGGACCGGCACCGGCGCTGCGCCCGTGGTGGCGCAGCTGGCCAAGGAGAAGGGCATCCTGACCGTGGCCGTGGTCACCAAGCCGTTCCCGTTCGAGGGGCGTCGTCGCATGCAGGTGGCGCTGAAGGGCATCGAGGACCTGTCACAGCACGTCGACTCGCTGATCACCGTGCCGAACGAGAAGCTGCTTTCGGTGCTCGGTCGGGAGGTCACCCTGCTGAATGCCTTCAAGGCCGCCAACGACGTGCTGCAGGGTGCCGTGCAGGGCATCGCCGACCTGATCACCGCGCCGGGCCTGATCAACGTCGACTTCGCCGACGTGCGCACCGTGATGTCCGAGATGGGCATGGCGATGATGGGCTCGGGCACCGCCCGCGGCGACGACCGCGCCCAGGCTGCGGCCGAGGCGGCGATCAACAACCCGCTGCTCGAGGACGTCAACCTCCATGGAGCCTGCGGCATCCTCGTGAACGTCACCGCCGGCCCGAACCTGACCATGCGCGAGTTCGACGAGATCGGCCGGGTCATCCACGACTTCGCCTCCGAGGACGCCACCGTGGTCATCGGCACCTCGCTGGACCCGGAGATGCAGGACGACGTGCGTGTGACGGTGGTGGCCACCGGCCTCAACCGCGCCGCCGCCCGCCAGCCGGTGCGTCCGGTGCAGACCCAGCAGGTCGAGATGCGCCAGCGTCCGCGCCCGGTGGTCCTGCGGACCGGCACCGGCAACGAAGTGGTGGATTACGCCCAGCCCGAGGTGGTCCCCTCCAGCCGTCACGAAAGCGCGCCATCGAAATCGGCGGATTCGGGGTTCGACTACCTCGACATCCCCGCGTTCCTTCGCCGCCAGGCGGACTAGGATGCGTGGGATCGAGCCGGGCGGAACCATCGCCCGGCCCGCCGGTCCCAGCATTTCCCGCAAGGCGCGATCGCGACGGTGGCTCGTCCGTCCGGCCTGCGTGCCGGGCATACCGGGTCGCCGACGAGGTTGAAAATGTGAAGGCGTCTGCAAGCCTGCGTTTCCGGATGAACCGCGGCGAGCCTCATGGCCGGATTCCCGTCCCCGGCCATGAGGCCTATTGTTTGCTACAAAGCCATGTTTTTCGACGTGTTTTCTGGATCGAGGGTGATCGAGGCCACGTCGAAACAGCATGAAGGGCGGTTAAAGACTGTACGGTCCGGTTTGCTATTGTCCGAGGTTAAGACTGTGTTAGCATCCCCGTCCATTCTGGCTGCTACCTTTCACGGGTACCCATAAAAATGATCAAGCAGCGTACGCTCAAGAACATCATTCGTGCGACCGGCGTCGGCCTGCATACCGGCGACAAGGTCTACATGACGCTGCGTCCGGCGGCGCCGAACACGGGCATCGTGTTCCGTCGCACCGATCTGAATCCGCCGGTGGATATCCACGCCCGGCCCGACTGTGTCGGCGACACCCGCTTGTCCACCACGCTGGTGAACGGCGATGTCCGCGTCTCCACGGTCGAGCATCTGCTCTCGGCCATGGCCGGCCTGGGCATCGACAACGCCTATGTCGACCTGTCCGCGCCGGAAGTGCCGATCATGGACGGCAGCGCCGGTCCGTTCGTGTTCCTGCTGCAGTCCGCCGGCATCGAAGAGCAGCCGGTGGCCAAGCGATTCATCCGCATCAAGAAGCCGGTGAAGGTGCAGGAAGGCGACAAGTGGGCCAGTTTCGAACCGTTCGAGGGCTTCAAGGTCGGCTTCTCGATCGAGTTCAACCATCCGATCATCAACAAGCGCACGTCGCGTGCGGAGATCGACTTCTCCACCACCTCGTTCGTGAAGGAAGTGAGCCGGGCGCGCACGTTCGGTTTCATGCGCGACATCGAGATGCTTCGCGAGCACAACCTCGCCCTGGGCGGCTCGATGGACAACGCCGTGGTGCTCGACGACTACCGCGTGCTCAACGAAGACGGCCTCCGCTACGAGGATGAGTTCGTCAAGCACAAGATCCTCGATGCGATCGGCGACCTTTACCTGCTCGGCCACAGCCTGGTGGGTGCCTACCACGCTCACAAGTCGGGCCACGAGCTCAACAACAAGCTGCTGCGCGCGCTCATCGCCGACGCCAGCGCCTGGGAAGAAGTCAGCTACGAGGACGATCCGGCGACTGCCCCGATCTCCTACGCGCACCCGGCGCAAGCCATCTGACCCTCGCCAACGCCTGATCTTCCAACGGAACATACGCGGCCACGCCCTCGGGCGTGGCCGTTTCCTTTTGTGCATCCCGTCACGCAGGAGCGCACGAGCGCTTCACGTCCCGGACACGCAGGCTTGCTTCGTCATCCTGTGGTCATGTTATAAACCCGGGGCCGCGGGCGCCCGCCCGTTCGGCATGCAGGCGCCTCGAGCGCCTCCCTGAGGGGGTCTGGTTATTCCGGAGGAAACCTCGGCAGGGGTCAATCAGCAGTTTCGGCGAGGGACGCCAACTCGAGGAACAGCCCCCGCAGTTCGGGGTCTGTGACTGAAGCGGCAGCCGCTTTGAGATGTACGGCTGCGGCAGGAGAAAGCGGTTTTGACCGTTCAGGCTGCATGGCGGCCGGCGGTTGGGGGGCCACTTTCACGGTGACTGAACTGGCGTGCGTGCCGAGGGCTCGCGCGGTGGCAAGCAGCTGCGTCTGCATGAGGCGCAGCCGGGAAGCCCATGCCGGGGAAGACGCCAGGAAGACGAGGCGGTCGCCGCGCGCTTGTGCGAAACGCACCTGATCGCGCAGTGACGTCGGCAGCGTCTGGCGCAGGGCTTGGTCCAGCGCATCCAGCGCGGCCGCCTTCGAGGCGAGTCGGGCAAACGCGCCGCATTCGGCCAGGGGCTTGAGGCCCGGGGTCGTCCGGCGGGGGGTGGGTGGGGCCGCGCGCTGCATGGTGCCGACTTCTTCAACGTGGAATTGCATGCAAATCATACTTGTCTCGCGCAGCAGGAAGGTGCCCCGGACCATTGATCTGGGCAGTCGGCGGATCCGCTGGAAGATGGCGGCCCTCGGGGCCCTGGCGGTCGGGACATGCATGGTCATGGGTGCGGCGGTCGCCCTGGCGCTGGCCAGCCCGCGTGATCAGGCGCTGGCCCAGATCCGTGATCTCGAGCGCACCGTGGGCCAGCAGAACCAGCAGCTGGCCGAGGTCAGGCGGGACGCGCAGAGAAACCTGGATGCGCTTGCGATCAAGCTGGGCCAGCTGCAGGCGCAGTCGACCCGGCTCAATGCGCTGGGAGAGCGCCTGGCCCAGATGGGCAAGCTTGACAATGGCGAGTTCGACTTCGACCAGCCACCGCCGGTGGGCGGGGTCGAGGACGCCAGCGCCACGTCCTACACCCTGCCGCAGACGCTCGAGTCGGGCATCGACCAGCTGGCCAGCCAGTTCGACGCGCAGCAGGCCCAGCTGTCGGCCCTGCAGAGTCTGCTGATGGACGCGCGGATCGATTCAAACCTGAAGCCCACCGGCATGCCGGTCCAGGGCTACATCTCCTCGTACTTCGGCCGTCGCCCGGATCCGTTCAACGGGCATATCGCCCGTCACACCGGCATTGATATCGCCGTGCCGCTGGGCACGCCGGTCCACGCGGTGGCGGAGGGCATGGTGACCTTCGCCGGGGTACGCAACGGCTATGGCAAGGTGATCGAGATCGACCACGGCAACGGGTACATGACCCGTTATGCCCACAACAGCAAGCTCATCGCCCATCCCGGCCAGCGCGTCCGCGTGGGCGACGTGATCGCCGATGCCGGTTCGACGGGGCGCTCGACCGGATCGCACGTCCATTTCGAGGTCTGGTACAAGGGCCGCGTGGTCAATCCGCTGGCCTACGTGCGCAGCCACCGCTGACGGCGGCAAGCGGCTCGCGGCGGGGCCTTGAAACGTGCCGTCGCCGACGCCACCCCTCGATGCGGCGAGGGGCTGGGGTTTCGCGTTTCCTTGCGCCCATGCGCGTTTGGGATAGGCGCCCGACCCTAGTATCATCGCGAATTTGGCCCGGCCGACCCTTCGTCGGCGGGGCTTCCTGTCTCCAGTCACCGGATGATCGATGTTCAATCGTGCCCTGACGAGCCTCTTTGGCAGCCGTAACGAACGCGTACTGCGCCAGCTCTCCAAGACCGTCGCCCGCATCAATGCGCTGGAGCCCGAGTTCGCCGCGCTCGGCGACGATGCCCTGCGTGCCAGGACCGACGATTTCAAGCAGCGTCTTGCCGGTGGCGAGACGCTGGACAAGCTGCTGCCCGAAGCTTTTGCCACGGTGCGGGAGGCGGCGAGGCGCGTACTCGGGATGCGCCCGTACGACGTGCAGCTGATCGGCGGCATGGTGCTGCACATGGGCAAGATCGCCGAGATGCGCACCGGCGAGGGCAAGACCCTGGTCGGCACATTGCCGGTGTACCTGAACGCGCTGGAGGGCAAGGGCGTCCACGTGGTCACGGTCAACGACTACCTGGCGCGGCGAGACTCGGCGCAGATGGGCAAGCTGTACAACTTCCTCGGCCTGTCGGTCGGCGTCGTGTATCCGGGCATGGACCACGCGGACAAGCATGCCGCCTACGCCGCCGACATCACCTACGGCACCAACAACGAATTCGGCTTCGACTACCTGCGCGACAACATGGCGCTGTCCAGCGAGCAGCGCTACCAGCGCGGGCTGAACTACGCCATCGTCGACGAAGTGGACTCGATCCTCATCGACGAAGCGCGCACCCCGCTGATCATCTCCGGCCCCGCCGAGGACTCGCCGGAGCTTTACGTCAAGGTCAACAAGATCGTGCCCCACCTCGTGCGTCAGGCCGAGGAGGAGGCCGCCGGAGACTACTGGGTCGACGAAAAGCAGAAGCAGGTGCACCTGTCCGAAGAGGGCATGGCGCACGCCGACGAACTGCTGCGCCAGGCCGGCGTGATCGAATCCGGCAGCGGCCTCTACGACGCCAAGAACCTCGCGGTGGTGCACCATCTGAACGCCGCGCTGCGCGCCAACGCGATCTACCAGCGTGACGTCGACTACATCGTGCGCGATGGCGAGGTGATCATCGTCGATGAATTCACCGGTCGTACGCTGGCCGGCCGTCGCTGGTCCGACGGCCTGCACCAGGCGGTGGAAGCGAAGGAGGGCGTGCCGATCCAGCGCGAGAACCAGACGCTGGCGACGGTAACGTTCCAGAACCTGTTCCGCATGTACACCAAGCTGGCCGGCATGACCGGCACGGCGGATACCGAGGCGTACGAGTTCCAGCAGATCTACGGCCTGGAAGTGGTGGTGATTCCCACCCACAAGCCGATGATCCGCAAGGACAATCCGGACATGGTGTTTCTCGCGCAGACGGCGAAGTATCGCGCGGTCATCGAGGACATCAAGGACTGCCACAAGCGCGGTCAGCCGGTGCTGGTCGGTACCACCTCGATCGAGGTGTCCGAGCTGCTGTCCGGACTGCTCGGCAAGGAAAAGATCCCGCACGAGGTGCTCAACGCCAAGCAGCACGAGCGCGAGGCGCACATCGTGGCGCAGGCCGGTGCGCCGGGGTCGGTCACCATTGCCACCAACATGGCAGGTCGCGGCACCGACATCGTGCTCGGCGGCAGCCTGGAAGTGGCCCTGGCCGCCTTGCCGGCCGAGGCAACCGCAGCGGAGCGCGAGCGGGTGAAGGTGGAGTGGCAGCAGCGGCACGACCAGGTGCTGGCCGCCGGAGGCCTGCACATCATCGGCACCGAGCGCCACGAGTCCCGTCGCATCGACAACCAGCTGCGCGGCCGCTCCGGCCGCCAGGGTGACCCCGGCTCCTCCCGTTTCTACCTGTCGCTGGAGGACAACCTGCTGCGCATCTTCGCCGGCGACTGGGTCGGCCGCTGGATGCGCATGTTCGGCATGAAGGAGGACGACGCGCTGGAAGACCGCATGGTCAGCCGGCAGATCGAGAAGGCCCAGCGCAAGGTCGAGCAGCACAACTTCGACATCCGCAAGCACCTGCTCGAGTTCGACGACGTCGCCAACGAACAGCGCAAGGTGATCTACAAGCAGCGCGACGAGCTGCTGGACGGCGATGACGTGTCGGCCACCATCGCCGACATCCGCGAGGACGTGGTCGAGCAGATGGTGCGCACCCACGTGCCGCCGGAAAGCATCGACGAGCAGTGGGATATCGCCGGGCTCGATCGCGAGCTGGAATCCGAGTTCGGCCTGCACGTGGAGCTGAAGGCGTGGGTCGAGCAGCAGCACGAGCTGGATGCCGACGCGATCCTCGAGCACGTGCGGGAACTTGTCGGCGATCTGTTCCAGGCCAAGGAGGCGCAGATCGGCACCGAGACCATGCGCCAGCTCGAAAAGCACATCATGCTGAGCGTGGTCGACAACGCCTGGAAGGAGCACCTGGCCAGCATGGACTATCTGCGCCAGGGCATCTATCTGCGCGGCTATGCGCAGGAAGATCCCAAGCAGGCTTTCAAGCGCGAGTCGTTCAACCTGTTCTCCGGCATGCTCGATCGCATCAAGACCGAAGTGGTGCAGATGCTTGCGCGCATCCGCGTGCGCAGCGAGGAGGAGGTCGCGGCGATGGAAGCCGAGCAGCAGCGGCTGGCCGAGCGCCTGCAACGGCAGATGCTGGCCTCCGGCGGTGGCGCGCCCACGGCACCGGCAGATGACGCCCGGCCCGTGGCAGCGGCGGTGGAAGGCCCGAAGGTTGGCCGCAACGATCCGTGTCCGTGCGGTTCCGGCAAGAAGTACAAGCACTGCCACGGCCAGCTGAGCTGATCTTCCGGCCGGCGAAGACGAAAAGAGGGAGGCAACCGCCTCCCTTTTTTGTGGCTCAATCCTCGGCGTTCGGCGGGCGCTTGCGGTGTGGCTCCGCGTTCACCGAGACGTAGACCGGCTCCTCGGCATCCAGTCGCAGCGCGGTCAGCTGGCCGCCCCAGACGCAGCCGGTGTCGATCGCGTAAACGCCCAGTCCGGCGAACCGGCCCAGCGCCGACCAGTGCCCGCAGACGATGCGCGTCTCGCGCCGGCGCATGCCGGGCACCTCGAACCACGGGTACATGCCGGGCTTCTGCGTGCCGGGGATGCCCTTGCCCTCGAAGTCGATGCGGCCCTGGACATCGCAGTAGCGCATCCGGGTCAGCGTGTTGATCGACGCGCGCATGCGCTCGATGCCCTGCAGCCGGCTCGACCACGCCGCAGGGCGATTGCCGAACAGGTTCCGCAGCAGCCGCGGGTAGCGCGGGCTGGTCAGCTCCCGCTCGATCTCCTGTGCCGACCGCTGGGCCTGCCTGAGCGTCCAGCCCGGCGCCAGGCCGGCGTGCACCATGGTCCAGCCGAGCTGCTCATCGTGATGCAGCAGCTTCTGCGAGCGCAGCCACTCGAACAGCACGGGCGCATCGTCGGCGAACAGGACCTCGCGCAACTCAGGATTGACCCGCGCCTGGGCATCCGGCTTGCGCAGGGCGATGGCAAGCAGGCTGAGGTCGTGGTTGCCGAGCGTCACCACGGTCCGCTCGCGCAGGCCGTGGATGAACCTGAGCGTCTCGAGCGACTGCCCGCCCCGGTTGACCAGGTCGCCGCAGAACCACAGGTGATCCTGCGCAGGGTCGAAACGCAGCTTGTCCAGCAGACGTTGCAGCTCCGGAAAGCAGCCCTGCACGTCGCCGATCGCGTAGGTCGCCATCAGTGCAGCGTGCGGGGAATCGAAAGGGTGAAGGTGGGGATCGGGGCGTCGAACTCGGTGCCGTCGTCGGCGAGCATCTGGTAGCTGCCGGCCATGGTGCCCACGGCGGTCTCGAGCACGGCGCCCGAGGTGTACTCGTAATCGTCGCCAGGCCGCAGCCACGGTTGCTCGCCGACCACCCCGTCTCCGCGCACTTCGTCGACCTTGCCGTTCGCATCGGTGATCACCCAATGGCGACGAAGCAGCTGTGCCGGCACCTTGCCCGCGTTGCGCAGCGTCACGGTGTAGGCGAACACGTAGCGGTTGTCGTCAGGCCGGGATTGATCCGGGACGAAGCGGGTCTGCACGCACACGTCGATCGTGTAGGAGGATTTCGTACTCATGCAGCGATTGTAAGGCCTGCGCCACGCCTGCGGTCACCGCCATGGCGGGATCGTCATTTCGGTGTCGATCGTGCCTGCAGCACCTTGGCGAGACGCACGAAATCGAGCGGTGCCAGCGTCTCCGCGCGTGCTCCGGGGTCGATCCCGGCAATGCGGATCCCTTCCGCATCGAGAAGCTGTCGCAGTCCGTTCGCGAGCGTCTTGCGCCGCTGGGCGAACGCGGCCTTGACCACGGCGTGGACGATCGCCGGATCGGCGTCGTGGCGCTCCTGCGAGGATAGCGGCACCAGCCGCACCACCGACGAGTCCACTTTCGGCGGTGGCCGGAACGCGCCGGGCGGCACGTCGAACAGCGGCGTCACGCGGCAGGCCAGCTGCAGCATTACCGAGAGGCGTCCGTACACCTTGCTGCCCGGTTCGGCAGCCATCCGGTCGACCACTTCCTTCTGCAGCATGAAGTGCATGTCCTGGATCGCCGCGGCGTGCTCGACGCAGTGGAACAGGATCGGGCTGGAGATGTAGTAGGGCAGGTTGCCGGCGATGCGCAGGCACCTCGCCCCCAGTTCGCGGGCCAGCGCGGCGAAGTCGACCTTGAGGACGTCGGCATGCACGATCCGCAGCTCGCCCACCCGCGACGCCCGCTCGGCCAGCGCGGGAATCAGGTCGGTATCCAGCTCGATCGCGGTCAGGCGGCGGGAAACGGCAAGCAGTGGCAGGGTCAGCGCACCTTCGCCCGGTCCGATCTCGACCAGCGTGTCGCCATCTCTGGGCGCGATCGCGCCAACGATGCGGTCGATGTACCGCTTTTCGTGGAGGAAGTGCTGGCCGAAGCTCTTTTTGGGGCGTGCGTTCATGGGGCGGCTCGGCGTGCCGGTTCAGGCGTTGCGACGGGCGCGCTGGACCAGGTCCAGCGCCATGCGTGTGGCGGCGATCAGGCTCGAGGCATCGGCTCGGCCGCTGCCGGCCAGGTCCAGTGCCGTGCCATGGTCGACCGAGGTGCGGATGAAGGGCAGGCCAAGGGTGAGGTTGACGGTACGGTCGAAAGCCTCGCTCTTGAGCACCGGCAGCGCCTGGTCGTGGTACATCGCCAATACCGCGTCGTAGCGGGAGCGCATGGCGGGCACGAAGGCGGTGTCGGCTGGCAGCGGGCCGAGCAGATCCATGCCTTCGTCGCGCAGGCGGTCCAGCACCGGGATGATGACGTCGATCTCCTCCCGTCCGAGATGGCCGCCCTCGCCGGCATGCGGATTCAGTCCCAGCACGCCGATGCACGGCCGGGCGATGCCGAACTTCGCGCGCAACTCGGCGTCGACGATGTGCAGCGTGCGGGCAAGCGCTTCCGGGCGGATGGCGGCAGGCACCGCCGCCAGCGGCAGGTGCGTGGTGGCGAGCGCCACCCTGAGCTCGGGACTCGCCAGCATCATCACCACGTCGGTCCCGGATCGTTCGGCGAAGAACTCCGTGTGGCCGCTGAAGGGGACGCCGGCATCGTTGATCGATGCCTTCTGCAGCGGCGCGGTGACCACCGCGTCATAGCGCCCGGCGAGGCAGCCGTCCGCGGCTTCGGCCAGTGTCGCCAGGACGTGTGCGGCATTGGCCGGATCCGGACGGCCCGGCTGCTCGATGGCTGCCAGCGGGACGTGGCGCACGCGCAGCTGCACGGCGGTGGCGACGGCGGGCGCCGGAGCATTCTCCTCGAGCAGCTGGAGCTCGATCCCGCAGCGGCGTGCGGCGCGCTCGAGCAGCTCGCGGTCGCTGATGGCCACCAGCTCGGCGTCAAACGGGATGGCCGCGAGCCGGACCAGCAGCTCCGGACCGACACCCGCCGGCTCGCCGGCAGTCAGAGCCAGCCGGGGACGGGGGCGGGTGTCCATGGTGGCAGTCTCAGGCGGTGCCGTCGTCCGGCTTGCCGGGTGTGCGCAGCTCGGGAACCAGGATCCGGATGTATGCGCTGGCCTTGAGCTGGCGCAGGAAGTCCTCGTAGGCCTGCTCCGCCTTGCGGTTGCCGATGGCCTGGCGCGCCTGGTTGCGGGCGATCTCGTCGGTGCGATCCGCCTGGCGCGTGCCGAGCAACTGGATGATGTGCCAGCCCGCCTCGGTCTGGAACGGCTTGGATACCTGTTCGGGCTTGAGCGCGGACAGCTGCTGGGCCACCGCGGCGCCCCAGGCTTCCTTGGCGAACCAGCCCATGTCGCCACCGGCGTTTGCGGTGGTGTCGTCGGCGGAGTCGGCCTTGGCCAGCTTGGCGAAGTCCTCGTGCTTGTCGACGATGCGCTGGTAGAGATCCTGCGCCTTCTGCTGGGCCTGCGCGGGCGTGATCAGCTCGCTCGGGCTGATCAGGATCTGCCGCGCGTGGTACTCGGTGACCACCTGCCGCTCGGGCTGCCGCTGGCCGACCAGCTTCAGGATGGTGAAGCCGGTGGGTCCGCGCAGCGCCGGGGTCACGTCGCCGGGCTTCATTGCCGCCACGGTGTCGGTGAATGCCGGCGGGATCTCGTCCATCCGCCGCCAGCCCAGGTCGCCGCCGTCCAGCGCATCCTGGGCGTCGGAATAGCGGATCGCCGCGGCATTGAAGTCCATGCCGCCCTTGATGGCGTTGAGCGCCTCGGTCGCCTTGGCCTGGGCCGCCTGGATGTCTGCGGCACTGGCGCCGGCCGGCACGCTGATCTGGATATGCGCCAGATGCACTTCGCCGGCCTTGTAGGTCGGACTGTTCAGCAGGTTGTTGATCTCGCTGTCGGTGACCTGCACCGAGTCGCGGACCACGCTGTCGTGCAGGCGCTGCACCGTCAGCTGTTCGGAGATCTGCCGGCGGAACGCGGCGAAACTGGCGCCGCTCCGAGCGATCGCTCCGCGCAGCTGGTCGACCGACATGCGATTCTGCTGGGCCACGCGCGCCACGGCCTGATCGACGTCGGCATCGGACACGCGGATGCCCTGGTCATCGGCCTTGTTGACCTGCAGGCGCATCAGGATAAGGCGCTCGAGCACCTGACGCTGCAGCACGTCCAGCGGCGGCAGCTGGCCGGGGTTGCTGGCGTACTGCTGCTGCACGGCGTGGACCGCATCGTCCAGCTCGCTCTGCAGGATCACGCCGTCGTCGACCACCGCCACGATGCGGTCGAGGGGCTGTTCGCCGGACGCGCTCGGGGCGGCCTGACCGGCCGGGGCCAGCAGCTGGGCATGCGCGGGAACGACGGACGCGGCAGCGACCGCGAGCAGGAACAGCGCGAGAGTTTGCTTCATCAGAACGGTGCCTTGGATCGCCCGCGGGCGATGGACAAATTATTGATATCCCAGAATAGCACGCCGCAAAAAGTCCTCGGCCTGGCCGTTGAACGCACCCAGGCCCTTGAACTGCAACTCGAACATCACCGCATTGTTCGACGGGATGCGCGTGGCGGCGGTGCCGAACGGCGCGTACTGGTTCACGTAGTGGCGCCCGACCAGGCTGACGATCACGCAGCAGCTTTCATACTGCACGCCCGCCAGCGCTTCCACCGTGCGCCGGTCCTTCACCGAATACGTCCAGCGCCCGAGCAGGCGCCAGCGATCGGAGACCGGATAGACCGTGGAGGCGTCGTATTGTTCCAGCAGCACGCTGGTGCTGCCGGGCGTCCGCCGGAACCGGTAGGAGAAATTGAGGATGCCGTCGGTCTTGATCCGGCGCTGTACCTGGAACGTGCCCAGGTCGACCTGGCGCGTGTTCGGACTCCACTGGTAGGCCGTGCTGGCGCGCCAATCGTCGTTGAGCTGGATGCTGGCCTGCGCGACGTAGTCCGAGCCGGTCCAGTCGGTGACCGGCTGACCGGGCAGCTTGACCCGCTGCGGATCGAAATAGCGGATCTGCCCGATGCTGGCCGAAAAGCGCTCCACGCCGTTGTCGTCGAGCAGCCGCGTGGTGAGCGCGCCGGTCAGGTTATTGGCGTTCATCTGCCGGTCGGCGCCGGAGTACTGGTTGGGCGAGAACAGCTGCCAGTAGTCGAAGTTGAGCAGGCGCGTATCGAACAGCGGCAGGTTCGACTGGTCGCGGTACGGCACGTAGAGGTAGTAGAGCCGCGGTTCCAGTGTCTGGGTGTACGCGTGGCCGAACAGCGAGGCGTTGCGGTCGAAGATCAGCCCCGTGTCCAGGCTGGCAATCGGCAGCGAGCGGGTGGGGTCGCGCTGGGTGAAAGGAGACGCCTGATTGGCGGCGAGGCGGCCGCCGAAGCCGTAGCGGTCGAAATTGTCGTCCAGCTGGTAGGCGGTGTAGCGATAGGCGACGCGCGGGCGCACGAACCACGCTGCCCCCTGCCAGTCCGCCTGCAGGTAGGGATACAGGTCGGCCCGCTTGCCGCCGAGGAAGCCATTCTTGCGGAACGCCACGGCCTCGTTGTCCATCCCGAATTCGAGCCAGTTGTTGATCGGCGTATCGAGGTTGAACGTGGCGCGCGGCCAGCGCTTGTACTGCAGCGAACGATCGTCGAGGTACGGGTCGGTGTTCTGGTAGGCGTCCACGCCCAGCGAGGCGCTCCACCAGTTGCCGGATCCACTGACATAGGCGCTCGAGGGGATCGCGTTGACCGCCGTGTTGTACAGGTCGTTGCTGAAGTCGCGCAGGTAGTTCTTGTCCGAGACGCGGTTGACGCTGGTGGTGAACACCCAGCCCGGCCACAGGCGCGTGCTGTCGGCGAACTTGTACAGGTAACGCTGGCGGCCCTGGGTGGTGAGTCCCGAATTCACCAGGTTGGGGCCGTGATCGTTGGCCACGTACTCGAAATCAAATTGTCCGGTCGTTCCCGGCAGCAGGTAGCGGAACTGCCCGCCCAGCATCGCGCCGCGCCGGGTGTAGACGCGCGGCTCCAGCGTCGCGTCGTAGTTGGGCGCCAGATTCAGGTAGTACGGCACACTGGCCATGAAGCCCGAATGGCTGGAGGTGCCGAACGTGGGCCAGAGAAAGCCGCTCTTGCGCCGGTTGTCGATCGGAAAGCTCAGGTAGGGCAGGTAGAGGAACGGCACGTCGGCGAAGCGCATCGTGGCGCCGCGCGCGACGCCGATGCCGGTCTCGCGGTTCAGCGTGAGCCGATGCGCATGGATCTCCCACAAGCGGTGGCCGACATCGCAGGTCGAGTAGGTGACGGTGGCGTACTGGCTGCGTTGTGCGTCGAGCAGCGTCGCCTGTTTCGCCACGCCGTTGCCGCGCGACTGCAGCAGCTGGTAGGTCACGTTGTCGGCGACGCCGCGCCTGGCCTGGTTGTTGCCCCGCATGCGGTCGGCGGAGAACAGTTCGCCCGCATCCTGGTATCGGACGTTGCCGCGCGCATCGTAGTCGGTGGTCTGGTCGTTGTAGTCCACCCGATCGGCGCGCAGCAGCTGGTCGGCGCGCTGCATGCGCACATCGCCGGTCAGGCGGTAGATCGACTGGTTGGAACTGTCCACGCGCTGGGCGCGGACGTCGGTGTCGGCGCTGTCGCGTGCCGAGCTGTCGGTCGGCAGCGTCGGGTCGTAGAACGAAAGCAGCGCGTTGGGGCGGCACATCGCGTAGCTGATCGGCCGCGCCGGGCAGTAGAACGCCCCCAGCGGGCAGGTGTTTTGCTCCGGCGCGCGCATGTTCGGCTGTGCCGACGCCGGTGCCGGTGCCGATGAAGGTCCGGCGAAGGCGAGCGTTTCCAGCGGTGCGCCGACCAGGGCGAGGGCAGCGGCGACCGCCAGCAGGCGGCGCGGAGGCAACGGGCGCGGCGTCGTCGTCACGATGGCAGTCTTTCGGCGGAAACGGCCCGATACGCTAGCAGAAACGTCCCGCAGTCGGCAGGCCGGCCGGATGGCCGAGCGCACGCTGATTCATCCCCTCGCGGGGTTCAGTCGAGCAGGGCTTCCACGTGGGCTGCGGCGCTGGCGGCCAGCGCACGCAGGTTGTAGCCGCCCTCGAGGCTGGAGACCAGCCGTCCGCCGGCGTGCGCACGCGCCAGGTCGACCAGCTGATGGGTGATCCATGCGTAGTCCTCGGTACCCAGCCGCAGGTCGGCGAGCGGGTCGTCGCGATGGGCGTCGAAGCCGGCCGACACCAGTACCAGCTGGGGCTTGAAGGCGTGCATGCGTGGCAGCAGCTCGTGGTGCCAGGTTTCGCGGAACTCGGTCGAGCCGGCTCCGGCCGGCAGCGGCGCGTTGAAGATATTGCCCACGCCACGCTCGTGCGCGAAGCCGGTCTCCGGGTAAAGCGGCGACTGGTGGCTGGAAACGAACATCACCCGCGCGTCGCGCTCGAACATATCCTGGGTGCCGTTGCCGTGGTGCACGTCGAAGTCGGCGATGGCCACCCGCTGCAGACCGTGCACGGCCATGGCGTGGGCCGCAGCCACGGCGATCGAGTTGAACAGGCAGAAGCCCATCGGTTCGCCGGGCGTGGCGTGATGTCCCGGGGGGCGAACCGCGCAGAAGGCGCGCGGCGCCTGGCCGCCGAGTACCGCGTCGACGGCTGCGCAGGCGGCACCGGCCGCACGCAGCGCGGCCTCGTCGGAGCCGGGCGACATCCACGTATCCGGATCGAGCTGCACGCGGTCTTCCTGCGGCGCGCTGCCCAGCACGCGGTCGACGTGCGCGGCCTCGTGCACGCGCAGCAGCTGTTCGCGGGTGGCGCGCGGCGCCTCGACACGGTCCACCGCGGCAAAGCGGTCGGCATCCAGCGCCTGCAGCACGGCCCTGAGGCGCAGCGGCGACTCGGCGTGCGTGGGGCCCGGGTCATGCCGCAGGCAGCTGGCGTGGGTGTACAGGCGCAGCATGTGCGCTCAGTGGTCGGATGTGGCCGCGGGCTTGCGCCGGCGCTCGTGCTGCCAGAGCACTTCGCCGTGGCCGCTGGCGCGGGCCAGCACGCGGCACAGCACGAACAGCAAGTCCGACAGCCGGTTGAGGTAGCGCGGTGCCTGCGCCCGGACTTTTTCCTGGCGCCCGAGCGCGACCACCTCGCGCTCGGCGCGGCGGCAGACGGTGCGGGCCAGGTGGCAACACGAAGCGGCCATGCCACCGCCGGGCAGGATGAAGTCCTTCAGCGGCGGCAGCGGATCGTTGAAGCGGTCGAGCACCTGCTCGAGCCGGGTGATGTCGCGTTCCTCGATCATCGCCATGCCCGGGATGCACAGCTCGCCGCCCAGGTCGAACAGCTCGTGCTGCACCTGGGTCAAGGCCTCGCGGATATCGTCCGGCACGCCATCGCAGGCGAGCACCATGCCGATCGTGCTGTTGAGCTCGTCCACCGTGCCGTAGGCGGCCACGCGGGCGGAATCCTTGGGCACGCGCGAACCGTCGCCCAGGCCGGTACTGCCATCGTCGCCGGTACGGGTGTAGATCTTGGAAAGCCGGTTGCCCATCGGCGGCTCAGCGGGCCAGGCCGGCGTGCGAGTCCTCGCCGGTGCCCGCGAGCAGGCTGGCGAGCACGTGGAACACCGCACCGATGCCCACGTAGAGCGCCGTGGTGCCGAGGAAAGGCAGGTACCAGTCGCCGAGGTTGGCGAACCAGCCATCGAGGCTGCGTGCGGCCACGGTGGTCGGCGAGAGCCAGTAGAAGCTGCCGTTGGACACGAGATAGCACACGCCCTCGCTGACCAGCAGCGCCAGTGCCGCGAGACCCAGCGTGGAACCGCGCAGTCCGGCCTGGTGACGCGCCAGCCAGCTGCCGCCGGTCCACAGCGCGAAGTACGACGGCACCAGGAACCAGTAGCCGGGCGACACGCAGTAGTGGCTCCAGAAGCTCAGGCCCTGGCCGGTGATGGCGATGAAATCGACCAGCACGGCCTCCGCCATCAACAGCGGGAATGCCCAGCGTGCCGAGCCGCGCAGCCACAGGCCGGCGAGGAAGAACACGCCCCACGAGGCGTCCGGAATCGCGTCGAAATGGTGCAGGCGCGTAGCGGCCATCACCAGGGCAAGCATGCTGAAGATGCCGAGGCGCCGGGTCTGCGTCGTGGCCATGGAGAACTCCTGGAAAAACGGCGGAAAGCGATCCCCTAGTCTAGTCGGGCGCCCGGCGCTTGGCGACCCGGTCGGCGCGGCGCCGGGACGCATCGGGCCGGTGCCGCGGGCGCGTATGATCAGACGGATGAACGCGAACAACCCGGCCGCTCCGTGCGGCGTCCTCATCGTCGGCGGCGGCCTGGTTGGCGCCAGCCTGGCGATTGCTCTCGATGCGGCCGGCGTGTCGGCAACCCTGCTCGACGCGGCGGCGCCGCGGCGTGATGCCGCGCCCAGCGACGAAGAGCGCAACCTCGCGCTGGCCCGTGCCACGGTCAACGGCTTGCGTGCAATCGGCGTGTGGCCGCATGCGCAGGCCCGCGCCACGCCGATCATCCGGATCCACGTCAATCGCACCGGCGACTTCGGCAGTGCCCGGCTGGACGCCGATCGCCACGGTGTCGACGCGCTGGGCTGGACGCTGCCCGCGCGCGAGCTCGGCCAGGCGCTGGAGCGCCGGCTGGAGGCCTGCCACACGCTGACCCGCCTGGCGCCGGCCGAACTGCAGGCGCTGGAACCGGTCGACGGCGGCTGGCGCGCCACCGTGCGCACGCCGGAGGGCATCCGGACACACGAAGTCGCGCTGGTGGTCGGCGCCGACGGCACCGAATCGTTCGTGCGTGAGCGGCTGGGCATCGCCGCCGAGCGGCACGACTACGGCCAGACCCTGTTCGTCTGCACCCTCACGCCGGAGCGTGACCCGGCCGGTCGCGCGTTCGAGCGCTTCAGCGACGAAGGTCCGATCGCCCTGCTGCCGCTGGCCGAGCGTCGTGCCGGACTGGTGCTGACCGTGCCCGCGGGGCAGGCCGAAGAAGTCGCGGCACTGGACGATGCGGCCTACGCGGCGCTGGCCCAGCGACGCTTCGGCTGGCGACTGGGTCGGCTGGCGCGTCCCGGCCGGCGCCAGCCCTGGGCTATCCGCCGGGTCGCGGCGACGCGGCTGGTGGGACCGCGGGCGGTGCTGGTCGGCAACGCGGCGCAGACCGTCCACCCGATCGGCGCCCAGGGCTTCAACCTCGGCCTGCGCGATGCGCTGACCCTTGCCGAGCTTCTCGCCGGCGCCGAGGATCACGGTGCGCCGGCCCTGCTCGAAGCCTACGCCACCCGTCGCGCGCCCGACCGCGAGGGCACCATGACGATGAGCCACGGTCTGGTGCAGCTGGCCTGCCTGCCGCAGCCGTTGCTGGCGCCGCTGCGCTCGCTGGCCCTGCTGGCCTTCGACCGCGTGCCGTCGCTGCAGCGCCAGCTCGCCCGGCGCGGCATGGGTTTCCGCGGCGAGCCGCCGCAGGCGGTGCGGGAGCCGCTGCCATGAGCCGGATGATCGGGCGGGAGGACGGCGTGCGCCGCCGCGGTCCGGCGCTGGATGCGGTGGTGGTCGGCGGCGGCATGGTGGGCGCCGCGGCGGCGCTGGCGCTGGCCCGCGCCGGCTTCGCCACGGCGCTGGTGGAGTCGCGCGAGCCCGCGCCGTGGCGCCGCGATGACGACGTGGATCTGCGCGTGGTGGGCCTGGCGGCCTCGTCGGTGCGGCTGCTGGACGCGCTGGGCGTCTGGGCTTCCATCCGCGACGCGCGGGCCTGTGGCTACCGGCGCATGCACGTGTGGGACGCCGCCACCGGCGCGGAGATCGATTTCGATGCTGCGCGCGAGGGGCGCTCTGCGCTGGGCTACATCGTCGAGAACGGGCTGGTGCAGTCGACGCTGTGGCAGGCGCTCGGGCCGGCCGGCGTGGATCGCGTGTGCCCGGCCGAAGTGGCCGGGTTCGATGCGCGCGAGGACCGCGTCGACCTGACGCTGGCGGATGGCCACACGCTGGCCGCGCGGCTGCTGGTCGCTGCCGACGGTGCCGGTTCGCCGCTGCGCGCCATGGCCGGCATCGCCACCCGCGGTCGCGACTACGTCCAGCGCGGCGTGGTCGCCCACGTCGCCACCGAGCGGCCGCATGAACACACCGCATGGCAGCGCTTCCTGCCCGGGGGCCCGCTGGCCCTGCTGCCGCTGGAAGACGGGCGCAGTTCGATCGTCTGGTCGCTGCCCGAGGACGAGGCGGCCCGCGTGCTGGCGCTGGACGAGGCGGCCTTCCGCGACGAGCTTGGCGTGGCGAGCGACTTCCGCCTCGGGCGCATCATCGGCTGCGGCAGTCGCGCGGCATTTCCGCTGCGCCTGCAGCTGGCCGCGCGCTACGACGCCGCGCGCTTTGTGCTGCTGGGCGACGCGGCGCATGCGGTCCATCCGCTGGCCGGCCAGGGCGTGAACCTGGGGCTGCGCGATGTCGCCGAGCTGCGCGACACGCTGCTCGCCGCGCGAGACGCCGGCCGCGACATCGCCACGCCGCACGTGTTGCGTCGCTACGCCCGGCGTCGGCGCAGCGCCGACACGCTCGACGCCCTCGGCTTCGATGCGCTGGGCCGCATCTACGCCTGGCAGGCGCCACCGCTGGTCGCCGCGCGCGCGCTCGGCGTGCGTCTGGTCGATCGCTTCGCACCGCTCAAGCAGCGGCTGGCCGATCACGCGGCCGGTCGCTGATCCGTTGCTTCCCTCGTCAAGGAGTCGTCCCATGCGCCTGCTTCGCCATGCCTTGCTGCTGCTCACGCTCGGTCCACTGGCCGCCCACGCGGCGATGGTCCACCGCACGGTTCGCTGGACCGATCACGGCACCACGTTCCAGAGCGTGCTGGTCTATGACGACGCCAGTACCGCCCTGCGCCCGGGTCTGGTGATGGTGCCGAACTGGTACGGCGTGAACGACGCGGCGGTGAAGAAGGCCGAGATGATCGCCGGCAAGCGCTACGTGATCCTGGTCACCGATGTCTACGGCGAGGGCGTGCGCCCGACCAGCAACCCCCAGGCGATGGCGGCCACCAAGCCGCTGTACGGCAACCGCCCGCTGCTGCGCGAACGCATGAACGTGGCGCTGGCGCAGCTCAAGGCGCAGGCCAAGGACGCGCCGATCGACCTGAAGCGCCTTGCCGCGATCGGCTTCTGCTTCGGCGGCACCGCCGTGCTCGACCTGGCCCGCAGCGGCGCCGACCTGGCCGCGGTGGTCTCCTTCCACGGCGGCCTGACGACCGACGATCCCTCGCTGGCCAGGCAGATCCGGGCCCGCGTGCTGGTGATGAACGGCGCCGATGACAAGGGCACCATGCCCGACGCGCCGGCTTTCCTGGACGAGATGCGCGGCAGCCCCGCCGACTGGCAGTTCGTGGTGCTTGGCCACGCCGTGCACTGCTTCACCGAGACCGACCAGCACAGCCCCGGCTGCATGTACGACGCCCGCGCCGCGGCGCGCAGCTACCGTCTCATGCACGACTGGCTGGATCACGCGTTCGCCGGAACGGATTGACCGGACGCGATGAAAAGGCGGGCCGAAGCCCGCCTTTTTCCTACACCGTCATCGACGGCGGCCGGTCCTTCGCGTCGCGGCCGAAGGCCGGGTTCGGCATGCGGCCCATGGTGAACACCAGGGTGCCGCCCTTCGCCAGTTCGGCGTGGCCGATCCAGCTGCGCGTCCACGGCTGGCCGTTCCACGTCACCGACTGGATGTACGGCGCTTCCGGGCCATTGCCCGCGGTCTCGATCACCAGCCTGCGCCTGCCGCCCAGGGCGAGCTCAGCGCGATCCAGCAGCGGACTGCCGAACACGTAGTTCGTGCTGACCGGGTCCACCGCGTACAGGCCCAGTGCGCCGAGCACGTACCAGGCGCTCATCTGGCCGCAGTCCTCGTTGCCGGCCAGGCCGTCGGGCGCGGCGCGGTACATGGTGTCCAGCAGCATGCGCACGCGCGACTGCGTCTTGTGGTGCGCACCGGCGTAGGCATAAAGGTAGGCCACGTGGTGGCTGGGTTCGTTGCCATGGGCGTACTGGCCGACCATGCCGGCGATGTCCGGTGGCGCGTTGCCGGACAGCGAAGGGGCCGCGTCGAACAGGCCATCCAGCTTGGCCTCGAACGCCTTGTCGCCACCGAACAGCGTCATGTAGTCGGCCAGATCATGCTGGTTGAGGAAGGTCGCCTGCCAGGCGTTGGATTCGGTGAAGTCGCGCCACTTGTCGGAGTGGCCGACGGCATCGGGCGAGAACGGCTCCAGCCACTTTCCGTCGGCGCCGCGAGGACGCACGAAGCTGACCGAGGTGTCGAACACGTTGCGGTAGTTGCGCGAACGCTGGCGCAGCGCCTTCGCCTCCGCGTGCGCACCGGCCGCCTCGGCGATGTGCGACACGGCCCAGTCGTCGTAGCAGTATTCCAGCGTCTTGCTGACCGCCTCCCAGTCCTTGTCGCTGGGGATGTAGCCGAGCTTGCGGTAGTACGGCAGGCCTCGGTAGTCGTCGACCATCGCGCGCTGGCGGAACAGCGGCCACGCCTTCGCCACGTCGATCCCCGGGAAGCCCTTGGCGATCGCCTCGGCCACCACCGAGGCGGAGTGGTAGCCGATCATGCAGCCGGTCTCCACGCCCTGCAGCGGCCACACCGGCGGGCCGTCCGGGCTCTCCTCGGCCATGCGGATCAGGCCGTTCACCAGCATCGGCACGCGCTCGGGCTGCACCAGCGTGAACAGCGGATGCAGGGCGCGGTAGGTGTCCCACAGCGAGTAGGTGCTGAAGTTGTGCTGGCCGGCCTCGAGCTGGTGGATCTTCGCGTCCATGCCGCGATAGCGGCCGTCGACGTCGTCGAACAGCGTGGGCGCCAGCATGGTGTGGTAAAGCGAGGTGTAGAACACCCGCTTCACTTCGTCCGACGGGGCGTCGATGCGGATGCGGTCGAGTTCGCTCTCCCATGCGGCCCGTGCCCGTGCCCGGGTGCCATCGAAGTCCCAGCCGGGTTGCTCGTGTTCCAGGTTGCGCAGCGCGCCGTCGATGTCGACGCCGGAGAGGCCGACCTTGACCAGCAGCGGTGCCTCGCCGACATCGTCGACATGCAGCACCGCCTTCAGGTGGTTGCCATGGGTTTCGGCTGCGCTGCCCTGCGTGGCGTCGTCGCTGAACAGTTCGGCACGGGCGAACGGTCGCGAGAGCTTCATGGCGAAATGGATGTGCCGTCCGTTGGCCCACTGGTGCACGCGGCGCGAGCCGACCAGGGTGTCATGGCCGACCACGCGCAGGGTGGCGTCGCTGACCTTGCAGGGCGTCTTCGGGTCGTCGTGGAAGCCGTGCGCGAGGTCCACCAGCAGATGGCCCTTGCCCTTGCGATGGAAGGTGTAGCGGTGCAGGCCGGTGCGTTCGGTGGCGGTGAGCTCGGCGAGGATGTCGTGGTCCTTCAGGCGCACGCGATAGTAGCCGGGGTGCGCCGATTCCTCGTCGTGGCTGAAGCGCTGGCGGTAGCCCTTGCCCGGCGTGATCACCGCGTCCAGCGGCAGCTGCTGAGGCTTGCCCGCTGCCGGCGGCAGGTCGTAGCGCGAGTGGTAGTTGATGTCCGGCCGGCCGCGGCCGCCGGGTTCGAGTTCCACCGGACCCTGCGCAGGCATCACCAGCACGTCGAGCATGTCGGAGGCGCCGGTGCCGGACAGGTGGGTATGCGAGAAGCCCATGATCGAGCCGTCGCCCTGGTGGTAGCCCGAACAGGCGTCCCAGCCGGCGTCGTAGGTGTCGGGACTGAGCTGCACCATGCCGAACGGCACCGAGGCTCCGGGATAGGTGTGGCCGTGGCCACCGGTGCCGACGAACACGTCGACGTAGCGGGCCAGCCCTGCGCCCTGCGCCGCGGCGGTTGTCGGCGCGTGCAGCGCATCTCCCGGCGCGGCCGCCAGTGGCGTCGTGCGCGCCAGTCCGGTGCCGAGCAGGGTGAGGCCGGTGGCGGAACCTTGCAGGAAGCGGCGACGGGTCACCATGGTGCTGTTTCTCCGTGGGCGGGGAGGGTGGAATGGCTCAGGCCTGCAGCAGCCGGGGGCGCTGTTCGGCCAGCGTGACGATCAGCTCGCCGAACAGGCTGTTGGCCCAGGCGAACCAGGAGCGCGTGTATCTGGCCGGTTCGTCCTGGTCGAACGCCTCGTGCATGAAGCCAGTGCCGGCATGGGTGGTCTTGAGCCAGTGCAGGCACTGCGCGATCTCGGGGTCGCTGTCGCTGGTCAGCGCACGCATGGTGATCGACATCGGCCAGATCATGCGCAGGCCCTGGTGCGGGCCGCCGATACCCTGCGCGGCGGTGCCTTCGAAGAAGTACGGGTTGCGATGGCTCCAGGCCAGCGCGCGGGTGCGCCGGTAGCGTGGGTCGTCGGCAGTGCAGGCGCCGAGATAGGCCAGACTGGACAGGCTGGGCGAGTTCGCGTCGTCCATGAACACCTGGTTGCCGAAGCCGTCGACCTCGTAGGCCCACACGTCACCACCGGCGCCGCCGTCCATCGGTCCGTAGCGGTGCAGCGCCTGTTCCACCTCGTCGGCCAGTGCGCGGCAGTCGGTGGCGAAGCGCCGATCGTGGTGGATGGATTCGCTCATCGCCGCCAGCTGCCGCAGCGAGGTGACGGCGAAGAAGTTGGACGGCACCGACAGCGGATACAGGCAGGCGTCGTCGGAGGGCCGGAACATCGAGTGGATCAGGCCGACCGGCCGCGTCGGGTTGCCGTAGCCGCCCAGTGGCGGATTCTCCGAGGCCACTTCGGACAGGCGCTGGAAGTGGTAGGGGCCGCGATCGTGCTTGCGCTGCTGCGTGCGGAAGGTGGCCAGCACGCGGTGCATCGCCGCGCGCCAGTCGTCGTCGAACGGGGCCGTGTCGCCACTCGCCTGCCAGTAGCCGTGGGCGAGGCGGATCGGCCAGCACAGCGAGTCGATCTCCCATTTGCGCTCGGCCACGCCGGGGCGCATCTCGGTATCGTCGTGCCGCGCCCAGCTCAGTGCGGCGCGGCTGCGTGGATCGGGCAGGAAGGCGTTGGCGTAGGGATCGATCGCGATGCAGCGGGCCTGGCGATGGATCAGCCCGCGATACAGCCGCTGCAGCGCCTGGTCTCCATGCGCCAGCGGAAGGTAGGGCCAGACCTGGGCGGACGAGTCGCGCAGCCACATCGCGTCGATGTCGCCGGTGACGATGAAGGTGTCCGGTCGGCCGTCCAGCGTGTCCAGGTGCACCGTCGTGTCCAGCGTGTTCGGGTAGCAGTTGCCGAACAGCCAGGCCAGTTCCGGATCGCCGATCTTCGCCGTGGTCCGGGCCAGCTCCCGTTCCACCGCGGCGCTGGTGAACAGGCGCCTGGGCGGCGGCGGACGTTGGCTTGCGTCGCGGTGGCAGGCAGATGCGCCGCCGCCGTGGGCGAAGCCGGTACCCGACGCAAGTCCGCCGGCGGCGACCCCGGCCAGCTTGAGCAGGCTGCGGCGGGTCATCGTCATGCGTGGACGCCGCGCCGGGGAGCGTGCGAGCCTGGTTGCGCCGAAGGGCAAAGTCCGGAGCGCGGATGAATCGATCTGCCGTGCATCCGGCAGACCCTGCCACAGATCAGCGAGACCGGGGGCAAATCGCCGGGAACGGCCGGTCCGGTCCGGTTCGCGTCGGTGCCGGGGCGCGCGGGGGCGAGAGCGGGAACGCCATCGTGATCACGATGACGCACGGCCGTGCGGCACTCGGGGAGGTCAGTGCCTGCGTTCGACCGAATAGTCGGCCAGTGCCAGCAAGGCGTCGCGATGCGGCGAATCGGCCAGTCCGGCCAGCGCCGCGCGGGCGGCGCGGGCGTGATGCAGGGCGCGCTCGTGGGTGCGCTCCAGTGCGCCGGAGTCGCGGATCGCCGCGATGATGCGGTCCAGCGAATCCAGCCCGCCGTGCTCGATCGCGTGGCGCAGCGACCGGGCCTGCTCCTCGCTGGCGTTCTGCAGCGCGTAGATCAGCGGCAGGGTCGGCTTGCCTTCGGCCAGGTCGTCGCCGATGTTCTTGCCCAGCGTGTCGGCGTCGCTGACGTAGTCGAGCAGGTCGTCGGCGATCTGGAAGGCATAGCCCAGCTCCATGCCGTAGCTGCGCAGCGCGGCGACCTGGTCGTCCGGCAGGCCGCCGAGCAGGCCGCCGAGTTCCGTGGCGGCGGCGAACAGCACCGCGGTCTTGCGCTCGATCACCGCCAGATACGCCGCCTCGTCGACGTCGGCGTTGCCGATGTTCAGCAGCTGCAGCACCTCGCCCTCGGCGATGGTGTTGGTGGTGTCGGCGAGGATGCGCATGATGCGCATGTCGTCGAGCTCGACCATCAGCTGGAACGAGCGCGAGTAGAGGAAGTCGCCGACCAGCACGCTCGCCGCGTTGCCCCACACCGCGTTGGCGGTCTTGCGGCCGCGGCGCAGGTCGGACTCGTCCACCACGTCGTCGTGCAGCAGCGTGGAGGTATGGATGAACTCGATGATCGCCGCCAGCTTGGTGTGCTTGTCACCACGGTAGCCGGCTGCGCCGGCCGCCAGCACGTGCAGCATCGGTCGCAATCTCTTGCCGCCGCTGGCAATGATGTGTTCGGCGATCTGGTTGATCAGCACCACGTCCGAGGCGAGCCGGTGCCGGATCAGCGCGTCGACGCGTTGCATGTCGCCTGCGGCCAGCTCGCGCACGCGGGTGAAGTCGTCGGGGCGGGGGGCGTCGGCGGACATCGGGCTCTTTGCGGTTGGCGTGGTCACAAGCGCCCGATTATAGGGTCAGCGCAGGATCCCGCGATGGCGCGACACGTCGCCACAACGGCCAAACCGGTCGCGATTCGTATAATCGGGAGATACCTCCGCCGATCTGGAACCTCCCGTGAGTGCACTTTCCCGACTCGAGCGCCGCAGCGCATTGACCCTGGCCTGCGTGATCAGCCTGCGGCTGTTCGGCCTGTTCCTGATCATGCCGGTGTTCTCGGTGTACGCGCAGACGATGCCCGATGCCTCGGACTGGCTGATCGGCATGGCGCTCGGCGTCTACGGCCTGGGCCAGATGTTGCTGCAGATCCCGCTGGGCATGCTGTCCGACCGCATCGGCCGCAAGCCGGCGATCACCCTCGGCCTGGGGGTGTTCATCGCCGGTGGCATGGTTGCCGCGGCGTCGCACACGCTGATGGGCATCGTGATCGGCCGGGCCCTGCAGGGCATGGGCGCGGTGGCCGGCGCCGGCACCGCGCTGGCGGCCGACCTCACCCGCGAGGAGAACCGCTCCAAGGTGATGGGCATCATCGGCGTGTCGATCGGCATGGCCTTCTTGCTGGCGCTGATCCTCGGGCCGCCGCTGGAGGCGATCGACGGCCTGCCCGGCCTGTTCGCCGCCACCTCGCTGCTGGCGCTGTTCGCGCTGATCCTGCTGTGGCTCATCGTGCCCACGCCGGAGCGTCCGAAGGCGCCTGCGGCGAGCAGTTTCGGCGGCGTGGCCGCGATGCTGCGCGACGGACGGCTGATGGTGCTCAACGGTTCGGTGTTCTTCCTGCACATGCTGCTGACCGCCAGCTTCGTCGGCCTGCCGCTGCTGCTGGTCAACCGGCTGCATCTGCCGGTGCAGAAGCACTGGGAGCTTTACCTGCCGGTGATGGTGATCGCCGCCCTGGTGATGGGCGGGATGATGCACCGGATGAAGGAAGTGGCGCAGAGCCTGCGCATCGTGCAGGCCTGCATCGTGGTGATCGGCGTGGCGCTGGTGCTGTTCGCGATGGGCGGCGACCACGTGATCGTGCTCGGCATGGCCGCCACGCTGTTCTTCTCCGGCTTCAACCTGCTGGAGGCCTCGCTGCCGAGCCTGGTCTCGCGGCTGGCGCCGGCCGAGCTGCGCGGCGCGGCGATGGGCGCGTACTCGACCAGCCAGTTCGTCGGCGCCTTCGTCGGCGGTGCGCTGGGCGGTTACGCGCTGGGGCGGCTGGGTCCGGCCGGCGTGTTCGCCTGTGCCGCGGCGATGACCCTGCTGTGGCTGCCGCTGGTGGTGGTGGGCGCTCGCCGGATCGCCGCCCGGGTGGTCGCAGCCGAAGCCGATTGCAAGACGGGCCTGTCGACCCAATCATGACGCCCTGCGGCCGGTTGCGGCCGCTCCAGGGACGTCGTGCATGGCTCATGACCTGATCGCGCTGATCGCGCACTACGGCCTGGTCGTGGTGTTCTTCAACGTGCTGGCCGAACAGGCGGGCGTGCCGGTGCCGGCGGTGCCGACCCTGGTGGTGGCCGGCGCGCTGGCGGCCGGCGATCGACTGCCGCCGGCCGGCGTGCTGCTGGCGGCGCTGGCGGCCAGCCTGATCAGCGATACCGGCTGGTACCTGGCCGGTCGCCGTTTCGGCGGCGGGGTGATGCGCACGCTTTGCCGCATCTCGCTCTCGCCCGATTCGTGCGTGAAGCAGTCCGAGCTGCGCTTCCAGCGCTGGCGCGGGCGGATGCTGCTGGTGGCCAAGTTCGTGCCGGGCCTGTCCACCGTGGCGCCGCCGCTGGTCGGCGCGATGGGCCTGCGGCCCGGGGCCTTCCTGCTTCTGGATGGCCTCGGTTCGCTGCTGTGGGCCGGCGCGGCCGTGCTGGTGGGCTACCTGTTCGCGCCGCAGGTCGACCGGGTGATCGATGCGATCGAGCGGGCGGGCGCCGCGGCGCTGCAGGGTCTGGCCGGCCTGCTCGTGCTCTACATCCTCGCCAAATGGTGGCAGCGTCACCGCCTGCTGGCGTCGCTGCGGATGGCGCGCATCTCGGTGGAAGACCTGAACGGGGCGATCGCCGCCGGACGCAACCCGGTCGTGGTGGATATCCGTTCGTCAGCTGCGCGGCTGCTCGACGGCCGGGTGATTCCCGGTGCGCTGCTGGCCGACCTGGAAGGCGTGCACCAGGCACTGGCCGGGGTGCCGCGCGACCGTGAGCTGGTGATCTACTGCAACTGTCCCAACGAGGTATCGGCGGCGAAGGCGGCGCAGCTGCTGATGTCGCTGGGCTACCGCAACGTGCGCCCGCTGCAGGGCGGGCTGGAGGCATGGCAGCAAGCCGGCTATCCGGTCGCGACATTGCCGGACGTGCCCGGCACCGGGCGCCAGCGCCCGGCCTGAGCCGGCCTCAGGGAATCGGGCAGCGGCCGTCCAGCGGAGCCGCCCGCGCCGCGGCCAGCGCCGCGGGCGTCGCCGCATGGGCCGCCGAGGGATCGAACACGATCCGCGCCCGCACGTTGTCGCCGTTGCTGCCGCGGATGTTGGCCAGGCCCACGAACTGCAACAGTTCCCGGGTCGTGGCGTCGTAGGCCACGTCGATGTGCGGCAGCGCGAAGCCGATCCAGCTGGCCAGCCCCAGTCGGTAGCGGCGGGCCGGCCGGCCCTCGACCACGGTGTCGTCGAGGCGTCGCACCTTGAAGTCGAGCGCGCCGAGCCGGCTCGGGATCAGGAACGGCACGGTGTCGGACTCGCCGCGGCCGAGCCGGTCCCAGTGCTGGCGGATGTAGGCGTCGAAACCGGCGTCGATCACCAGGTCGGAGGCGTCCGGCAGCGGCGCGGTGCGCTCGGGCTCGCCGCCGCCCGGACGGACGAACACGATCCTTCCTTTCCCGGCCCGCCGCACACCCTCGCGGTAGCCGCTGCGGCCGTCGCTCAGCTCGAAGTCCGGTGCCTGCGGAGCGCCGTCCTGGCGCAGCCACTTGCGCGCGAACGCCTGGCCGTCGGGGCAGCGGTACAGCACCAGCCGGGCGGGGACGCCATCGTCCGCGTACAGCCAGTGCGTTTCGGTGTACATCAGGTGGCCGTCGCCGGGTGCAAATGCCCGGGCCTCGAGCTGGCGGATGCCGCCGCCCGCGGTCGGCTCGGTGCCCGCAGCAGGGCCGGCGAAGGCCGCTGCCAGGATCAGGCCCGCAACAGCGGGCAGCAGGGAGATGGTCCTCAAGGTTGGCCTCCACGCCAGCGGGGACAGCCGGTCACGTGCGGAACGTGCCGACACGAAGACGTACGAGGGCACGGGGCCGCCGGATGCCGCGGTCGGGCGGCCCCCGAGCCGGGTGGCCCGGCCTCCGGCTATGATAGGGGGCCGTTCCGGAGCCGGCCGACGCCGGTGACCCGGTCATCCACGACCGCCGGCCGGCCTCCCGGGCCGGTCAAGCACAGCGAGGTAGTTCCATGGCACGTGGCATCAACAAGGTCATCCTGGTCGGCAACCTGGGCGCCGATCCCGAGGTGCGCTACACCGGCAGTGGCACCGCCATCGCCACGCTCAGCGTCGCCACCTCCGAGAGCTGGACCGACAAGCAGAGCGGCGAGAAGCAGGAGCGCACCGAGTGGCACCGCGTGAAGCTGTTCGGCCGCCTGGCCGAGATCGCCGGCGAATACCTGAAGAAGGGCCGCCAGATCTACATCGAGGGCTCGCTGCGCACCGACAAGTACACCGACAAGCAGGGCGTGGAGCGCTACAGCACCGACATCGTGGCCAGCGAGATGCAGATGCTCGGCGGCGGCAATGAAGGCGGCATGGGCGGTGGCGGCGGCGGTGGCTACCAGCAGCGCGGCCAGGGCGGCGGTGGCCGTTCCGGCGGCAGCGGCGGAGGTGGCGGCGGTTACGCCGGTGGTCGCGGCGGCAACAACGACTTCCAGCGCGGCGGCAACGACATGCCGCGGCAGGCGCCGGCCCCGGCCGACACCGGCGGCTTCGACGACGACGACATTCCGTTCTGAAAACCGGCGGGCCTATCGCCACGCCCAATGAAAACGGCAGCCCGCGGGCTGCCGTTTTCCGTTGTGCCGTGGCTCGCCGCGGCGCGGCTCGCGTTACTTGAAATGGTGGATGAAGCCGACCTGGAAGCCGCCCGGCAGCCAGCTCAGCACCAGCGGCGAGCCGGTCCGGCGCGCGGTCCAGATGCCGATGCCGGTGCCCAGCGCGGCGCCGACCAGCACGTCGCTCTGCCAGTGGCCGCGCACCTTCATCCGCGCCACCGCGTCGTATGCGGGCAGCAGTGCCAGCGCGTACACCGCCGGGTGCTCCTGGCCGTAGTTGACGATGAAGGGGGTCACCGCCGCGGCGACTGCCGACACTTCACCGCTGGGGAAGCTCTGCGCGTGCACGCCCTTGAACCACTGGTCGGGGCTGGCCGTCTGCGACGGGCGCTCGCGGCGGAAGGCGTACTTCATGCCTGTGGCGGCCACGCCGGTGAACACCATCGAGTCCACCGAGCGCCAGAAGGTGTCGCCGAGCTTGCTGTTGTCGCCCAGCGCCAGCGCCCCGACGCCGACGGTGAGGATGCTGCCGTACATCAGCGCCAGCTGGTTGTTGCGCTTCCAGATGCCGCTGTTGTCGTAGTGCAGGCGGTGGTCGATACCGAAGGGTCCGCCCGCGGCGCGCGCGGGAGCGGTGGCCACGATCGTGGCGAGCAGGCACAAGGCAAGGCAGAGGCGACGCATGACGATTTTCCCGATCATCAAGGGGACGGACCCCGACATTCCATGGTCGGCTGACCGGCTTTCGTCCCGCTTACGTGCGACGGGCGGCGCGTGCCGCCGCGCGGGACACGCCGGGGCGACATGTCGGGGCATCGTGGGTCCCCTGCACCGGACCGGGCGCGACGGCGGATGCGGGCATGTCGTGGCGCAGCTGTAGACGCACGGCCTGCGTCGGCTCGAAGATGACGACGCGCGCCCGTGACGCAAGGACTGCGAGGAAACACCGGATGAACAAGAGGCTTTGCGCCCGGATCACGATCGTGCTGCTGGCGGGACTCGCATGGCCCGGCCGTGCGCCGGCGGCCGAGGCCGCCGACTGGCACCGCGATGCCTGGGATGCATTGACCCGCCGGCTGGCGCAGGGAACGGGGTTGTCGCAGGCCCGTGCGGAGGTGCTGTTCAACGCCGGCGGCAGCGTGGTGGTGGGCCACTATCGCTACGGCATGCCGGACGACGCGGCGGCCCCGGTGTCCGACATCGTGGACTACGCCAACGCCGATGGACGCATGGGCGCGGGCCTCGCCGATCTGCGGCTCGAGGTGATCGGTCCCCGGCGCGCGGTGCTTCGCCTGACAGTGCGATTCCGCCCGGACACCTGCATCCGCGCACGGGACGTCATCGCCCGTTACGGACTGCAGGACGCCCCACCGCCGGATCCCAACCCGGGGGCGCGGGCGGTGGAGTTCGCGCGGACGTATCCCGGTGGAAACCTGTGGCTCTACGTTCCCGTACCGCCCGCCACGATCCCCGAGACGATGGTCCGCGCGGACAGCTGCGTGAGCGAGATCGGCATCTTTTCGCATGCGCCGCTGCCGTTGAGGCACTGATGGCCGTGCCGGCCATGGCGCTGCGGCGGGAGGCTGCCCCCGGCGCCGCGTCGGCCGGATGCCGCGCCCGGGGGGCTGCCGGCGATGCCCGGGCCACGTCCGCGGTCCGGGCATCGCCGGCGATCAGGCGCGGGCCCATGCCGCGCGTTCGCTGGCCGTGAGCGCCGGATGCACCGCCCGACTCTCGCGCTGCGATGCGAAGCCGGCCTCGATCACCGCCACGGTCGCCAGTGCCTCGATCGCGCGCACCGGCATCGGCGCCTCGCCCCGCAGCGCGTCGCGCAGGCCGGCGTAGTAGGCACGCTGGTCGCCCGGTGCGGGCGATTGCCGGGTTTCGCGTCCCTCGCCATCGATCACGATCAGCGGATCCGGGTCGTCCCCCCAGCCCGGGGTGCCGGGGCGCTGTCCGGCCAGCAGCTGCGCTTCCTGGCGATCGGCGCCGGTCTTGATCAGGCTGCCGCGGGTGCCATGCACCACGAAGCGCCGTGCACCGCCGGCCACCAGCATGCTGGCGTGCACGATCACCTGCCGCGCGCCGTAGTCCAGCCGCACGTGCGCCCAGTCGTCGCTG
>JAGWVM010000173.1 GCA_018970895.1 Lysobacteraceae bacterium | reverse complement strand
AACCGCGCGCCGACGCTGCACCGCCTGGGCATCCAGGCGTTCGAGCCGGTGCTGATCGAAGGCAAGGCGATCCAGCTGCATCCGCTGGTCTGTACCGCCTTCAACGCGGACTTCGACGGCGACCAGATGGCCGTGCACGTGCCGCTGTCGATCGAGGCGCAGCTGGAAGCGCGCGCCCTGATGATGTCGTCGAACAACATCCTGTCGCCGGCCAACGGCGAGCCGATCATCGTGCCGACCCAGGACGTGGTGCTGGGCCTGTACTACATGACCCGCGAGCTGGTGAATGCGAAGGGCACCGGCATGGTGTTCTCCGGTATCGGCGAGGTGCGCCGCGCCTACGACAACCGCGCGGTCGAGCTGCATGCCAAGGTCAAGGTGCGCATGAAGCAGGTGCGCATCGACGAGGAAGGCAGGAAGTCGGTCGAGCATGGCCTGGTGGAGACCACCGTGGGCCGCGCGCTGCTGGCCGAGATCCTGCCGGAAGGGCTGCCGTTCTCGCTGGCCAACACCGAGCTGACCAAGAAGGCCATCTCGCGCCTGATCAACTCCAGCTACCGCCTGCTGGGCCTGAAGGAAACGGTGATCTTCGCGGACAAGCTGATGTACACCGGCTTCCGCTTCGCGACCCGCGCCGGCATCTCCATCGGCATCGATGACATGATCATCCCCGACGAGAAGAAGCCGATCCTGGAAGAAGCCGAGAAGGAAGTCGTCGAGATCCAGGAGCAGTACCAGTCCGGCCTGGTCACTGCCGGCGAGCGCTACAACAAGGTGGTCGACATCTGGTCGCGCACCAACGAGCTGGTCGCCAAGGCGATGATCGACGGCATCGGTACCGAGAAGGTGACCGACGCCGAGGGCAAGACGGTCAACCAGAAGTCGATGAACTCGCTTTACATCATGGCCGACTCCGGCGCCCGCGGCTCGGTGGCGCAGATCCGCCAGCTGGCCGGCATGCGCGGCCTGATGGCCCGTCCGGACGGCTCGATCATCGAGACCCCGATCAAGGCCAACTTCCGTGAAGGCCTGAACGTCCTGCAGTACTTCAACTCCACCCACGGCGCCCGCAAGGGTCTGGCGGACACGGCACTGAAGACGGCGAACTCGGGTTACCTGACCCGCCGCCTGGTCGACGTGGCACAGGACGTGGTGATCACCTCGAACGACTGCGGCACCGAAGACGGCCTCACCATGCAGCCGATCGTGGAAGGCGGCGACGTGGTCGAGCCGCTGCGCGAGCGCGTGCTCGGCCGCGTGGTGGTCGAGGACGTCTACGCTCCCGGCGACGACGACCAGCCGATCGTCACCCGCAACACGCTGCTCGACGAGGCGCTGGTCGAGAAGCTCGACAAGGCCGGCGTGCAGTCGATCAAGGTGCGTTCGCCGATCACCTGCGAGGCCAGCCATGGCGTGTGCGCCCTGTGCTACGGCCGCGACCTGGCCCGTGGCCATCTGGTCAACATGGGCGAGGCCGTGGGTGTGGTCGCCGCGCAGTCGATCGGCGAGCCCGGCACGCAGCTGACCATGCGTACGTTCCATATCGGTGGTGCCGCCTCGCGTGCTGCCGCGGTGGACAACGTGTCGGTTAAGACCACCGGCACGCTGAAGTTCAACAACCTCAAGACCGTGCAGCACAGCCAGGGCCACCTGGTGGCGGTGTCGCGTTCGGGCGAAGTGTCGGTGATCGACGCCAACGGCCGCGAGCGCGAGCGCTACAAGGTGCCGTACGGCGCGACCATCGCTGTCAAGGACGGCGATCCGGTCAAGGCCGGCCAGACCGTGGCCAACTGGGATCCGCACACCCACCCGATCGTCTCGGAAGTGGCCGGCGTGGTGCGCTTCATCGACTTCCTCGATGGCGTCACCGTGCAGAGCCAGACCGACGAGCTGACCGGCCTGGAGTCGGCGGTGGTGACCGATCCGAAGCGCCGTGGCACGCAGGCCAAGGATCTGCGCCCGATCGTGCGCCTGGAGGACAGCAAGGGCCGCGAGCTCAAGCTGCCGGGTACCGATGTGCCGGCGCAGTACTTCCTGCCGGCTGGCGCGATCGTGTCGATCCAGAACGGCGCGGAAGTGGGCGTGGGCGACGTGGTGGCCCGTATCCCGCAGGAAACGTCCAAGACCCGCGACATCACCGGCGGTCTGCCCCGCGTGGCCGACCTGTTCGAGGCACGCAAGCCGAAGGAGCCGGCGATCCTGGCCGAGCGCTCCGGCGTGGTCAGCTTCGGCAAGGACACCAAGGGCAAGCAGCGCCTGATCATCAAGGACGTTGACGGCAACGAGCACGAGGAGCTGATCCCGAAGTGGCGTCAGGTCATCGTGTTCGAAGGCGAGCACGTGGAGAAGGGCGAGACGATCGTCGACGGCGAGCCGAATCCGCACGACATCCTGCGTCTGCTGGGTGTCGAGCCGCTGGCGGCTTACCTGGTCAAGGAAATCCAGGACGTCTATCGGCTGCAGGGCGTGAAGATCAACGACAAGCACATCGAGGCGATCATTCGCCAGATGCTGCGCAAGGTCGAGATCACCGAGCCGGGCGAGAGCCATTACCTGCGCGGTGAGCAGGTCGAGCGCGTGCGCATCAACGAGGAAAACGACCGCGCCAGCGCGCGCAACGAGCGTCCGGCCGAGTACCAGTCGGTGCTGCTCGGCATCACCAAGGCGTCGCTGGCCACCGAGTCGTTCATCTCGGCGGCCTCGTTCCAGGAGACCACCCGCGTCCTTACCGAGGCGGCGGTCCGCGGCACGCGCGACACCTTGCGTGGCCTGAAGGAAAATGTTATTGTCGGCCGTCTTATCCCTGCGGGTACCGGGCTGGCATACCACGCGCAGCGTCGTCGCCAGAGCGGTCTCACCGACGCGGAGCTGGAGACCCTGTCCGGGTCGTCGCATTCCTTCGCGGAAGCGCCGGTGAGCGATGGTGGGATCGAGTAAGCCCTTCGCGGGCCTCACTCGCTGACATACGAAATGAGGCGCACGGAGGCGCCTCGTGTTCGGGTCATGGATGCGCTGGGTCCGATTGCCTGAGCGAAAGGGCCCGTGTTAAATTTCCGCTTCTTGGCAGGCCGAATGTATCGGTCTGCCTTTATGTTTCCCAGGAATAGTTCCGCATGACGACAGTCAATCAGTTGGTGCGCAAGTCCCGCAGCCCGAAGAGCTACAAGAGTGCTTCGCCGGCCCTGCAGAGCAGCCCGCAGCGCCGTGGCGTCTGCACCCGCGTCTACACCACCACCCCGAAGAAGCCGAACTCGGCCCTGCGCAAGGTCGCCAAGGTGCGCCTGACCAACGGTTACGAGGTCATCAGCTACATCGGCGGCGAAGGTCATAACCTGCAGGAGCACTCGGTGGTGCTCATCCGCGGCGGCCGCGTCAAGGACCTGCCGGGTGTTCGTTACCACACCGTGCGTGGCAGCCTGGACTGCGCTGGCGTCACCAAGCGCAGGCAGGCCCGCTCCAAGTACGGCGCCAAGCGCCCGAAGAAGTAAGCATCAAGGACACCCAACATGTCGCGTAAAGGTTCACATCCCGCCCGTCTGGTTCTGCCGGATCCCAAGCACGGTAGCCAGCTGATCGCGCGCTTCATCAACATGGTGATGAAGAGCGGCAAGAAGTCCGTGGCCGAGAGCATCGTCTACGGCGCGCTCGACCAGCTGGGCGAAAAGAATGCCGAGCCAGTGGCTCTGGTCGAAAAGGCGCTGAACAACATCGCTCCGGCGGTCGAGGTCAAGTCGCGCCGCGTCGGCGGCGCCACCTACCAGGTGCCGGTCGAAGTGCGTCCGGGCCGCCGGATGGCGCTGGCGATGCGCTGGGCGATCGAGGCTGCGCGCAAGCGCGGTGAGACCTCGATGCCGCGCAAGCTCGCCGCAGAGCTGCTCGAAGCCTCCGAAAACCGCGGTGGCGCGATCAAGAAGCGCGAAGAAACGCATCGGATGGCGGAAGCCAACAAGGCGTTCTCGCACTACCGCTGGTAAACTCCCGGCGGTGTTCCAGGGCAGTGGTCGGGTCAGTCCCGGCCACTGCCTTGTCGTATCCGGAGGTCCCGCATCGTGGCACGCACGACACCGATCGAGCGCTATCGCAACATCGGCATCATGGCGCATATCGATGCCGGCAAGACCACGACGACCGAGCGCATCCTGTTCTATACCGGTGTCAATCGCCGGCTGGGTGAAGTCCACGAAGGCACGGCCACGATGGACTGGATGGAGCAGGAGCAGGAGCGCGGGATCACCATCACTGCCGCTGCCACCACGGCCTTCTGGGCCGGAAGCGGGCGAACGCTTCCCGAGCACCGATTCAACATCATCGATACCCCGGGGCATGTCGACTTCACCATCGAGGTGGAGCGCTCGCTGCGCGTGCTGGATGGCGCCATCTTCGTGTTCTGTGCAGTGGCCGGGGTGCAGTCCCAATCCGAAACCGTGTGGCGGCAGGCGGATCGCTACGGCGTGCCGCGCCTGGCGTTCATCAACAAGATGGATCGCGAGGGGGCCGGATTCGCGCAGGTCGTCGCCCAGCTCCGGACCCGGTTGGGTGCGCGCCCCGTTCCGATGCAGCTTCCGCTTGGCAGCGGCGAGAATTTCGACGGAGTGATCGATGTGCTGTCCCGGCAAGCGGTGCGCTGGGACGCCGCCTCCCAGGGCATGCGGATGATCCCGGGGCCGGTGCCGGCTTCGATGCGTGAAGCCGTGGAGCATGCGCGCGAGACCCTCGTCGAGGCGGCGGCCGAGTCGCGCGAGGATCTGCTCGAGGACTATCTCGAGAGAGGCACGCTGGACGAGCGGCAGGTGCTGGAAGGGCTGCGTGCCGGAACGCTCGGGTCGGTACTCGTACCGGTGTACTGCGGCGCCGCGTTCCGCAACATTGGCGTGCAGCCACTGCTCGACGCGGTGGTCAGCTATCTCCCCTCACCGGCCGATCGACCTGCCGTGCGCGCCCGGGATGACCACGGCCGCGACGTCACGCGCGCCGCGTCGGACGAGCAGCCGTTCACTGCGCTCGCCTTCAAGATCGTGCACGACGGTCCGCTTGGCCCGCTTGCATTCGTCCGGGTGTACGCCGGAATGCTGTCGGCAGGCGACATGGTCGCCATTCCCGGCAAGGGGCAGCGGGTCCGGGTCGGCCGTCTGTTGCAGATGCATGCGAACGAGTATCGAGAGATACCCGAGGTACGCGCGGGCGACATCGCCGCCATCGAGGGGCTGTTGGACGTGGTGACGGGAGACACGCTGTGCGCACCGGACCATCCGCTCACGCTCGAGCGCATGCGCTTTCCCGCGCCGGTGATCGCCGTGGCGGTCGAGCCGCGGAGTGGCGAGGATCGCGAGCGACTTGGGCTGGCTTTGCAGCAGCTGGTGGCCGAGGACCCGTCACTGCAGGCTCGGGTTGATGACGAAACCGGCCAGTTCGTGCTGGCGGGCATGGGCGAGCTTCACCTGGATATCGTGGTCGATCGCCTGCGACGCGAGTTCGAGCTGGCGGTCAACGTCGGGCGACCGCAGGTCGCCTATCGTGAAACCCTCGGTCAGCCCGCGTCCCGTCGTGGCCGATTCACCTTCCCGGTCGGCGGGACGGTGGTCGACGTCGCTTTGTCGCTCTCGCCGCTGGCCCGCGGAAGCGGTTTTGCGTTCGAGTCGGGCGACGGCCATGGGCTCGTTCCCGAGTGCCTGGATGCGATCGTCCACGGCGTGCGGGACGCTGCAGCAAGCGGGCCGGTCGCCGGCTACCCGCTGGTCGACTTCAGCGCACGGCTCGAGGAAGTGAGCATCTGCGGCGAGTGCCCGGTGCCGCCGCTGGCCTGCCGTGCAGCAGCCACTGCCGCGTTCCGCGAAGCCGTGGCGGCAGCTTCGCCCGTGCTGCTCGAGCCGGTGATGCGGGTGACGGTCACCGTGCCGGATGAGCACGTCGGCGATGTGATGGGGGATCTCAGTCGGCGGCGCGGCCAGCTGCAGGGATCGGAGTGCGTGTCGTCGGGCATGGCGGTCGAGGCCCAGGTGCCGTTGGCGGAAATGTTCGGATACGCCACCAGCCTGCGCTCGCTGACGAAGGGGCGTGCAACCTACAGCATGACCCTGGACCACTACGAAATAGTGCCGGAGCCCGCGGCCGGCCGCGATGCAGGGCGGGCGTGACAGCTTCGCAATCGGTTATACTCGCGGTTCTTTTTTCCAGAGGTTGCAGTCATGGCAAAGGGTAAATTCGAGCGCACCAAGCCGCACGTCAACGTGGGCACGATCGGTCACGTGGACCACGGCAAGACGACGCTGACGGCGGCGCTGACGAAGAT
>JAGWVM010000172.1 GCA_018970895.1 Lysobacteraceae bacterium | reverse complement strand
CGCGCGCTTGAAGCCGAGCACGTCGGCCACCGGCACGTTGGCCTCCAGCACCACGTGCAGCAGCGCGGCCAGGCGCAGGAACATCGGCCGTGCCGCCAGTTCCTCGGCGACCGCGTCCACCCACGATGTCGCCGTCGACCCGGCGTCCGCCAGCCGGGCATCCAGCGTGTCGAACCAGGCCTGGTAATGCTCGGCCAGCAGGGCCAGGAACAGAGCCTCGCGGGTGGGGAAGTACAGGTAGGTGGTGCCCTTGGCCACGTCGGCGGCCGCGGCCACCGCGCCCATGGTGATCGACTCGTAGGGCTGGCGCTCGAGCAGGCGCAGCGCGGCGGCGAGCAGGTCGCGCCGGCGACGCTCCTTCATCGCCTCGTCCACCGCACGGCGTCCGCGACCCAGCGGACAGGACTTTTTGTTGACCATGGGTCATTTATAGGTGACCGACGGTCAGTTATCAAGCATGCCTTGCACCGCCGCCCGCGCGGTACCATGTACCGCTACCTCACGCCCCCACGGAACCGCGCCCATGTCCCTCGATCCAGCCACCCGCGAACGCATCCAGACCCTGCTCGGCGAGCACCGCGTGGTGCTGTTCATGAAGGGCACCCGCCAGCAGCCGATGTGCGGTTTCTCCGCCGCCGCCACCAACACGCTGAACGAGCTGCTGGAGGACTACCACACCGTCAACGTGCTGGAGGACCCGGCGATCCGCGAAGGCATCAAGATCTACGGCGAGTGGCCCACCATCCCGCAGCTCTACGTCGAGGGCGAGCTGGTCGGCGGCTCGGACATCATCCGCCAGATGTACACCAGCGGCGAGCTGCACGACCTGTTCGGCGCGGCGCAGCCGGACCGCACGGTGCCGGAGATCACCATCACCGACAAGGCCGCGGAGATGATCCGCCAGGGCACCGCCGACGCACAGGGCGTGGTCATCCATCTGGAGATCGGTCCGGACTACAGCGCGGGCTTCCAGCTCGCCCCGGCCGGCGATTTCGACATCGTGGCCGAGTCCAACGGCCTGAGCATCCATTTCGATCCGGCCAGCGCCCAGCGCGCCAAGGGCATCGTGATCGACTGGGTCTCCACCGTGCAGGGCGAGGGCCTGAGCCTGAAGTTTCCCGGCGCACAGCAGGTGCACAGCCTGAGCGTGCAGGAACTGCGGCAGCGGCTGGCCGCCGGTGACCTGACCCTGGTCGACGTCCGCCCCGCTTCCGGCCGTGCCCAGGCGGCACCGCTGCCCGGCGCGCGGATCCTCGAGGAGGAGGGCTACGACGCGCTCGCCGCGCTGCCGAAGGATGCCCCGATCGCCTTCATCTGCCACCACGGCGTCTCCAGCCGCGGCGTGGCCGACCGATTCGCCGCGCACGGCTTCAGCCAGGTCTTCAATGTGGAGGGCGGCATGGATGCCTGGGCCGCCGAGGTCGATCCGGGCGTGCCGCGGTACTGAGACGCGATGGGCGGGAGTCGACTGCCCCGGATCATCGCGAGTCGATCAAAGTTGCGGGTTGCCGTGTTCCAGGATCTGCCGCAAGGGGCCAAGGTGGGCCTCGTAGCGGCGCCAGCGTCCGGAGGCGTCTCGATACAGTGGACGCCTCACCTGCCAGTAGCTCGCCGTCTTGACCCGGTTGGATCGCTCGTGAAAGCGCAGGCATCCGTCCCACCAATCCAATCCGAGGAAATCGAGTACCTCTGTCAGTACCTCTTTTGGCCGGGCGACCAGCGCGTCATAGTCCACATCATGGATGGCCTCGGGATAGAGTCGCCTCCAGTGGTTCATTAGACGCAGATACTGGTTGTAGTAGTGGCCGATATCCCGGAGGTCGGTGGCGTAAGGCGCGACTCTCGGATCGAGATGCTGCATGAATATCGACAGCCCGTTGTCGCGCGGGTCCCGTACGGTATTGAGGATTTTTGCCTGGGGGAACATCTGCTTGATCAATCCGATCAGCAGGAAGTTGTCGGGCCGCTTGTCGGTCAGGAAGACCGCCCGATGGTCGTCTTTCGCAAGCTTGCGAAGCTGATCGAGATAGCTGCACGCAAGCTCGGTGAGCACGGACTCACCGGTCGAAGCAAGCGACCAGGGAAACGGGGCCAGCGGTCCGCTCACCATGCGCGGAAGAAGATCCAGCTCTCCGGCGCTGCCTATCAGCGGATGGGCTGCCAGCGCCTGTTCAAGCAGGGTCGAGCCGGAGCGGTACATCCCGCAGATGAACAGCGGCTGCGGGCCCGGCTGCGGGAGTCGGGACGGTGCCGGTGACCGGCACTTTTCGATCAGCGCATCGGTGAATCGCTCATGGCCACCGGGGTCGTACGCGGGTGCCTGTCGGCGACAACTGGCGTTGGCCCGGGCAAACGCGTCGAATGCCGGATCGGTAGCAGCCAGACGCTCGTAGGCCTGCCCCAAGGCGAACCACAGATCGGCCTGCACTTCCGGATCCGGCGCCGCCTTCGCTGCTGTGCGGAGATCAACCAGCCGGGGATCATCGATTTTTTCCGGCGGAATCAGATGGGCCATCCGGGCAATGGCCCGGAACCGGCTCGCCTGATCCGCACCATGTCCGGCGCGAAGGACGCTTTCATAGCAAGCGACCGCCGACGAGCGATCGCCGTGCTCCTCGTGCAGGTTGCCCAGGTTGAGCCACGCCGGCCCGTATGTCGGGCAGATCGTCAGTGCCTGGCGAAGGGCCTGTTCCGCCAGCGCCTCGTCGTGCAGATGATCGGCGTAGATCACCGCGCAATTGAGGTGCACCTCCTGCGGATCGCGCACGCCGGCCTGCAGTGCGCGCTGGTAGGCGGCGAGCGCCTCCTCGAAGCGCCCCAGGTTTTTGAGCACGTAGCCGAAGTTGTACCAGACATCCGCGTTCGTCGGATCGCGGACAAGGATGTTCCGATACGCGTCCGCAGCCTCTGCGAATCGGCCGGCCTGCAACAGCGCATCGGCCCTGCGGCAGTCAATCACCAGTGGTGGATCGGGTAAATCGGGTTGCATGTCCATTTCGGCTGGAAGACGACTCGCGGCGTGCCGGGCCCGATGATAGTCAATGTGCCGCGAAAATCCGCACGGGGCGGCCGCTGAGCGGCTCCACGCGGTGGCAGGGTGCCCCGACTGCGCTCACGGACGCGATGCTGGCACCCGCCCCGCATCCAATCCACGGACGACGATCCCACCCGTGACCCGCCTGTGTCGGCCGTTTGCAAGGCACGACGCATATCGATGCTCACTGGCCGGGCCCACCGACATGCGATCGAGTCGGCACACAGAAAGCCTTGAGACGGAACGGCTTCCCATGGAAGCTCACTCCGTGCACCGGTCAGGGGTCCGGCACCGCGTCCCCGTTCGACCCGTCGGCAGCGTCAGACCTTGCGGCGCTGGAGGCCGCGCCGACGCATGCTAGTGTGCGAATGGAAGGCAGGGCCGATTCAAAGAATGGCCATCACTTGATGGCTTGGGTCCCGGGCAGATCAATTGCTGTCAAGAGTGGGTATATGTCAGCGACGTATCCTCCGCATGGCCGTCTTTCGCCGCTTCAGCTGGACAAGCTCGCAGCGGCACAGCGATCCCTTCGCGATGGCGATTTCACCGAAGCGATCCGGTCTGCCGAAGCGGTGGCCACCCAGGCACCGCTGGCGCTCGACGCCTGGCATCTCTGGGCGGTCGCACTTGCACAAGCCGGTCGGCATGAAGAAGCCTGCCATGGCCCATTCAGGCAAGCGCTGGAACTGGCCCCCGACAACGTTTATGTACTAGCCAATTTCGCGACCGCACTGCGACACATCGGGCGCTTGGACGAGGCGGTTGGCCTCTGGCGGCGGGCAGGTGCGATCAACCCGGCATTCGGCCAGATCTGGCTCGACCTGGGCATGACTGAACTTGACCGGTCCCGCTTTCATGAGGCGGGCGAAGCCTTTCAGCAGGCGATCAAGATCATGCCGGACCAATCGCAAGCCTGGCATGGACTGGCGAGTGCGCTCGATCGGCAGGGTCACGCCACGCAGGCGGAAGAAGCACTACGCAAAGCCGTTGCGTGCGAACAGAGCCAGCCGGTCGCGTGGATTCACCTGGGCAATCTCCTGCGCCGCCGCGCGCACCTGGAGGAGGCGCTGAAATGCTACGCCCGGGCGCGCAGTATCGGCGACGAGACGCCGGAGCTGCTTGACGCACAGGCCGGAGCACTCCTTGATGCCGGCCGCATAGAGGACGCCATCGCCACCGCTCGGCGGCTGACGGCCTTGTTTCCGCGCTTCGCTCCCGGGCAGCAGACGCTGGCCAGCATGCTTTGGGAATATGGCTCGGTACAGACACACGGCGGCGATCCGTTGGCATGCTTTGCCGACGCCGTACGCTCGCACCCGGATGACGCACGACTGCGATTTACCTATGCCGGGATGCTCAAGCAAACCGGACGAGGCGAGGCCGCCCTGGAACAAGCAACCCGATTGAGAGCCAACGGTGATCATCCGCGTCTGGTGCAGCTGGTGGCCGATACGCTCGAAACGCTGGGTCGATCGCAGGAGGCAGCACCGCTATATCGAAGCCTCTATCGCGATGTGCGTACGCATGAGCCCGCATTTCTAAACGCGTATGTCCGACATCTTCTGAAAGCCGGAGAGTGGGCGTTGGCAGCCACCGTTGCTCAAGAATCGTGTGCGAAAGATCCACGTGACCAGGAAGCATGGGCCTATCTGGGAACTGCCTGGCGACTGCTGGGCGATCCGCGTGAATTCTGGCTTTGCGATTACGAACGCCATGTCGCCTTGGTGGATATCGAGCCACCCGGCGGATACCGGGACATCCCGCAGTTTCTCGAGGCTTTGGAAAAAGCGCTTACTCCCCTTCACAGGGCCTCACGGGAGCCGGTGCAACAGAGCCTCCGGGGCGGCACGCAGACAGCGGGAAACCTGTTCGGACGCCCGGAGCCGGCGATCACGGACGTCGAGAGCGCCATCTGTCATACCACCGAACGCTGGCTGGGCAGCCTGCGGATTGACCCCGCACACCCTTTTCTTGGCCGAGGGCATCTTCCGGTTCGAGTAAAAGGAGCCTGGTCGGTCAAGCTTTTTTCGACAGGGCATCACGTCAACCATATTCATCAGCATGGCTGGATCAGTTCGGCGTTCTACGTCCGGCTGCCCCCGGCCATGGACAGAGCCGGATCAGATGCCGGCTCGATCCAGTTTGGCCAGCCGCCGAAGGAGCTGGGCCTGGATTTGCCGCCCCGGCGCACTATCCGTCCGCGCGAGGGTAGCCTGGCCGTGTTTCCGTCCTTCATGTGGCACGGCACCGTGCCATTTCACGATGATCACTACCGGCTATCGATCGCGTGCGACATGGTCGGCGCCTAGGAGCATCGGGTCTTTGGCCGCTTGCCATCATGGCGCCGCAGCTGCGGCGAAATATCCGGCCACCGGACAGGTCGTAAGCTCCCCTGTCAAGCAGACACTTCAAAAGTAGAACCGCTGGCAGCTTGTTGGCGGTATTCGGCGGGTGTCAGGTCGCCGAGTGATTCGTGGGGGCGTTGCTCGTTGTAGTCGAGCATCCACCAGTAAGCCGCTTCACGCACATCCTCCAAGCGGGCGAACAGGTGTTGGTCGAGCACCTCCTCTCGGAAGGTGCGGTTGAAGCGCGCGATGTAGGCATTCTGGTTGGGCTTGCCGGGCTGGATGTACTGGATGGCCACGCCGCTGGCCTTGGCCCATTGGGTAAATACCTCGCCCAGGAACTCCGGACCGTTGTCCGAACGCAGCACTTGCGGCAAGCCGTGGTCGCGTTTGATCTGTTCGAAGATGCGCACCAGCCGCGCCGAGGTGATCGACGTGTCGACCTCGATGTGCAGCGCCTCGCGGTTGAAGTCGTCGACCACGTTGAACGTGCGGAAACGACGACCGCAGGCCAGTGCGTCGCTCATGAAATCGATCGACCACACCGTATCGGGCAGCCGCGGCACGTACAGCGCTACGCGCTCACGCTTGGGCAGGCGGCGTCGGGCGGCTCGCCGGAGGTTGAGCTTCATGGCCTTGTACACCCGATAGATCCGTTTGGGGTTCCAGTCCGGCCGGACCTTGCGCAGCTGGGCACAGCACTTCCAGAAGCCACGGCTCGGCCGATCCTCGACCAGGCGGGCCAAGGCAGCGATGAGCTCGGCATCGCGCACCGTCCAATCCAGCGGCGGGCGGTAGTACGCGGCACGTGACAGTCCGATGCACTCGCAGGACCGGCGTAGCGGCCGCGCGTGCACCTCGACCAGGTACCGCACTGCCTCGCGCTTGCTCGCCGGTCCTACAGTTTTTTTGCGATCAGGTCCTTCATCGCGGCGTT
>JAGWVM010000171.1 GCA_018970895.1 Lysobacteraceae bacterium | reverse complement strand
GACGCTGCGGCCGCTGGCGGCGTTGGCGGCGCGGGCGGCGGAGCGCTGCTCGACCACGGCCATGCCGAGCCGATCGCCGTGCTCGACAGCCTGCGCGAACTGCTCGCCCGACGGCGGCGCCCCGCAGCCGCATACGGTGGCGAGCCGGTCGAGGCGGCGACTCCGGAAGAGCTGCAGACCGCGCTCTCGGCCCTGCAGCAGCACCTGTCCCAGGTCGCCGACAAGGCCACCCGCGAACTGCGCAGCGCGCAACTGCTGCGGGAGGAGCTGCTGGCGCAGCTCAACGCCGGCAAGCCATCCGGCGCACCGCGGACCGGGCTCACCGCCGAGCAGGGCGACACCGTCGAACTGGTCTCGATGCTGTTCGAACAACTGTCGCAGCAGACCCAGCACAACGAGGGCACGCACGCGCTGCTGGGCGGCCTGCAACTGCCGGTGCTGCGCATGGCGGTGAGCGACCGCAACTTCTTCGAACAGAAGGAGCATCCGGCCCGCCAGCTGCTGGGCACGGTCACGGAAGTGGCCAATGACTGGCTCGACGACTCCGGCAGCGACGCCGACCGCCAGCTGCGCAGCAAGCTCGAGCAACTGGTGGAACGCGCCAATCGCGAGCCGCCCAGTGCCGGCCTGTACACCGCGCTGCTGGCCGATATCCAGCAGCACCTGACGCTGCTCACGCGCAAGGCGCAGGCCACCGAGCGCCGCCACATCGAAGCGATGCAGGGGCGCGAACGGCTCGACCAGGCGCGCCAGCGCGCGGCCAAGCTGATCGGTGAGCGCTTCACCCACGATCCGCCGCGCGGTCTGCTGCGGGCGCTGCTGGATCGCGCCTGGTCCGACGTGCTCGCACTGACCATCCTGCGCCATGGCGAAGAGAGCGACGCGGTCGCCGCCCAGCTGCTGATCACCGACCAGCTGCTCGGACGCAAGCCCGTGACCGATCGCGCGCAGCTGCAGGCGGACGTCGAGGCCGGCCTGCAACAGATCGGCATGCACCACGAGGAGGCGATCCAGGTTGCCCAGCGGCTGGTCAATCCCGGCGACGCGCCGGCCCCGACCGCGAGCGGCGAGACACTCAGCACCACCGATCTGGCGATGCGCCTGAAGCAGCACCAGCGCCTGGGCGAGCACCAGCAGCCATCCGCCCCGGCCACAACCGCCACAACCGCCGCGAAGGCCGAGTCGGCCGCGTCGGCGGCAGCAACGGGTGCAGCGGCGCCAGCGCCGGCGCCAGCACCAGCGCCGGCGGCAGGCAGTACGGCAGGCCCCGCGCGGCGGCCGGCGGCGACACGCCCGCCGACGCGACGCGAGCCGGTGGTCGACCCGCGCGAGATCGAGATGCAGGAGCGACTGCGCCTGCTGCCGTTCGGCCGCTGGTTCGAATTCACCGACCGCAAGACCGGCAAGGTCACCCAGCGCAAGCTGGCCTGGTTTTCGCCGGTGTCGGGACAGACGCTGTTCGTCAACCGCCGCGGCATCCGGGCCGAGGACATCAGCCTGCCGCAGCTGGCCCACGAGATCGTCAAGGGGCGCGCACGCGAGCTGGGCGAGGTCAAGGAGTCGCTGCTGGACCGCGCCTGGCATTCGCTGACCGGCAACCTGCTGCGCATGCCGCACGGCCGCCCCGGTCGCCAAGGATACTGAGGCCGCGATGAACTCACCTTCCGCATCCAGCGAACAGCGCCGCGCGCAGCGCAAGCGCGTCAACTTCACCGCGGTGGTCACCGACGTGATCACCGGCAAGCCGATCGGCTTCCTCGGCAACCTGTCGGTCGGCGGCATGCTGCTGATCTGCCAGCAGGCGCCTCGCGACGAGGCGATCTACCAGGTGCAGCTGCCGCTGAACGGGCTCGGGCCGCAGCCGCAACACATCGAGGTGGGTGTGCAGGCGCAGTGGCAGGATCATCCTGCCTCCGGCCAGGTCTGGGCCGGCTTCCGCATCATCGCCATCGGCAAGGACGAGGCCGCCCTGCTCGATCGCTGGCTCGCTTTGCCGCACTGAGTCCGGATCACCGGGTGGCATCACCCGGTGACGCTTTGCGATCATGAGGGTCCCGCGCGCGCTCCGCGCGTCCCCACGGCGTCGCGCCACGTCCGCGGCGCCCCGTCGAAAGGACCCCGCCCATGACCGACCTCGCCCCCCTGTATGCCCGGCACCTGGCCGCCCTGTGCGAGCGCGCCGACCGGGCGCTCGCGCGCGGCGGCTTCGATCACCTGCTGATTGCCGCCGGCCAGCCGGGGACCAAGTTCCTCGACGACAACCACTACCCGTACGCGGTCAACCCGCCGTTCAAGCAGTGGGTGCCGCTGACCGACGCGCCGGGCAGCTGGATCGCCTACACGCCGGGCACAAGGCCGAAACTGGTGTTCCTGCAGCCGCGCGACTACTGGCACGTGGTGCCCGAGGCCCCCACCGGCTACTGGGTGGAGCACGTCGACATCGTCACCGTGCGGACGGCCGAAGAGGCGATCGCGCAGTTGCCGAAGCAGAACGCCGCAGTGATCGCCGAAGCGTGCCCGCCGATCGACGGCGTGGAGGCGAACAACCCGAGGGCGGTGCTGGACTACCTGCACTACTACCGTGCGTACAAGTCGCCGTACGAGCTCGCACTGATGCGCGAAGCCAGCCGCATCGGCGCGCGCGCCCACCGCGCCGCCGAACGGGCGTTCCGCGCCGGCGAGAGCGAGCTGGGCATCCACCAGGCCTATCTCGCCGCCGCCGGCCAGACCGACGCCGAGCTGCCCTACTCCAGCATCGTCGGCCTCAACGAGCACGGCGCGGTGCTGCACTACATGGCACTGGGGCGCACGCGCCCGGCCGAGTCGCGCTCGCTGCTGATCGACGCCGGCGCCAGCGCCAGCGGCTACGCCAGCGACATCACCCGCACCCATGCCGCCGCCGGCCATGACGATTTCCAGGCACTGATCGACGCGATGGATGCCGTGCAGCAGTCCCAGGTTGCCAGCGTGAAGGCCGGCACCGACTACGCCGCGCTGCACGTGCAGGCGCATCACCAACTGGCGCAGGTGCTGGTCGAGCACGGGCTGGTACGGATGAGTGCGGCCGGCGCGGTGGAATGCGGCGTCACCCGCGCGTTCTTCCCGCATGGCCTGGGCCACTCCATCGGCCTGCAGGTGCACGACGTGGGCGGCTTCGCCAGGAATGACCGCGGCGAGACCATTCCGCGTCCGGACGGCCACCCGTTCCTGCGTATGACGCGCACGCTGGAGCCGGGCATGGTGGTGACCATCGAGCCGGGGCTGTACTTCATCGACATGCTTCTGGACGAAGTGCGCCAGACCCCGGCGGGCAAGGACATCGACTGGGCGAAGGTCGAGGCGTTCAAGCCCTACGGCGGCATCCGCATCGAGGACGACGTGGTGTGCACCGACGGCGCCCCGGAAAATCTGACCCGCGACGCCTTCGCCGCGCTCGGCTGATCGGCCGGGCGGCGCGGCTTCCGTGGTCGCCCGCGTCGCCCGTCAGCGCGCCGCGGAACAGGCAGTACGAATACACCGTGTACGCAGCACTGCGGGCATCCGGAACGCCGCGCCGACCGGCACGAAACGCTGCGAGGACGGGGGTGAGGCGGCCTCCCGGATGCCCGGGGCCGGCGGCACGATGTTCGGCCAGATGCCCGCCACCAGACCGATCAAGCCGAGCGGGAAGAACCCGGGTGCGCAGACGAACGGCCGCGCCTCGCGCCGGCGGATCACCGAGCGCCAAACCATCACCGCACACGACGCGGCGAGTTGCGGCAGCGCCTCCAGGAAGACCAGCCACGCGGCCTGCCCGATCGGGAACGCCGGAAACAGGATGTGGAACGACATGGCAAAGGCAAACTGCAGCCGTGACAGGAACCCGGCCGTCAACATGATCGACTCCCCACGCACCTGCTCAGCGAGGTCCCGTACGTCCGCATCCGGTCAATGGGTCCGCCGCGCGACGGAGCGCCCCGCGGCCGTCGGCCGCGGCATGGCGCTTCGGTGCCACGACCGGACATCGACGCGGTAGTCTGGTGTGTATCGCGTGGAGATCCGATGAGCATGGCCGGCCCCCGTTCCGCCCCACCCCGCCGTCGGCGCCCGGCGATGTCGCCGTGGCGCGAGGTGCTGCCGGTGCTGCTGGCGAAGCTGGTCGCCGCAGCGACGCTGGGCTGGATCCTGCTCGTCGCGGCCCGCTGAGGCGGGCCGGTCAGCGCACGGCGAGCACGGCCTCGAGCGCCTCCGGCTCCTTCGGCACCGCGGCGGTGAGCACCTCGTGGCCACGACGGGTCACCGCCACGTCGTCCTCGATGCGGATGCCGATGCCGCGCCAGCGTTCGGGAACGTTGCGGTCGCCGGGCGGCACGTAGATGCCGGGCTCCACCGTCACCACCATGCCCGGCTCCAGCTCGCGCGGCTCGCCGTCGATGCGGTAATCGCCCACGTCGTGCACGTCCATGCCCAGCCAGTGACCGGTCTTGGCCGGGAAAAAGTGGCGGTAACTGCCGGTGGCGATCGCCGTTTCCGGGTCCTCGCGCAGCAGCCCCAGCGCGCAAAGGCCCTCGGCGATCACCTGCACCGCGGCCAGGTGCGCCGCATTGAACGGCCGACCCGGCTTCACCTCGTCGATCGCCGCCAGCTGGGCGGTCAACACGATGTCGTACAGCGCGCGCTGCTCCCGCGTCCAGCGTCCGCCGACCGGGTAGGTGCGGCTGATGTCCGAGGCGTAGCAGTCCACCTCGGCGCCGGCATCCACCAGCAGCAGGTCGCCGTCGCGCAGCACGGCGCGGTTGGCGGTGTAGTGCATGGTGCAGGCATTGGCGCCGCCGGCGACGATCGGCGGGAAGGCCGCCACCGCGCCGCGTAGCCGCATCGTGCGCTGCAGCTCGGCCTCCACCTCGAATTCATGCCGTCCCGGCAGGGCCACCTGCATCGCGGCCCGGTGCGCGTCGACCGCGACCTCGGCCGCCGCGCGCATCAGCTTGAGCTCGGCGGGCGACTTGAACAGGCGCAGGTCGTGAAGCAGGTGGCCCAGCGCCACGAACTCCTTCGGCACCACGCCGCCGCCGCGCAGCTGGCGCAGGCGGCGCATCCACGCCAGCAGCTGGGCGTCGAACTGCGGCTCGCGACCGAAGTGGCAATAGACCCGGGCACGGCCCTCGATCATCCCCGGCAGGATGTCGTCGATGTCGTCGATCGGGAAAGCGTCGTCCATCCCGAACTCGCCGACCGCGCGCTCGGTACCGATGGATTCGCCGTGCCAGCGTTCGTGCTCGGCATCGCGTTCGCGGCAAAACAGCACCGCCTCACCGTGCTTGCGCCCGGGCAGCAGTGCCAGCACCGCGTCCGGCTCGGGAAATCCGGCCAGGTACTGGAAGTCCGAGTCCTGCCGGTACGGCCAGGCCGCGTCGGCATTGCGCAGGCGCTCGGGCGCCGCGGCGACCAGCACCACGGCCTCCTCGCCGGCCATGTGCATCAGCTGGCGGCGGCGGCGGGCGAATTCGGCGGGCGTAATCACCGCGCGCGGAATCAGTGGATGGTGCCGTTGCCGGCTGCCGGATCGCGCGCGCACTCGGCGTGCAGCAGCATCGCGCTCATGCGCACGAACTCGTGCACTTCGATCAGCGCGTCCTCGTCCTCGGTCTCGTCGCCGAAATCCAGCTGCGACGAGGCGATGGTGGCGAGGTCGCGCAGCACTTCCTGCGCTTCGTCCGAGAGCTTGCCGTGCGCATCGGCGCCGGCGAGCCCGAAGCCGCCAAGGAAACCGCGGCACCAGGCCACCGTCGCCTCGGCGCGCTCGGCCAGCGGACGGTCATCCTCCGGCAGCAGCGGCTCGAAGCCGAGCTCAGGGTCGGCTAGCTGGGTGACGCACTGCCGGGCCAGTCGGTCCAGCAGGGCAGCATCGCCGGCCGGGAGCGGCGGGCCGTCGCCATCGAGCTGCAGCACGGCCAGCACCGGCTGTCGCCCGAAGCGTCCACCGGCGGCGAGGAAGCCGCACACCGAGCCGTCCAGTTCGCTCGGCTCGGTACCCAGTTTCAGGCGATGGGTCAGGTCGTCCAGGTCGTCGAATTCGACGCGGGCGGCGGCCGTCATGGGGGACTCCTTGGAGGTCGGACCGGCAGTCTAACGCCTCGCCGGCGAAGCGTGCCGCAGCCGGCTGTTTTGCGCGGGGCGCTGGTATAGTCTGGCGCCATGAGCACCCCGTCCGACCTCCAGCAGGAACTCGATGCGCTGAACCGCCAGGTCGATCAGCTGGTCGACACCGTGCGGCGGCTGACCGAGGAAAACCGCAGCCTGCGCCACAGTCAGGAGCAGCTGGCGACCGAGCGTGCGGGCCTGA
>JAGWVM010000170.1 GCA_018970895.1 Lysobacteraceae bacterium | reverse complement strand
GACACGCTGAGCGGCTTGGCGCCAATGACATTCAGTTCCATGGCGTCTCTCCTCAACCCTTGGTGGTCGGACGGATGACGACGTCGCCACCGGTGGCACCCGGCACCGCGCCCTTCACCGCGATCAGATGACGCTCGGCGTCGACCTTGACCACTTCCAGACCCTGCTGCGTGCGGTTCACCGCACCCATGTGGCCGGCCATCTTCTTGCCCGGGAACACGCGACCCGGCGTCTGACGCTGGCCGATCGAGCCCGGGGCGCGATGCGACAGCGAGTTGCCGTGGGTGGCGTCGCCCATCTTGAAGTTGTGGCGCTTGATCGTGCCCTGGAAGCCCTTGCCCTTGGACACGCCGGCGACGTCGACGATCTGGCCGACGGTGAACAGCTCGTCCGCCTTGATCTCCGCACCGATCGCGTACTTGCCGAGGTCGTCGGCGGCAACGCGAAACTCCCACAGGCCACGGCCCGGCTCGACCTTCGCGGTCGCATAGTGGCCCTTCAGCGGCTGCGCCAGCAACGAGGCGCGCTTCGCGCCCGCCGTGACCTGCACGGCGCTGTAGCCATCATTCTCTTCCGTCTTCACCTGGGTCACGCGGTTCGGCGTCGCTTCGATCAGCGTCACCGGAATCGAGCGGCCGTCTTCGGTGAAGAGTCGGCTCATGCCGCACTTGCGGCCAACCAGTCCGATACTCATCTTCGTATCCTGTCTATCGCTCAGCCGAGCTTGATCTGGACATCCACGCCAGCGGCGAGGTCAAGCTTCATGAGCGCGTCCACGGTCTTGTCATTGGGGTCGACGATGTCGAGCACGCGCTTGTGGGTGCGGGTCTCATACTGGTCGCGCGCGTCCTTGTCGACGTGCGGCGAGACCAGGATGGTGTAGCGCTCGATCTTGGTCGGAAGCGGGATCGGACCGAGCACCGTGGCGCCGGTGCGCTTGGCCGTCTCGACGATCTCGCTGGCCGAGCGGTCGATCAGGCGATGATCGTACGCCTTGAGCCGGATGCGAATCTTCTGGTTCGCCATAAAACCGTGTCCTGTTGTCTAAAGAACAATTGCTTGTGAACCGGAGGGCTTCTCACCACTCCGCACTACGTCCGGGCGCCGATGCACTGGAGACCGCCCAAAATGTTCGGCAAGCCGATCGAGTCGACTTGCCGAGCAGGAAAGTTTAAAAGACATAAAGACAAAGATCAACAGAGCTCGCGCCCCGTGATCGGCATGCCTTATTGCCCAGGCGATCCACGCCAGCGAACTCGAAGCACTTCCTGTGCCTCATTTCGCGGTGAAGGACCTCGTGCCAGATGCACTTTGGTCCTACAAAGAAGCGGGAGTATACCGACCTTTTACGGGGTTGGGAAGCCCCGCGCCCGACATCTGCGAAGACGGCGACCCGAAGGTCGCCGTCTTCGCGCCCCTGCATCGCAAGATGACGGGGCGGCGTCGCCTTACTTGATGATCTTGGCCACCACGCCGGCGCCGACGGTGCGGCCGCCTTCGCGGATCGCGAAGCGCAGACCCTCGTCCATCGCGATCGGGTGGATCAGGCTCACCACCATCTTCACGTTGTCGCCCGGCATCACCATCTCCACGCCTTCCGGCAGGGTCACGGCACCGGTCACGTCCGTCGTGCGGAAGTAGAACTGCGGGCGGTAGCCCTTGAAGAACGGGGTGTGGCGACCGCCCTCGTCCTTCGACAGCACGTACACCTCGGCCTCGAAGTCCGTGTGCGGCGTGATCGAACCGGGCTTGGCCAGCACCTGGCCGCGCTCCACGTCGTCACGCTTCAGACCGCGCAGCAGCAGGCCCACGTTGTCGCCCGCCTGGCCCTGGTCCAGCAGCTTGCGGAACATTTCCACGCCGGTCACGGTGGTCTTCTGCGTGTCGCGAATACCCACGACCTCGATTTCCTCGCCCACCTTGATCACGCCGCGCTCCACGCGACCGGTCACCACCGTGCCGCGACCGGAGATCGAGAACACGTCTTCCACCGGCATCAGGAACGGCTTGTCGATGTCGCGCTGCGGCTCCGGAATGTAGCTGTCCAGCGCGTCCACCAGCGCGATGATCGCCGGCACGCCGATCTCGCTCTGATCACCTTCCAGCGCCTTCAGCGCCGAACCCTTGATGATCGGCGTGTCGTCGCCCGGGAAGTCGTACTTGGACAGCAGCTCGCGCACTTCCATCTCGACCAGCTCGAGCAGCTCGGCGTCGTCCACCATGTCCGCCTTGTTCAGGAAGACCACGATGTACGGCACGCCCACCTGGCGCGACAGCAGGATGTGCTCGCGCGTCTGCGGCATCGGGCCGTCGGCCGCCGAGCACACCAGGATCGCGCCGTCCATCTGCGCCGCACCCGTGATCATGTTCTTCACGTAGTCGGCGTGGCCCGGGCAGTCCACGTGCGCGTAGTGGCGGTTCGGCGATTCGTACTCGACGTGCGCCGTCGAGATCGTGATGCCACGCGCCTTCTCTTCCGGCGCCGCGTCGATCGCGTCGTACGCCTTGAACTCGCCACCGAAGCGCTCTGCGCCGATCTTCGTCAGCGCCGCCGTCAGCGTCGTCTTGCCGTGGTCCACGTGACCGATCGTGCCCACGTTGACGTGCGGCTTGGTGCGCTCGAATTTACCCTTTGCCATACGCGTTAAACCCCGATGGAGTCGATTGAAGTTAGAAAAACTCAAGGGTGACGCCGACCGGCCTCGCCGGACGCGCCACCTGAGGTGGTGCTCATGACTGGAATCGAACCAGCGACCTCTTCCTTACCAAGGAAGTGCTCTACCGACTGAGCTACATGAGCCGAAAACCCGAGGTCGAGTTCAATGGAGCGGGAGACGGGAATCGAACCCGCACCATCAGCTTGGAAGGCTGAGGTTCTACCATTGAACTACTCCCGCCGATCGAAAAACCTGCGCGGAACCTGATGGTGGAGGGAGGTGGATTCGAACCACCGAAGGCGTAAGCCAGCAGATTTACAGTCTGCCCCCGTTGGCCGCTTGGGTATCCCTCCAACAAAGAACGCCTATTTTCGCCACGACCCGCCGAACTGTCAACACTTGGCGGACATTTTCCGGGGTGCCCGCGGCGATCCGGCAACGGGGCGCGAATCATGCTCGGTTGGCGCCCGCGGGACAAGCGCAAGGCCGGCTCCGGCCCTGACCACGGCTCAGTCCCCTGCCGGCTCGGCGGGCATCGCCACGACCTGCGCCTCCATCGCCTTGGACATGTCCATGAGGCGACGGGCGTGATCCTGGAGACGCTGGTCCTCCTCGTTGCGCGGCACCCAGGCCGGCACGGGCGTGGGGCGGCCGTCCGGCCGGTCCAGCGCGACGAAGACCATCACGCAGCTGGTCGCCAGGCGACGCTCCCCGGTGCGCAGGTCGGCGGCCTGCACGTCGACCGCCAGGTGCATGCTCGAGGTACCGGTGTGGATCAGCCGCGCGCGCACCGCCACCAGATCGCCGATGAGGATCGGCTTGACGAACTGGATGCCACTGACCGATGCGGTCACGCAGTAGGCCCCGCTCCAGCCCACGGCGCAGGCGTAGCCCGCCTGGTCGATCCACTTCATCACCATGCCGCCATGGACCTTGCCGCCGAAATTGACGTCGGTCGGCTCGGCAAGGAATCGGAAGGTCACTTCACTCTGCTGGCCCGGCATCGACACGGCTCCCTCGGCTCGAAGAAGGATGAGTATGCCGTCATCGGGCACAGGGGGGGATCGGTCTGACAGGGATCACCCCCGGTCGCCCGGCGCCGCCTCCCGGCATCGGCGGCCGGTTGCCGACCTTTGCGGGGCCCGCGCGGGGCACCGTCGCCAGGCCGCATACCCCCCTGTGACGAGGCGCCGGACCGGGGCCGGATCAGACGTTGAACAGGAAGTGCAGGACGTCGCCGTCCTTCACCACATAGTCCTTGCCTTCCTTGCGCAGGCGGCCGGCCGCGGCGGCACCGGCCTCGCCCTTGTACTGGACGAAATCATCGAAGGACACCGTCTCGGCCCGGATGAAGCCGCGCTCGAAGTCGGTGTGGATCACGCCGGCCGCCTGCGGCGCGGTGAAGCCGCGCTTGATCGTCCAGGCGCGCACTTCCTTCACGCCGGCGGTGAAGTAGGTCTGCAGGTTGAGCAGCTTGTAGCCGGCGCGGATCACGCGATTCAGGCCCGGCTCGTCCAGGCCCAGGTCCTTCAGGAATTCGTCGCGATCGGCATCCTCGAGCTGCGAGAGCTCTTCCTCGATCGCCGCGCACACCGGCACCACCTCGGCACCCTCTTCCGCCGCGCGGGCGCGCACGGCATCCAGGTGCGGATTGTTCTCGAAGCCGTCCTCGCGCACGTTGGCGATGTACATCAGCGGCTTGAGGGTGAGCAGGAACAGGTCGCGTACCAGCGTCTTTTCCTCGTCGTCCAGCCCGAGGCTGCGCGCAGTCCTGCCTTCGTTGAGTCCGGTGGCAAGCTTTTGCAGCACCGGCTTGCGCGCCAGCGCGTCCTTGTCGTTGGCCTTGGCCGCGCGCTCGGCGCGGTTGAGCGCCTTCTCGACCGAGTCGAGGTCGGCCAGCGCCAACTCGGTATCGATGGTCTCGATGTCGGCGATCGGGTCGACCTTGCCGGCCACGTGCACGATGTCGCTGTGCTCGAAGCAGCGCACGACATGGGCGATGGCGTCCACCTCGCGGATGTGGGCCAGGAACTTGTTGCCCAGACCCTCACCCTTGGACGCACCGGCGACCAGGCCGGCGATGTCGACGAACTCCACCGCGGTGGGGATCACCTTCTGCGGATTGACGATGGCCGACAGCGCGTTCAGTCGCTCGTCGGGCACCGGCACCACGCCCACGTTCGGCTCGATCGTGCAGAACGGGAAATTGGCCGCCGCGATGCCGGCCTTGGTCAGCGCGTTGAACAGCGTGGACTTGCCGACGTTGGGCAGGCCGACGATGCCGCATTTGATGCCCATGATGGGAGCTCCGGAAACTTGGGAAAACCAGGAAAGGGAAACGGATGACGGGCGGGAGGGGCGCGCCGGGCGCTCACGCTCCCTTCTTGCCGCTACCCGTTCCCACCGTGTGCAACTGCTGCATCGCCTTGTCGAACTGCCCGTCGACCGCCAGCGGCAGCACGTCGAGTGCGCGCGCGATGCCGTCGACGATGGCGTCCTCGTCCTGCGCGGACGGTCGTCCCAGCACCCACGCGGTCACGCGATCCTTGTGCCCCGGATGGCCGATGCCGATGCGCAGTCGATGGTACTTGCCGTGGCCGAGGTGCGCGGCGATGTCGCGCAGGCCGTTCTGGCCGCCGTGGCCGCCGTCGAACTTCATCCGCACGGTACCGGTCGGCAGGTCCAGCTCGTCGTGCGCCACCAGGCACTCGGCCGGCTCGATCTTGTAGTAGCGAAGCGCCGAGGCGACGGCGATGCCGCTCTTGTTCATGAACGTGGAGGGCTTGAGCAGCCAGACCGGTTCACCGCCGACCCGCACCCGGCAGGCTTCGCCGTGCAGCTTGCCGTCGAAACTCCAGCGCTCGCCCTGCGACGCCGCCAGGGCGTCCACAAACCAGAACCCGGCGTTGTGCCGGGTTCGGAGGTATTCGGCACCGGGATTGCCCAGCCCGACGATGAGTCGAAGTCCTGCCATGCGTCCGGCAAGCCGACTCCGCCCGCGCCGACGACGGCGCGGGCGGAAGCAGGCTTACTTCTTGTCGCCAGCCGGCTTCTCTTCGCCTTCGGCGGCGGCCGGGGTCTCTTCGACCTCTTCCTTCACCGTGTTGGCGGTGACGACGGCGATGTCGTGGTCGGCGCCCAGCGACAGGGCCGGGATCTCCACGCCCTTCGGCAGCTTGATCTGCGACAGGTGGACGATGTCGCCCGGCTTCAGGTCGACCAGGTCGACCTCGACGAACTCCGGCAGGTCCTTCGGCAGGCAGGACACTTCCAGCTCGGTCAGGTTGTGCGAGACCACCACGCCGGAGGTCTTGCCGGCCGGGGACTTCTCCTGGTTCAGGAAGTGCAGCGGCACGCTGACGCGCACGGCGGCGTTCTCGTCGATGCGCAGGAAGTCCATGTGCAGCATCTGCTGCTTGTACGGATGCTTCTGCCAGTCGCGCACCAGCACCTTCTGCACGTTGCCGTCGATGTTCAGGTCGAGCACCGAGGAGAAGAACCACTCGTGCTTGGCGGCGAGCAGGATGGTGTTGTGCTCGATCTGGATGCTCTGCGGCGGCAGCTTGCCACCGTAGACGACGGCCGGCACGAACAGCGCACGACGCAGGCGGCGGCTCGCACCTTTCCCCTCGTCCTTGCGGCTCTCGGCCTTGATTTCATGGGTCTGAGACATGGTTTACACCTTGGGTTGGGAATGCCGCCTTGCGGCGGCAGGGTGACTTCCCCGCGACCAGGGAAG
>JAGWVM010000025.1 GCA_018970895.1 Lysobacteraceae bacterium | reverse complement strand
TCGGGTTCGGCTTCCCAGAAATCGCCGGCCGGCGCCACCTCGGTGACCACCTTGCCGGGCCACAGGCCGGACGCCTCGACGTCGGCGATGGTGTCCTCGGCCACCGCCTGCTGTTCGGGGCTGGTGTAGAAGATCGCCGAGCGGTAGCTCGGACCGATGTCGTTGCCCTGGCGGTTGCGCGTGGTCGGGTCGTGGATCTGGAAAAAGAACTCCAGCAGCGCGCGGTAGCTGGTGAGCGCGGGGTCGAACACGATCTCCACCGCCTCGGCGTGGGTGCCGTGGTGGCGGTAGGTGGCGTTCGGCACGTCGCCGCCGGAGTAGCCCACCCGGGTCGAGACCACCCCGGGCTGCCGGCGGATCAGCTCCTGCACGCCCCAGAAACAGCCGCCAGCGAGGATGGCGCGTTCGGTGGATGCGGTCACGGCGGCTACTCCTGGAAAAGGGACGAAGCCTTGTACGTGGGGCAGGGCCGGATCGGGTTCAACGGCGCGGCGGCAGCAGGAACGTCATCGGCTGGTCCAGCCGCGCGGCCCAGGCGTCCTCGGTGTGGGCCGCACCGGGGAACACCGCGCTGCGATAGTCCGCCGCGGTGTAGCCGCGGGCACGGAACAGCCGGTCCACCCGCTGCTGGGTGGGCGCATACATCGCGTCCAGCGTGGCGGTGCCGTGATCGAAGTAGATCCGGTGTCCGGCCGGTGCCGGGGCGTGGGCGTGGAGGTAGGCGACGAAAGCGTCCGGACTCGGATTGTCCGCGTGCGGCCGGAGCGCGGTGCCCGGCCAGTGCGTGGACAGGCAGCCGGCGCCGCCGAACACCTGCGGGTATTCGCTGATCGCGTACATCGCCATCAACCCGCCCATGCTCGAGCCCATCACCGCGGTGTCGGCCGCGTCGGTGGCCACGCGAAAGCGCCGGTCGATGCGTGGCTTAAGTTCCTCGACGAGGAAGCGCAAGGTGTCGTCGGAATAGGGCGCCACCGGCAGCTTCAGCTCCATCGCGCGGGCGCGCCGGCGCTCGGCATCGGTGAGCGAGCGCCAGACCTTCTGCGGGTAGTACGCGCTCTCGCGGCGCTCGCCGGCGTTCCACAGGCCGACGATGATGAACGGGCGGGTGCGGCCGTCGCGGATCAGCGCGGCGGCGGTGTCGGCGGCGCGCCAGGACTGGTGGTTCCAGGTCTGCGTGGCGTCGAACAACATCTGTCCGTCGAACATGTACAGCACCGCGTAGGGCGCCTGCGCCGGGTAGCCGGGCGGCAGCCACACGTCCACCGTATGTGGTGGCACGAAGCGCGAGGTCTCCTGCAGCCGCACGATGCGGCCGGCGGCCACGTGCGGCAGCGGGGCGGGGGGCGCAGCCGCCACCGCCGGCACGGTGACCACGGCGAGCAGCGCGGCGAGGCGGGCGATCAGGCGGGCGGGCGGGGTCGGCATGGGACTTCCGTCGGACGGGGCGCGATGCCGAACGGATAGCAGCATGGCGCGGCCACCGGAAGCGCCGACCGCGCTGCATACGTTTGCAGCCGGAGCGGCGCGCTCAATCCAGTGGCCAGGCCAGGTCATCGTTGGCGGCGTCGTCGGCAACGTCGGCGCCGGTCGCTGGCGCGGCCGACGGCGCGGCACGATCGCGGCGCACCGATGGTCGCCACCACGGCATTGCCGGCCGGCGCTCGGCCGGCTCCACCGGTTCGCCCAGCCGCGGCAGCAGCAGGTGGGCGTGCGCCGGATCGGCCTGCGCCAGCAGGGTTTCCACCGGCTGGTCCCAGGCATGCGTGGACAGCGAGAAAGTGCCCCAGTGCACCGGCAGCAACACGCCGCCGCCGAGCAGGCGATGCGCCTGGAGCGCATTCTCCGGCCCCAGGTGGATGTCGCCCCACGAGGGATGGAACGCCCCGACCTCCAGCATCACCAGGTCGAACGGGCCGAGCCGGTCGCGGATGACTTCGTACTCGGTGGTTAGGCCGGTGTCGCCGCTGAAGAACACGCGATGGCGCTCGCCGGCCAGCACCAGCGAGGACCACAGAGTCTGGTTGCGGTCCTTCAGCCCGCGGCCGGAGAAATGCTGCGACGGCGCCGCGGTCACCGTGAGGCCGGTGCCGGGGATGCGGTGGCTCTCCCACCAGGTGAGCTCGGTGATCCGCTCCGGCGCGATGCCCCAGGCCTCCAGGTGCGCGCCCACGCCCAGCGAGGTGACGAAGGGCACGCTGGACTTCGCCAGCGCGCGGATGGTCGGGTAGTCCAGGTGGTCGTAGTGGTCGTGGGAGATCACCACCGCGTCCACCGCGGGCAGCTGGCGCAGGGTCACCGGCGCCGGCTGGAAGCGCTTCGGGCCCATCAGGGTGAACGGCGAGGCGCGCTCGCCCCAGACCGGATCGGTGAGGACGCGCCAGCCGTCGATCTCCAGCAGTACGGTGGAATGGCCCAGCCAGGTCGCGCGCAGGCCGCTGGCCGGCCGGCGTTGCCAGGCCTCGCGCGGGTCGTGCGCCGGCAGCGGCGCCGCCGGGCGGCGGTCGGGATCCTCACGCAGGAACTCGCGCAGCGCCGGGCGTGGCGTCGCCGGATCGCGCAGGCCGGGCAGCACGGGATGGATGTTGCGCAGCCGCTCGCCGTCCCACAGGGGCAGGTCGCGCAGGCGCTCGAGCCGGAGGCCCTGGGCAGCTTTGCCGAACGATCGCATGGGAACCTCGCACAGGTGGGGAAACGTCTGGATGGGTGCCCGTCCCGGCGCACGCAAGGCATACGTGCCGGAAGGCCTGCCCGGAGTCACATGCACGCCGCGCATGAACGCGCGATGCTGCGGCCTCCTTTGCCGACCCGGGAGCCGCCATGCGTCCGTCCTTCCTGCCTGCCGCCGTAGCGATGTCCGTGATGACGCTGGCCGCCGCCGCGCCCGTGCAGGCGGCCGGCACGTCGGCCGCCGAGCGCAAGGCCGTGCTCGACGTGGTCGACCGGACCTTCGTCGCCCTGGCGAAGCACGACGCCGCGGCGATGCGCGCGCTGCTGGTACCCGGCACCACCTTCGCCGTTCGCGGGCCGGACGGCCGCATCAAGATGGAGCGGGACGAGGACTTCCTGCAGGCCCTGGCCACCGGCAAGGGCGCATGGCGCGAGCGCATCCGGTCACCGAAGGTGATCGTTGCCGACGGGCTGGCCCAGGTGTGGGCGCCCTACGATTTCCACCTCGACGGCAGGTTCTCCCACTGCGGCATCGACAGCTTTGCGCTGGTGAAGGACGGCAGCGGGCCGTGGCGCATCGCCGGCATCACCTACAGCGTGCAGATCGACGGCTGTCCGACCGACCCGAAGACCCGCGCCAGGCACGCCGCCAGGCCCTGAAGGCCTCGGACGTCGATGTCGTCGCCTGCGTGTGAGGGCAGGCCGGGCTGGGCGACGCGCTGTCGTACCGGAAGATGTCCGGCGAGTACGCGCTGTACCTGGAGGGCCGCGTGGTGGCCCTGGTCTGCGACAACATGCTGTTCGTGAAGCCGACCGACGCCGGCCGTGCGCTGCTCGACGCGGTGGACTAGGCGCCGCCGTATCCCGGGGCGAAGCCGCACGGGCGGCTGGACGAGGGGCTCGATGACGGCGAGCGGCTCGGGCGCCTGCTGCGGGCGACGGCTGCGGCGCTGCCGCGGCGCCGGCCGAAGGCGCCACGCACGCGCTGACCGGTCCGGTCAGGACGGTTTGAAGGCCGCCTCGATCAGCTCCCGGGCGATCGTCCCGGCCGGTCCGGTCCGCGCCAGTGGCGCCGCCTCGCCGGCCCACAGGTTGACGAAGTCGTCGATGCCGTCCGGCTCGGTCCGTTCGCGCAGTGGCGCCAGCGCGGCGCCGGCGGCAGGGAATGCGGGTGCGTCATCCGACATCGGTCCCAGTTCCTCCATCAGCCGGTTGACGATGCCGCGCGCGGGCCGGCCGGAGAACAGGTTCGTCACCGCGGTCCGCCCGGCGCGCGGCGACTGCAGCGCGGCGCGGTGGACCGGACGGATACGTGCCTCGTCGCTGAGCAGGAACGCCGTGCCCAGCTGCACGCCGGCGGCTCCCAGCGCGTGCGCCGCGCGGATCGCCCGCGCATCGCCGATGCCGCCGGCGGCGATCACCGGGCAGTCGACCGCGTCGACCACCTGCGGCAGCAGGGCGAACAGGCCCGGCTGCACCGCCAACGGCGCCTCCAGGAACGCGCCGCGATGGCCGCCGGCCTCCCAGCCCTGGGCGATGATCGCATCGCACCCATGCGCGGCCAGCCAGCGCGCTTCCTCCACCGTGGTCGCACAGCCCAGCACCCGCGCGCCGCAGGCCTTCACCCGCGCCAGCAGGGCGGGCGCAGGCAGGCCGAAGTGGAAGCTCACCACCTCCGGTCGCAGCGCTTCCACCGCGGTGCAGGCCTCGGCGTCGAACGGTCGTCGCCGCGCGGTACGGGCCCGGGTGTCGCGCGGGATGCCGAGCGCGTCGTAATACGGTGCCAGCCGCTCGCGCCAGCGCGCCTCGCGGACGGCATCCGGCAGCGCTTCCGCATGGCAGAAGAAATTGAGGTTGAGCGGCGCGTCGATCGCCGTGCGGAAGCGCGCCACCCGGGCGCGCAGGGTGTCGGCTTCGAGCATCGCACAGGGCAGCGAGCCCAGTCCGCCGGCCCGGGCAATGGCGACGGCCAGCGCCTCGTCCCCGGCCCCGGCCATCGGGGCCAGCAGCAGCGGATGATCGATGCCGAGCAGCCGGGTCAGGCGATGATCGCGAAGCGAGGGCACGGTGGACTCCAGCAGGGTGGGGCGGTCCAGGGTCCGCCGCCGGCGAGGCGCCGTCCGGTCCGATCAGCGGGACAGGCCGAGCGCGCGTCGCGCCTCGTCGAGAAACGCATCTTCCTGATCGCGGGCGGGAAGGTTGGAGGCCAGCTCGACCAGCGCGCGGTCGATGCTGCCGGGACGGCCGAGCGCCTCCTCGCACAGCAGTCCGGCGATCGGGCCGAAATAGTCGAGCGCGATGTGGCCGAGGATCTCGCGCTGCGCCGGGGCGAGACTGGCCACGTCGGCGTGCGCCGAGGCCTCGGCCCGGGCATGCGACGGTGCCGGGGCCGGCACGTCGGGCACCTGCCGCTCGAAGCCCCCGCCCAGCCACGCCAGCGAGGCCGGGCCCAGTGCCACCTGCACCGGGCTGGAGCGGGTCGGGTCGGCCTGGAAACGGGCGCGACCGGCCGGCACGCGTGCCAGCAGTTTCACCGCTTCGTCGCCGCGGTGGCGGCTGAACACCACGTCTTCCACCTGGCCGCCGTGCAGGCGGATGGTGCAGGAGTGGTTGTCCTCGGTGACCACGAAGAAGAAGCCCGACGCCTTTTGCAGCGACAGCGACTTCAGGTCGCGCAGGATCTCGATCAGCGGGCGGAGCTCGTTGGGCATGGGTCGCGGTTTGTCTGCCTGCCGGTTCAACGCTTGCCGAGTCGTTCCATTGCCAGGCGGACGCTGTTGGCGAGCCGGGAGATCGCCTTGGCCAGCGTGCCGATCTCGTCGTGCAGGTTCACCTCGGTGATGGTGTGTGTCCATCGTCCGCGGCTGAGCTCCTCCGCCACCTCGGTCAGATGCTGCACCGGCTTGAGCACCCGCGTCCAGATCAGCGCCGACTGCAGGCCCAGCAGCAGCACGCACACCAGCAGGCCGATGCCCACGATCCACGCCGACTGCCGGGCGATGACGTGATCCACGTCGCTGACCGGGTAGGCGGCGACGAGGCTGAAGCCCCACCCGGGCACCGGCTGCCGGCGGATCACCCAGCCCGCCGGCTGCGTCGCGGCGATGCGCTCGATGTCCTGCGTGCGGGTGGTGGCGCCGGTGCGCGAGTGGAAGCGCAGCATGCCGCGCGAGTCGAACAGCGCGATGAAGCCCGAATCGAGCACCTGGCTGTCGCCGATCACCCGGTCCAGTGCCGCCAGGTCGGTCTTGTAGCCGACGTACCAGATGCCGATGGCGCCGCCGCCGTCGGCCGGCCGTATCGGCTCGTAGCCGGTCACATAGGGTGTGCCCAGGATGTCGACCACGCCGTAGAAGCTCTCGTTGTGGCGGATCCGCTCGATCACCGGTCCGCCCGGATCCAGCACGGTGCCGACGGCACGGCTGCCGTCGGGCCTGCGCACGTTGGTGGCGATGCGCACGAAGTCGTTGCCGCTGAGCGCGAAGATCGTCGCGGTGCCGCCGACCACGTCGGTGACGCCGTCGACCAGGTCAAAGTGGTCGCCCTGCGGCGTGGTGCCCAGCAGCAGGTCGCTGGCAGGTCCCGTACGGCCGGGCAGCGCGATCGGGCCACCGAGCCGCGGCGCGCCGAGCGCCTGGCCCTGCCTGCGCAGCAGGCGCATCCCGTCGTGCACGCGGTCCAGCATCACGGTGCGGGTCACTTCGAGCAGGCTCTGCAGTGCGGCGGTCTGGCGGTCGATGGCCGAGGTGGCCTCGCGGCGCACGCGCCCGGCCTCGACCGTGGCCAGCACGATCGTCACGGCGACCGTGGCCAGCAGCACCAGGGCGAGGACGGGCAACAGCAGGCGGACCCGCAGCGAGTGGCGAAGCATGGCGATTCCCCTGTGGCGGCGCGCCGCCGACGACCGCAGCATAACCAGCCCGGCCCCCGACGCGAAGCTGGCGCACTGGCCGCTGTGCGTCCATCGGCGTAGGGTGCCCGCACCGGGCAGGACCGTCCCGGGGACAGGAGTCGGTGCCGATGCACGCCATCATTTCCGGATCGCTGCTGGCGATCGCCGCGCTCACGCCCGTGATCGCTTCCCGCCAGTCCAGCCTGCCCGGCGTGACCGTCACCGCGCCGTACACGCGGAGCCACGGCGGCTACGTCATTTCCGGCGATTTCCGGGTCGACGCGCGCATGCCCACCGTGGTGTTCCCGGCGCAGGCGCTGGTGAAGGACGACATCCTGAACGTGCAGCCGGTGCACCTGGCCGATGATGAATATCTGGTGCTGCAGGAATGCGCCAGCGCGGATTGTCGGCTGGCCCACGTGGTGCGGGTGTGGAACGCCGACGGCGCGGTCGGATGGGTGCCGCAAAGCCCGTGGCGGGTGTGGATCCGGCACGAGAACAAGTACTTCATCTGGATGCAGCGCATGCCGGTGATCCAGAGCGACTGCCTGGGCTGCGCTTCGCACTTCGTCGCGTTCCAGTCGTTCAGCCCGCCGATGACGCTGCACCCGACCGGGGCGGAAGTCGCCAACAACCGGGCGTTGCTGCGCGAGCGGCCGCCGCGGGTGGTGCCGGTGGTCAGGCAGGTGCACGAGGGCGCCACCTTCGTGGTGCGCTTCGAGGGTGGCGCCACCGTGCGCATCCAGCGCATGCACGCGGCGGACTGACGCCGCCCGGACGCATGGCCGCCACGCGGACGGCGGCGCCTGCGTAGACTGTGGTGCTGGCCGGAGCGACGTCGATCGCGCCGGCGTCATCCCTCCACGGTCCGTTCCCCGCATGATGTCCAGCCCCCTGACCGCTGCGTCGCCGTTCCCCGCTCCGCGCGGGTGCCGCGCATGAATGGCCTCCCCGCCGACGCCGGCGCGACCGGTGACAACGGCTGCGTGCGCGTGCGCGGCGCGCGCGAGCACAACCTGAAGAACGTCAGCGTGGACATCCCGCGCGACGCGCTGGTGGTGTTCACCGGGGTGTCGGGGTCGGGCAAGTCCTCGCTGGCCTTCGGCACGATCTACGCGGAGGCGCAGCGGCGCTATTTCGAGTCGGTGGCGCCCTACGCGCGGCGGTTGATCGAGCAGGCCGGCGTGCCGGCGGTGGAGCGCATCGATGGCCTGCCGCCGGCGGTCGCCCTGCAGCAGAGCCGAGGCGGCACCAGCACGCGCTCCACCGTCGGCAGCCTGAGCACGCTCTCCAATGCGCTGCGCATGCTGTATTCGCGCGCCGGCGACTACCCGCCGGGCTTATCGCTGCTGGAGTCCGACGCGTTCTCGCCGAACACGCCGGCCGGCGCGTGTCCGGACTGCCACGGCCTGGGCCGGGTGTTCGACGCCACCGAGGCCTCGATGGTGCCGGACCCGTCACTGACCATCCGCGAGCGCGCCGTCGCCTGCTGGCCGCAGGGTTGGCAGGGCAAGAACTACCGCGACATCCTCACCACGCTGGGGTACGACGTGGACCGGCCGTGGCGCGAGCTGCCGCAGGACCAGCGCGACTGGATCCTGTTCACCGACGAGCAGCCGGTGGTGCCGGTCTACCGCGACGTGGCGCCGGAGGTGGCGCAGGCTGCCTACGCGCGCGGCGAGCCGGGCAACTACAAGGGCACCTACGTCAGCGCGCGCGCCTACGTGATGCACAGCTTCGCGCAGAGCGAGAGCGCGGCGATCAAGCAGCGCGTGGCGCGCTACATGGTGGCGCGTCCGTGCCCGGCCTGCGGGGCCCGGCGGCTGCGGCCCGAGGCGCTGTCGGTCACCTTCGGCGGGCACGACATCGCCCACGCCTCCGGCCTGCCGCTGCGCCAGCTGGCGCGGCACCTGCGGGCCACGCTGGAGGCGCTGTCCTTGCGCGACGACGGTCATCCCGAAAAGCGGCTGGTTGCCGAACGCATCGTCGCCGACGTCGGTGCGCGCATCGACACCCTGATCGAGCTGGGCCTTGGCTACCTGTCGCTGGAACGCAGCACGCCCACGCTGTCGCCGGGCGAGCTGCAGCGGCTGCGGCTGGCCACGCAGCTGCAGGCGCAGTTGTTCGGCGTGGTCTACGTGCTGGACGAGCCGTCGGCCGGCCTGCACCCGGCCGATACCGAGGCCCTGCTGCGTGCATTGGCGCGCTTGAAGGCGGGCGGCAATTCGGTGTTCGTGGTGGAGCACGAGCTGGACGTGATCCGCGCGGCGGACTGGGTGATCGACATCGGCCCCGGCGCCGGCAGCCAGGGCGGCGAGGTGCTGCACGCCGGTCCGCTGGCGGGGCTGGCCGCGTGCGCGGCTTCGGCGACACGCCGCTACGTGTTCGAGGACGCCGACCTGCCGCCACGCACGCCGCGCGAGCCGTCCGGCTGGCTGCGCCTGGAAGCGGTCACGCGCAACAACGTCGATGGGCTGGACGTGGCGTTCCCGCTGGGCGTGATGACCGCGGTCACCGGCGTCTCCGGCGCGGGCAAGTCCAGCCTGGTGAGCCAGGCGCTGGTGGAACGGGTCGGGCACGCGCTGGGCGCCGCGCGGGCGGTGGAAGAAGAGGGCGACGAACTGCCGGGCGAGGCGCCGGCACCGGCCGGCGGCCGCATCGTCGAAGGCATGGACACGGTTACCCGGCTGGTCACCGTCGACCAGCAGCCGATCGGCCGCACGCCGCGCTCCAACCTGGCCACCTACACCGGCCTGTTCGACCACGTGCGCAAGCTGTTTGCCGCCACGCCGGAAGCGCGCAAGCGCAAGTTCGACGCCGGCCGCTTTTCCTTCAACGTGGCCAAGGGACGTTGCTCCACCTGCGAGGGCGAGGGCTTCGTCTCGGTCGGCCTGCTGTTCCTGCCGTCGGTGTACGCGCCGTGCCCGACCTGCCACGGCAGCCGTTACAACGAGGACACGCTGTCGGTCCGCTGGAACGGCAGGCACATCGCCGAGGTGCTGGCGCTGACCGTGGACGATGCGGTGGCGTTCTTCGGCGATGCGGTGCCGGCGCTGGCGCGTTCGCTCGCCACGTTGCGCGACGTGGGCCTGGGCTACCTGCGGCTCGGCCAGCCGGCGACGGAACTCTCCGGTGGCGAGGCGCAGCGCATCAAGCTGGCCACCGAGCTGCAGCGCCAGGCGCGCGGCCACACGCTGTACGTGCTGGACGAACCCACCACCGGCCTGCACCCGGCCGACGTCGACCGGCTGATGGCGCAGCTGCACGGGCTGGTCGAAGCCGGACACAGCGTGATCGTGGTCGAACACGACCGCCGCGTGATCCGCGCCTGCGACTGGATGATCGACCTCGGTCCCGGCGCGGGCGACGAGGGCGGACGCATCGTGGCGCAGGGCACACCCGTCGCAGTGGCGGCCGCGGGCATCGGCATCACCGCGCGCCACCTGCGCGCGAGCTGAGCCACGGGAGACACGCGGCCGCGGGGTTCTGGCACGCTTGGCGGTACCGACGCAAGGAGCCTCCATGTCCCCACTGGCCGATTTCCCCATCACCCGGCGCTGGCCCGCGAAGCATCCCGATCGCATCCAGCTGTACTCGCTGCCTACGCCGAACGGCGTGAAGGTGTCGATCATGCTGGAGGAGGTGGGGCTGCCCTACGAGGCGCACCGCATCGACATCATGCAGAACGAAAGCCAGCTGCCGGCATTCCTCGCGCTCAACCCGAACGGCAAGATTCCCGCCCTGATCGATCCGGCCGGCCCGGGCGGCGAGCCGCTGGGCCTGTTCGAGTCGGGGGCCATCCTGATGTATCTGGCCGAAAAGACCGGCAAGTTCATGCCCGCCGATCCGGCGCGGCGCTGGGAGACGATCCAGTGGGTGTTCTTCCAGATGGCGGGGATCGGTCCGACGTTCGGCCAGGTCGGCTACTTCCATAAGTTCGCCGGCCGCGAGATCGAGGACAAGCGGCCGCTGCAGCGCTACGTGGCCGAGTCGCAGCGCCTGCTCGGCGTGCTGGATGCGCGGCTGGACGACCGCACCTGGCTGATGGGCGACGACTACACCATCGCCGACATCGCCACCGTGGGCTGGGTACGCAACCTGATCGGTTTCTACGAGGCGCGCGAGCTGGTGCAGTTCCATCGCTACGGCCACGTCGCCGCCTGGCTGGACCGGGTGCTGGCACGCCCGGCGGTGCAGCGCGGGCTGGCGATTCCCTGAGCCGCGCCGCGAGCCGTCGCAGGGTCCCGGTGTCACGGGACTTGCGCCGCCTTCCTCCGGCAGGAGTAGGATCCGCACCAGTCGCTGGGGGGCGACAGGGCCGGGGGGCTCGACATGGTCTTCAATTCGCTCGCCTTCGTGGCGTTCTTTGCGATCGTGCTCGGGCTCATGGCGCTGCCTCTCGCCTGGACCACGCGCAAGATCGTCCTGCTGGTCGCCAGCTACCTGTTCTACATGGCCTGGAACCCGCCGTTCGTGATCCTCCTGTGGATCTCCACGGTGGTGGACTGGTATGCCGCGCAGCAACTGGTGCATGCCGAGCGCCCGGCGGTGCGGCGGGCGTGGATGCTGCTGTCGGTGGTGGCCAACCTCGGCATGCTCAGCTACTTCAAGTACGGCCATTTCCTGCTGCAAAACTTCAGCGACCTGGTGTCGGTGTACGGCGTGCACTACGTGCCGCCGGCCCGGGACATCGTGCTGCCGGTGGGCATTTCCTTCTACACCTTCGCCACGCTGTCCTACACGCTCGACGTGTATCTGCGCCGCGCCTTGCCGGCGCGTCGCTTCCTCGACTACGCGCTGTTCGTGACGTTCTTCCCGCACCTGGTGGCCGGGCCGATCATGCGCCCGACCGAGCTGGTGCCGCAGTTCGAGATCGAGCGCCGCGCCACGCGGCGGCAGCTGCAGTTCGGGCTGGTGCTGGTGCTGCTGGGGCTGTTCCAGAAAGTGGTGCTCGCCGACACCTTCCTGTCGAAGGCGGCCGAGGCGGTCTTCGACAGCGGCCAGCCGACCGGCACGCTCGACGCGTGGATCGGCACGCTGGCCTTCAGCGGGCAGATCTTCTGCGATTTCGCCGGCTACTCGACCATCGCCATCGGCGTGGCGATGTGCCTGGGCTTCGCGATGCCGGACAACTTCCGCTTCCCGTATGCCGCGGTGGGCTTCTCCGACTTCTGGCGGCGCTGGCACATCACGCTGTCCTCGTGGCTTCGGGACTACCTGTACATCCCGCTGGGCGGCAACCGCCACGGGCCGGCACGCACCTACCTGGCGCTGATGGGCACGATGCTGCTGGGCGGCCTGTGGCACGGCGCGAGCTGGACGTTCGTGGTGTGGGGCGGCCTGCACGGCATCTATCTGTCGGTGGAGCGCTTCCTGCGCGGACGCTTCGCCGGCGTCCGGCCCGGCCCGCTGGCGCTGTTCGCGCTGGGCCTGCTGACCTGGATGCTGGTCAACGTGGCCTGGGTGTTCTTCCGTGCCAAGACCTTCGGCAAGGCGTGGGACGTGCTGACCGGCATGGCCGGCGCGCACGGCAGCGCGGCGCCGATCCTCTCCACCATGCTGATCGCCACCACGCTGCTGATCGTCACCGGCATCGTCGCCGCGCACGGGTGGATGCGACGACGCACGCTGGAATCGGCGCTGCTGCAGGTACCGGCGGTGCCGCTGGCGATGGGCATGGGCCTGATGGCGTTCCTGGTGATCATCGCGCAGGGGGAAGGCAGTGCCTTCATCTACTTCCAGTTCTGACATGCGCGTCGAACCGGCCGCCACGCGCCCCGGCTTCGTCCGCCAGACCGCCTCCGACCGCCCGGGCGTGGCCCAGCCGGTGCCCGAGCGCGACATCCCCGATCGTCCGTGGGGACGCATCTGGCTCGGCGCGCTGGCGCTGGCCGTGCTGCTCACGGCCGGCTGGGAGTGTCACTGGCGCGCGTTCGGCGTCACGCCCAGCTACCGCAACAGCAACGGCCAGTGGGCGCAGCAGCGACGGCGCATCGATGCCGGCGAGGGCGATGCGCTGGTGCTCATCGGTTCGTCGCGCACGCTGTTCGACATGCAGCTGCCGGTGTGGAAGCGGGTGACCGGCGAGCAGCCGATCCAGCTCGCGCTGGAGGGCACCTCCGCGCTGCCGGCGCTGGAGGACCTGGCCGCCGACCCGGCCTTCCACGGCCGCCTGATGGTCGGCGTCACCAGCTCGCTGTTCTTCTCCGGCTTCGCCTACCGCGGCGACGCGATCCGAGACTGGCGCAGGGAGTCGCCGTCCGCGCGCGTGGGCACCTGGCTGTCGATGCACTTCATCGAGCCGTACGCGGCGTTCTACGACCCGGACTACGCGCTGGAAACCGTGCTGGCGCGGCAGCCCTGGCCGGTGCGTCCGGGCACGCACCCGCACATGAGCGTGCGCAAGCTGTCGCTGTCCGACGAGGACCGCAATACCCACCTGTGGCCCAAGGTGGCCGAGGATGCGGCCTACCGCGATCTGGCCCGCCGGATCTGGGCGCAGTCGTGGGAGCTGCCGCCTCCGCCGATGCTCGATACCCCCGCCAAGGTGCGTGCCGTGGCCGACGCGCAGATCGCGCGGGCGGTGGCGGCGGTGAAGCAACTGCGGGCGCGCGGTGCACGGGTGGTGTTCGTGCGCCAGCCGGTGATCGGTCCGTACCGCGACTTCGAGGACCGCGTCGAGCCGCCCGCGCTTACCTGGCAGGTGCTGCTGGCGAAAACCGGCGCGCCGGGCATCAGCTTTGCCGATCATGCCGAGCTGCAGGGCTTCGAGCCGCCGGAGTGGTCGCACCTGGCGCAGGCCGATGCCGAGCGCTACACCGCCCGACTGGCGCCGATGGTGGAGCGTGCGTTCGCCGGCGAGCCGCCGGTGCAGGCGCTCGCCGCGCGGCCCTGAGCCGACCTTCGATCCATCCGCCATCCATCCTTTGGGGAGAGCTCCACCGATGACCTTCTTGCCTGCGATTCGCCCTCGGGCCACTGGCTTTGCCCTCGCCATCGGACTGGTTTCCGCAGGCGGCGTGCAGGGAGCCGGGCTCGGTCCGCTGACGCGCGCCTATGTGTCGTACGACGCGCCGGTGATCGCGATCGAACACGTGCGGGTGATCGACGGCACCGGCGCGCCCGCGCGCGAGAACCAGCTCGTGCTGCTGCGCGACGGACGGATCGTCGCCGTGGCCGCACACGTGGACGTGCCCACCGGCGCGACGGTGATCGACGGTCGCGGCAAGAGCCTGATCCCCGGCCTGGTCGGCATGCACGACCACATGTTCTACCCGGCACCGAAGGTGAACCCGGCGGCGAAGGAAGCGCTGTATCCCGAGCAGGGCTCGAGCTTTCCCAAGTTCTACCTGGCCGGCGGCGTCACCACCATCCGCACCACCGGCAGCACCGAGCCGTACACCGACCTGGAACTGAAGAAGGCGATCGACGCGGGCCTCATTCCCGGGCCCAAGATGCACACCACCGGGCCGTACCTGGAAGGCAAGGGCAGCTTCACCCCGCAGATGCACGAGCTCACCGGCGCCGACGACGCGCGCGCGACGGTGGATTACTGGATGGACGAGGGCGCCACCTCGTTCAAGGCCTACATGCACATCACCCGTGCCGAGCTGTCGGCGGCGATCGCTGCGGCGCACGCGCGGCACATCATCGTCACCGGCCACCTGTGCTCGATCGGCTTCACCGAGGCGGCCGACCTGGGCATCGACGACCTCGAGCACGGCCTGGTGGTGGATACCGAGTTCACCCCCGGCAAGCAGCCGGACGTGTGTCCCGACACCCGCAAGGCCGCGGCCAACCTGGCGACCATGCGGATCGGCGACACGCGGATCCAGGCGCTGATCCGGCGCCTGGTCGACAAGCACGTGGCGGTGACTTCCACGTTGCCGGTGTTCGAGACCTTCGTGCCCGGGCGCGCGCCGGTCGATCCCCGCGTGCTCGACGCGATGCTGCCCGAGACCCGGGTGGAGTACCTGAAGACCCGCGAGCGCATCGCTGCACAGAAGGACTCGCCGTGGCCGGCGCTGTTCACGCTGGAGATGCAGTTCGAGCGCGCCTTCGTGAAGGCCGGCGGCACCCTGCTGGCCGGACTGGACCCGACCGGCTTCGGCGGCGTGATCGCCGGCTACGGCGACCAGCGCGAGGTGGAGCTGCTGGTCGAGGCCGGGTTCACGCCGGTGGAGGCGATCCGCATCGCCACGCTCAACGGTGCGCGCTACCTCGGCGAGGGCGACCGCATCGGTTCCATCGAGCCGGGCAAGGTCGCCGACCTGGTGCTGGTCAACGGCAATCCCGCCGCCGACATCAAGTCGATCGAGAACGTGGTGACGGTGTTCAAGGACGGCGTCGGCTACGACCCGGCCAAGCTGATCGCGGCCGCCAACGGCACCGTCGGCGTGCGCTGAGCGTGATGCCCTGATCGTGCCCGCGACCGGTCATGGTTTTGCCATGGCCGGCCGCGTCATGCTGGCGTCTTTACCCGCACGGAAAGGACGCCCATGCCACGACTCCCCGGTCTGGACACGCTGCGCGCGCTGGCCATCGTCTCGGTGATGGCCTTCCATTCCTGGGTGGTCGGCGGGATGGGGCCACGGTTCGACCCGCTGGTGCACTGCGGCTGGGTCGGCGTGGACATCTTCTTTGTGCTCAGCGGCTTCCTGATCGGCCGCCAGGTGCTGGCGCCGCTGGCGCGTGGCGAGCGACTGGCGCTGGGCGCGTTCTACCGGCGCCGGGCCTATCGCATCCTGCCGGCGTTCGTCGTGGTGCTGGCGCTCTACCAGTGCGTGCCGTCGCTGCGCGAACTGCCCGGGATCGCGCCGTGGTGGCAGTTCGCCACCTTCACCCTGAACCTCGTGATCGACTACGCCAGCCAGCCGGCGTTCTCGCACGCGTGGTCGCTGTGCGTGGAGGAGCACTTCTACCTGCTGTTCCCGCTGCTGGCGATCGGCCTGGCGCGGTGGCGTTCGGGCCGGGTGGTGGCCGCGGTGGCGCTGCTGGTGGTGCTCGGCGGCATCGCGCTGCGTGCCGGTGTGTGGTGGCACGACACCGCCGTGCAGCCGGACCGCAACTGGTACATCGAGGATCTCTACTTCCCGACCTGGTGCCGGCTGGACGGGTTGTTCGTCGGGGTGATGCTGGCCGCGTTGAAGACCTTCCGGCCGAAGCTCTGGATCCGCGCGCAGGCCCATGCCCAGGCGTCGATGTGGCTGGGACTGCTGGTGGCCGGTGGCGCGTTGCTGCTGTTCCGCGATCGGGCCGGCCTTGTTGCCAACGCGATCGGCTGGCCGCTGCTTTCCGCGGGCCTCGGCCTGCTGGTGTTCGCTGCGGCCGGGCAACACAGCTCGCTCGGCCGCTGGCGCGTACCCGGCGCCGGCTGGCTGGCGGGCATCTCCTACAGCCTGTATCTCAGCCACAAGATCGCCTATCACCTGGTGCAGGTGGCTTTGGGCGAACGCCTGCACGGGGTGGCGATCTTCGTGGTCTACGCCGCCGCGGCGCTGGCCCTGGGCAGCGTGCTGCACCTGGCGGTGGAGCGGCCGTTCCTGCGGCTTCGCGAACGGCGCGCGGCACGCCGGGCGTTGCCCGCCGCCGCCTGAGCGTCAGGCCCGCATGCTGCCGGTATCGAGGAAGCGCTGGTGCCAGGACAGCGCCTCGGGCAGCAGGTGCGGCGTGTGCAGCGCCTTGCTGTGCACCCAGGCACGGTCGACGTAGTCCTGCAGCATCGGGCGGAAGTCCGGGTGCGCGCAGTGCTCGATGATGGCGTGCGCACGCTGGCGCGGCGACAGTCCACGCAGGTCCGCCAGTCCCTGTTCGGTGACCACCACCGATACGTCGTGCTCGGTGTGGTCGACGTGGCTGACCATCGGCACGATCGCCGAGATGGCGCCGCCCTTGGCGGTGCTCGGGGTGAGGAAGCAGGCGAGGTGGCCGTTGCGGGCGAAGTCGCCGGAGCCGCCGATGCCGTTGATGATGCGGGTGCCGGCGACATGGGTGGAATTGACGTTGCCGTAGATGTCCGCCTCCACCATGCCGTTGAGCGCGATGCAGCCGAGCCGGCGGATCAGCTCGGCATGGTTGGAGATCTCCTGCGGCCGCAACACGATGCGGTGACGGTAGGCGTCGATGTGCTTCACGAAGTCGGCCACGCCGTCCGGGCTGAGCGACAGCGCGGTGGCCGAGGCGATGGTGATCAGGCCGTCGCGCACCAGGCCGAGCATCGCGTCCTGGATCACCTCGGTGTAGGCGGTCATCTGCTCGAAGCCGCCCTCGCGCAGGCCGTCCAGCACCGCGTTGGCGATGTTGCCGACGCCGGACTGCAGCGGCAGCAGGTTCGTCGGCAGCCGCCCGCGCGCCACCTCGTGGCGGAAGAATTCGACCAGGTGGCCGGCAATGCGCTGGCTGGTCTCGTCGGGCGGAGCAAAGGCGCTGAGCCGGTCGGGACCACGGGTCTCGACCACCGCCACCACCCTGGCCGGATCCACCCGCAGCGTCGCCTCGCCGATGCGCTGGCCGGGTTCGACCAGCGGCAGCGGCGCGCGGTGCGGTGGCGCGGCGCAGGAATGGATGTCGTGCATGCCCTCCAGTCCGGCCGGCTGTTCGGCGTTGACCTCCAGGATCACCGTGTCGGCCAGTTCCAGCCAGGTGGCGTTGTTGCCCACCGAGGTGGACGGCACCAGCCGCCCGTCGGGCAGGATCGCGGTGACCTCGACCACCGCCACGTCGATCCTGCCGAAGAAGCCCGAGCGCGCGTACTGCGCCACGTGCCCCAGATGGATGTCCATGTAGTCGATCTGTCCGCGATTGATGCGTTCGCGCAGCTCGGGATCGGACTGGTAGGGCAGGCGGAAGTCGATGCCACCGGTGCGCGCCAGCACGCCGTCCAGTTCCGGCGCCGTCGACGCGCCGGTGAGCATGCGGATGCCGAAGCGTTCGCCGCGCTCGTGCGCCGCGCCGATGCGTGCGGCCAGTGCCTGCGGCACCTGCTTGGGATAGCCTGCGCCGGTGAAGCCGCTCATGCCGACGGTCATGCCGGGGCGGATGTGCGTGGCGGCCTGTTCGGCGGTGGTGACGCGGGCGGCGAGGGTCGGGCAGGCGATACGGGATGTCATGGGGGTTCCGGGGGAGGGGCGCCTGGCGATGATGCGAGCCGGCCCCGGGGCTGTCGATCGGGCGCGGCAGCGCACCGCAGCAACCGCTCGAGGTGCGAACGGGTTTCCGGGGGAGGCGTGATGAACGGAATGATTCGCCATGCGTTGCTGCTGCTTGGCCTGCTGCTGGCGGGTGGCCCGGGGCGCGTCGATGCGATGCCGGCACCGGCGCAGGTTCGGGTGGTCGACACCTGGCCGCGGGGCGATGACATCGCGCTGGGCGGAAGGGCGCATTTCTACCTGCGGCTGGTCTATCGCACCGACCACCCCGTGGGCATCTGGGTGCAGGGCTATTTCCACGGCAGGCCGGCGCCGGTCGGGACCAGCCCGTCGATCCGCTACGACGGCAAGGGCGACGCGCTGGGCTGGCTGTTCCTGCTGAAGCCGGACGCGCAGGTCGACGAGATCCGCATCATCGCCGGTGACGGCAGTCGGGACGGCACGCCGGTGGTGGCGACGCTGCCGGTGCACCTGTCCGCCGGTGCCGATGCGGCGGACGACGGGGCCGACAAGCCGGCCTGGGTGGACGACCTGCTGGCGAAGCAGCGGGATGCAGGGCAAGCCGCCGTGGCGCGAGACGCCGCTGCGCCGCTGAGTGTCGGCCAGACCGTGCTCTTCTACGGCCTGCTGCTGCTGATGTTCGCCCTTGCGCTCGGCGGCCTGGCGGTGCCGGCCTGGGCATGCTGGCGCTGGCGGGGCGGCTGGCGCCTTGCCGCTGCGGTGCCGGTGGTGCTGATGCTGGGGGTGATTGGACAGATCGTGACCGGGGTGGCCGCCGATCCCACCTCGCACAACCTGTGGCCGTTCGAGCTGCTGCAGGCCGGCGTGCCGTCCATGCTGGCGATCGGCGTGATGGCGCTGCTGCGCCGTTCACGCGGGACGCGCCGCTAAGCGCCGTCCCGCGTGCGGCCGGGGACTACTGGCCCGGGTGGTACACGCGCTCGGTGTGGCCCTTCAGCTGCTCGGGCCAGAAATACACCTCGCGCAGGTTGCCGGTGGTGTAGCGCTCGGCCTCGTCGTTGAAATGCGGCGAGTCCGGATGGCCACTCTCGCCGCCGGCAGTGATCGCGCGGGCGCTCACCTTCGGGCCGAACTCCACCACCGCGACGAAGCTGTTGCCGCTGGTGCCGTAGTAGCGCTTGGTGCCCGGCCAGCGGTGCGCACCGAACGAGGCCAGCGAGCCCCAGCGCGAGGAGGTGAACGGCACCGGGATGCTCGGCTTGCTGTCGTCGAACGGCTGCTGGATCGCGCCGTTGATGCGCTGGAAGCGGTTGACCTCGCCCCACGGCACGCCCCAGTGGCCGAAGTCGTGCTGCAGCCGGTCCACCGCCTCGGACAGCGCGTGCAGGCGTTGCTGCGGGCCGGCCTTCTCGGCCATCACGTCGTAGATCGACAGGCCCTCGGCGGTGTCCGCCTTGCTTACCTCGTCCCACAGCGTGTCGCCCCAGAACACCGCCAGCGTGGTCGGCATCGAGGCGATGCCCCAGCGATCGTCCCAGCCGCGCAGCAGGGCGATCGGGCCGCGCAGCTTGGCTTTTAGCGGATCGCTGGCGGGCAGCGCGTCGTAGTCGTGGATCAGCACCGGCAGCTGGCGCGCGAACGCCGGGAGATACGAGTCGAAGGCCATGGTGATCAGCGAGGCGCGGGTGACGTCCTTCGCGCCGGTGAGCAGGCGGGTGGCGTGCAGGCCGCGCGGGTTCTCGCCGAAGGTGTCCATGTAGCGTGGAAAGTCGGCGGGTTTCGGGCTGTACGGGCCGGCGGCGGAGTACGGCCAGTCGTTGGTGTTGAAGGCCCAGCCGTTCGGCGGGTTCACCACCTGCGGCAGCTGGTCCAGCGGGGTGAGGCCGTGCCAGTCGGTGGCCGGGTTCGCGCCGTCCACGGGCCTGGTGTAGTCGAAGCGGTTGTCACGCCTGGGCACGAACTGCGGCATCAGGAAGGCGATCTCGCCCTTGTCGTCGGCGAACAGCGTGTTGTTCGACGAATTGGCCTTCAGCTCGGCCACCTTCATGTAGCTGGCGTAGTCGTGCGTTTTCGTGCGCAGCCAGCTCTGCTCCAGCGCCGGGACCGGCGTGTTCATCAGCGCCTCGGCGATCCACCTGTCGCCGTCCCTGCGCACGATCGGGCCGTGGTGGGTGAAGTACGCGGTGAAGGTGCGGCGGGCCATCGTGCCGTCCTGGGTCTTGTAAGGCACGGTGATCTGCCGCGAGGTGACCGGCCGCAGCGCCGTGCCGTAGCGGTAGTAGAGCTTGCCGTCCTTGCGCACGATCGTCTCGGCGAACTCGTCCACCGCGTCGACGCCGGTGGAGGTGTGCATCCAGCCGACGTGCCGGTTGAAGCCCTGGTAGATGAAGAACTGGCCCCAGGTCACCGCGCCGTAGGCGTCCAGCCCCTGGTCGCTGGTCATCTGCAGCTCGGAGCGGAAGAAGAACGAGGTGTGCGGGTTGATCAGCAGCAGCGCGTGGCCGTCGGCGCTGAGCTTGGGCGCGATGGCGATGCCGTTGGAGCCGGTCGGCTCGACCCAGCTCGGGCGCATCTCGACGGTCGCCAGCGGCGCGTCGTCGGGCCGGCCGTAGAAATCCTTCAGCGGCTCGAGCTCGACCCGCTCGATGTCGCCGCCGATGCTGCCCTCGGTGAAGGACAGCGCCATCCACGGTTCGAAATGGGTGATCACTTCCGGATGCACGTCCGGGTGCGTGGCGAGGTACCAGTTCAGACCGTCGGCCCAGGCATCCATCAGCTGGCGCAGCCAGCCCGGGCTCTGCGCGTAGAGCTGCTTGAGCTTCACCGGGTCGATGAACAGCTGCTGCCGCAGGTCCAGCCAGATCGACGATTCGCCCTTGGCCTCGGCCATGCGGCCGAGCGAGAGCAGGTAGTTGGTCTCGACGCGGTGGAAGTCGTCCTCGGCCTGCGCGTAGGCCATGCCGAACACGGCATCGGCGTCTGTCCTGCCGTGCACGTGGGCGATGCCCCAGTCGTCGCGGGTGATCGTCACCGCCTGCGCCTCGCGCTGCAGGCGGGCCCGTGCGGCGTCGGCGGCGTGGACCGGTGCGCCGGCCAGCAGCCCGAGGGAGAGCGCCAGCGCCAGCGAGGCCGGGCGGGCAGGGCATCGGTGCGCGCGGGACGCGGTACGGATCGGCATGGAGTTTCCCCTCGGGTCGGCAAGCCCCGTGTTGTAGCGCACCGGGGGCAGCTTGGCGACGCCCCCCCGAGCCGCACAAGCGGGGTGCGGCCGGGCTGGCCAGCGGGCGGTGGACCGCTACGATGGCCGGACATCCGAACGAGGGAGCGCTCCCGTGCCCAGCCACGCCGTCATGTCCTTGCCCGCCCGTGCGCCGATGAGTGACGAGGCGAGGATCGCCGCAGCCGCCGCGTTCGCCGAGGAGATGGCCAGTCGCCGTACCGTGCGCGACTTTGCCCCGACACCAGTGCCGCGCGCCGTGATCGAGCACTGCCTGCGCGCCGCCGGCAGCGCTCCCAGCGGAGCCCACCAGCAGCCCTGGCGGTTCGTGGCGGTGGGGCAGGGACCGCTGCGCCGGCGCATCCGCGAGGCGGCCGAGGCGGAGGAACGCGAGTTCTACGAGCGGCGCGCGCCGGACGAGTGGTTGGAGGCGCTCGCGCCGCTGGGCACCGACGCGGACAAGCCGTTCCTGGAGGCCGCGCCGTGGCTGATCGGCATCTTCTACCAGCGCTTCGGCCTCGACGCGCAGGGGCAGAAGCACAAGCGCTACTACCCGCAGGAGTCGGTCGGCATCGCCACCGGGCTGCTGGTCGCCGCGCTGCACCGCGCGGGGCTGGCCACGCTCACCCACACGCCGAGCCCGATGGGCTTCCTCAACGAATTGCTGGGGCGCCCGCGCAACGAGATGCCGTTCCTGCTGCTGGTGGTGGGGCATCCGGCCGAGGGCTGCACGGTGCCGGCGATCGAGCGGCTGCCGCTGGACGCCTACGCCCGCTTCATCGACTGAGCCGGTCGGCCGTGGCGTAGGCGGTGGCGTCGATCACGTCCGCCGCGCCCCCGGCACGGCGCGCCGCCGGGCCATCGTGGTCGCGCGCAGCTGTCCGGCGAGCCGGGCGGCGTGCTCGCGCTGAGCACCGGGGACGCCGTGCCGGAGATCCCCGGCCGCGGCCAGCGCTTCGATGTGCTCGACGCGATCGGCGAAAACGACCTGCGCATGTTCGCCACGATGGCCGAGATCGGGATCCGGCCGATGGACCGCTTCGCCAGCGCCGACGGGCTCGTGCGCCGGGCAGCGCCTGCTGCACGTTTTCCATCTGCGCGACGGCCGCATCGTGCGGGAAGAGGGGTTCGGGGGCTGGCGTCGCCTCGACGCGTGACCGCCACCTGCACCAGGCATGCCTCCGGCGACGGTTTATGCGACATTTCCAGCCTGTCGCATGCAGGCGACGGTTGCGCGCGCCGGCGTTCTGGCCGGTGCCGCTGACGGGGGAGTCCGATGGTCGAGCTGGAAGTGCAGATTCTCGCGCTGGAGCGCGAAGGGTTGCTGGGGGAAGTCGGTCGCGCCATCACGGCCAGCGGGATGCTGCTGCTGCGCCACCGGTTGGCCGATGACCGCCACGGCGCGCTGCTGACGCTGCTCGTGCGGGGCCAACCGCGCTCGAAACGCACGCTCGATGCGGCGCTGGGCGGAAACGAGCGCGTGGTCAGCTACCGCATCGAGCCGGCCGAGGGCGACACGATGCGGCCGCACTTCGCCGCGTCGCGCCAGACCGACTACGTCCCGCCACCCGCTCCGCCGGCTCCGCCCGCCGCCGGCAGGCATGTGCTCGGGGGACCGCCGATGCCGCCGCCGCCGAAAGTGCCCGACGTCGAGGCGACGGCGTTTTTCGGCGGCGTGCCGGCACGGCCGGCCGAGCCGGAGGTGATCGAGCCGCTGCCGTCGCTGGATATCGAGGCGGACATTCCCTGGGAGGCCTGGCCGGCGCCGATGACGCTGCCGTCGCCCCGCCGACCCGGTCCGCCGCCGGCTCCGCCGGCCGCGGTCGAGGCGCCATCGCTTGAGCCGGACCTGGTCGCGGTCGACCGGCTGATGCGGCTGCTGCCGGGCGTCTATCCGGCGGCGCTGCCGCTGGTCAGGGCGATGGAGCAGGCCGTGGTGCCGGGCGCCAGGCAGGCGTCGCTGAGCCTGGCCGGCGTGCGGGTGGGACGCTGGATCGCCGACCGGCAAGGCGTGGCGGGCTCGCTGCTGCGGCCGGGCGAGGCGCTCTCCAAGCGTGGCCTGCCTGCCCTGGGCGAACTGCTCGATGCCCGCCTGCAGGGGGGGCAGATTCACCTGGGCGAAAGTCCGCTGTGCGGGACGCCGGGTAGGTCCGGCTGCGTCTTCTACGCCGGCGTGCTGCACGGTGCAATGGACCCGCAGGCGGACGAGTCCGCCGCGCAGGCTCACGTGATCGGCCTGTGCTGCCGGGCGCTGGGGGCCGATGAATGCGTGCTGGCGGTGGCCGACTGAGCCGCTTTCCTCCTCGACGTTGACCGTAAGTTCTCGACGTCAAAGCCTGCGTCGCTCCGGCTGTTGCCGAATCCGTGGTCAAAGTGACCTTGAGGAAATTCAATTCATGTGTGGTATCGCAGGATTCGTCGGGGTCAAGCACGGTCCGGATGCAAGTGGTGAATTGCTCAGACGGATGATAGAAACATTGCGCCACCGTGGCCCGGACGGATTCGGCTATTTCGTGGGCGATGGCATAGGACTGGCCCATGCGCGTCTGGCGATCATCGACCTGGCGACAGGTAGCCAGCCGGTACGCAACGAGCGTGGCACGGTGTGGACCGTTCTCAATGGCGAGATATTCAACTATCTCGAGTTGCGCCGCATGTTGGAGGCGCTCGGTCACCGGTTCTACACGCAGTCCGATACCGAAGTCATCGTCCATCTGTACGAACAGTACGGCGACGATTTTGTCGACCACCTGAACGGTCAATTCGCTCTTGCGCTCTGGGACGGCGAGCAGCGACGGTTGCTGCTTGCGCGTGATCGCACGGGAATTCGTCCCCTCTTCCACGCGGGCACGGGCGGGATGCTGTGGTTTGGCTCGGAGATCAAGGCCTTGCTGGCAGCTTTGCCCCAGCTTGGAGTGCTCGATCCCCGTGGCGTCGCGCAGGCGATGACGTATTGGGGCGTCATCTCTCCGGATACGGTATTCCAGGGCGTCCAGAGCGTGCCGCCAGGGCATGTCCTGGTAGTGGAGGCGGATGGCCGCCGATCACTTCGTCGTTACTGGGATTGGGTTTTCCCTGATTGCCGCGACGGGCATGTCCAGCGGCCTTTCGGCTCCATGGACGAGGCCGCGGGCGCTCTGCGCGAGCTGCTGATCGATGCCGTGCGTCTGCAGCTGCGCGCCGATGTTGCGGTGGGCGCCTACCTGAGCGGTGGGCTCGATTCGTCGGCTGTGGTGGCGCTTGTCCGGCACTTCACCACGAATCCCTTACGCACTTTCTCGGTGGCCTTCGAAGATGCCGAATTCGACGAGAGCGGGTTCCAGGCGAGGGTGGTTTCCCATCTGGAAACCGAGCACACCACACTGCATTGCACTCGACGTGACATCGGTGAAGCGTTTCCGCGCTTGATCGAGCATGCCGAGTCGCCGCTGCTGCGCACCGCCGGCGTCCCGTTGATGCTGCTGGCGGCGCACGTCCATGATCGGGGATTCCGTGTCGTGCTGACGGGAGAGGGGGCCGATGAGGTCTTCGGTGGCTACGACCTGTTCAAGGAAGCAAAGATCAGGCGCTTCTGGGCTCGCCAGCCCTCCTCGACGTGGCGACCACTACTGCTGAGGCGACTGTACGGGTACCTGGACCACTCGCCGGTGGCCAATGCGGCGATGGCGCGGTCTTTCTTCGGTCGTGGCATGGAGCACGGCGATCGACCGGTGTTCGCCCACATGCCGCGCTGGTCGACGTCGCAGCGCGCATTGGCTTTTTTCTCCCCGTCGTGGCGAGCGGAAGTCCAGGGATGGGATCCGTTGACCTCACTGGAGGAGACGCTGCCGTCGTCGATCGCCGGGTGGAGCCCGCTTGCACGAGACCAGTATGTCGAGGCACATACCTTACTCTCGGCATATTTGCTGCCCATGCAGGGCGATCGGCCGGCGATGGCGCATTCGGTGGAGGGTCGCTTCCCGTTCCTCGATCATCGGGTGGTGGAGTTCGGAAACCGCCTGCCCGACCACTGGAAAATCCGCGGACTCAACGAAAAGTACATTCTTCGCCGCGCGCTCGCTGGCCTGCTTCCGGAGGACATACGTTTTCGTGTCAAGCAGCCTTACCGTGCTCCCGACCACAGCAGCTTTTTTTTCGGTGGCGAGCCCTTGGACTATGTCGCCGACGTGCTCGGGACAGACAGTCTGCGCGAGGCCGGCTATTTCGATCCGGGGCGCGTGGGGCGACTGTTCGACAAGTGCCGTCGCGGCGATGCCGTGGGCTTTGCCGATAACCAGGCCTTCGTCGGGATCCTTTCGACCATGTTGCTGCATCGCCAGCGAGTCCGGCGCATGCCGGTCCCCTGATCAGGATCATGCTTTCCGGCAAAAAGTGTGATGGAATTCACAAAAAAGGGGTGGGGGGCTTGTGAAACCAGAGCGGTCACAGATCAACGCGGACATCCGTGGATACATCCTGGAAAACCTGCTGTTCAGCAATGACGGATCCGATCTCGCCGATCAGGCGTCCTTGCTGGAGCTGGGTGTCATCGATTCCACCGGGGTACTCGAGTTGGCGTTGTTTCTCGAGGTGCAGTTCGGCATTTCGGTGAGGGGTGAAGACCTCTTGCCGCAGAATTTCGACTCGGTGGACAGCATGTCCGACTTCGTTCTCCGGACCCTTGCCTCGGCGCCTGCAGCGAAAGCATGACCATTCCCCCGATCCGGCTCCTGCATGAGAGCCTGCTGAGGCGAGGCAGCGACCCGTCGTCGGCTGGCAAGACGGTCGCGGTGATCGAGGGGACGGTACACAGCTATGGCGATCTCCTGCGCAGCGCCACGCGACTCGCGGGCAACCTGCAGGCGCGGGGCCTGAGGCGCGGTGACCGTGTGGCGATCTATCTGGACAACAGCTGGCCTGCGGTGGTGTCGATCTATGCGGTATTGATCGCCGGAGGAGTGTTCCTCCCGGTGAATCCACAGACCAAGTCCGACAAGTTGGCATTCATCCTCGACGATTCCGGAGCCTGCGTGTTGATCACCGACGCGCACCTGGGCCAACAGTTCCTGCCATTGCTCGATGGATCCCGCCTGCCCGGGGGAGTGGTCTGCTCAGGCGAATGTCCGTCGCATCCGGCGGTGTCTGCCTTCGACCTGGCGATCGGTCCCGATGCGCCCGACGCGCTGCAGTGCGATGTGATCGGGCTCGACCTCGCCGCGCTGATCTATACGTCCGGCAGCACCGGCACGCCCAAAGGCGTCATGCAGACGCATCAGTCGATGGTATTTGCCTGCGGAAGCCTGGTGGAGTATCTCCGCCTTTCTCCCGACGACCGCATCCTGTGTGCGTTGCCTCTGGCTTTCGACTACGGCCTGTATCAACTGCTCATGACGGTAAGTCTTGGCGCCACTCTGGTCCTGGAGCGCTCGTTCACGTTCCCTGCCCAGGTATTTGCACGCATTCGGGCCGAGGGCGTTACGGTCTTCCCGGGCGTTCCCACGATGTTCGCAATGCTGCTTGCCGCGCATCGCAAGTCCCCGCTGCGTTTCGAAGGCGTTGGCCGGGTGACCAACACCGCCGCTGCGCTGTCCGACGCCAGTGTGGCGCAGCTTCGCGAGGTGTTTCCCAACGCTCGCATTTACAGAATGTATGGACTGACCGAGTGCAAGCGGGTCAGCTATCTTGCCCCTGAACTCATCGACGAGCGTCCCGGGTCGGTAGGCAAGGCGATCCCCGGCACGGAGGTGTTCCTGCTTTCGCCGACGGGTGAGCAGACACCACCAGGCGAGATCGGCGTGCTGCATGTGCGTGGCCCGCACGTGATGCTGGGATACTGGAATCGTCCGGATCTGTCCGAGCACATGCTTCGCCCTGGCCGGCTGCCGGGGGAACGGGTGCTTTGCACCCACGATTTGTTCCGCATGGACGAGGATGGCTTTCTCTATTTCATGGGCCGCAGCGACGACATCATCAAGACTCGCGGCGAAAAGGTCAGTCCAGTCGAGGTGGAGAACGCCATGGGCGCCATTGACGGGATCCGCGAGGTCGCGGTCGTCGGCGTCGACGATGAGCTGCTGGGTCAGGCCATCCGCGCTTACGTCGTGCTTCAGGACGATGCAAGCCTGAGTGCAGGGCAGATTCGAGCGCTATGCCTTCGACGATTGGAGAGTTTCATGGTGCCGCAGCAGATCGTCATCGTCGAAGTCTTGCCGCGGACGTCTACGGGTAAGGTGAGCAAGCGCGCGCTGCTGGCATCGTGCGCGTCAGGGGGACACCTCGATGAATGACTTGTTCCAGCGCCTGTTAAATCGCCTTGACGGTGGGCTTCAGGTGCTGCCTGACAAGCCCGAGGAGACGCCGGACAGCGCACTGCGGGCACTGTGGCACACGGTCGCTGGCCAGCCGTGTTCAGCGGGGGCTGCCATGCGTCGTCCGCTTCCGTCGATCGAAACCGTACCCCACGCGGAGCATGCACTCGAACGACTGGTCGAGCGGCGCCTCCAGGGGGAGCCACTGGCCTACCTCACTGGACGCCAGCAGTTCATGGGGCTTGAGATGCTCAGTGCGCCTGGCGCCCTGATTCCTCGTGCCGAGACCGAGCTCCTGGCCTGGGCGGCAGTGGAACTGCTCAGGGAAATCCCCGGAGAGCCTATTGCAATCGATGTTTGCACCGGGTCGGGGAACATAGCCTATGCGATGGCATGGGATGCGCCCCGGGCACGTGTCATGGGTGGGGATATCAGTGGGGCCGCCCTTGCCCTCGCCCGCGAGAATGGTCGGCTACTCGGACTCGGTGACAGACTGGATCTGCGTCTGGGCGATCTGCTCGAACCTTTCGACGAGGCTCCTCTCAGGGGCAGGGTGGATCTGATCACGTGTGCACCTCCCTACATCCAGAGCCACAAGGTGGGCGCGATGGCGGCAGAGATTTCCGAACATGAGCCTCGCGAAGCATTCGATGGCGGTCCTCTGGGTGTCACGCTTTTGTTGCGCTTGGTCGAGGATGCGCCGAATCTGCTTCGTGCTGGTGGCTGGCTGGCGTTTGAGGTGGGTAACGGACAAGGGCCAGCGATGTCGCGGCGGCTGCAGCGCGACGGCAACTATCACGAGGTGCGCGAGCTGACCGATGCCGGCGGCGTGGTTCGCGCGCTGCTTGCGCGGCGCGCCTGAGGGCGGCGCGCAAAGCGCGGCGGACACACGGATACGGGCATGACCAAGGGGCTGGACTGGAACGTACTGTCGCTCGATCCGGCGGCCGAGGTCGGGCGCATCGTCGTGTGGATCCGCGCCACGCTGGCACAGACCCTGCACCGGCGCGGGCTGGTGGTGGCGATTTCCGGCGGGGTGGACAGCTCGGTCTGCGCCGCGCTGGCGGTGCGCGCGGTGGGAGCGGCGCGGGTGTATGCCCTGATCCTGCCCGAGCGGGACTCCTCCGGCCGCAGCGCACGCGACGCCGGCGAGCTGGCCACGCACCTCGGCGTGCGGGTGCAGACCCAGGACATCGCGCCGGCGCTGGAGGCGATCGGCTGCTACCGCTCGCGCGACGAGGCGGTGCGCCGCGTGCTGCCGGACTACCGCGAAGACTGGCGCATCAAGGTGGTGATCGCCGGCGGGCGCGAGGGCGGCATCAACCACTTCCGGCTGGTCGCAGAGGCGCCGGACGGAAGCCGCTTCGACGCGCCGATGGCCTTGCCCGAGTACCTGCAGATCGTCGCCGCCACCAACTACAAGCAGCGCCTGCGCAAGACCATCGAATACCACCACGCCGACCGGCTCAACTACGCCGTGGTCGGCACGCCGAACCGGCTGGAGTACGACCAGGGATTCTTCGTGAAGAACGGCGACGGCTCCGCCGACCTCAAGCCGATCGCGCACCTGTACAAGTCGCAGGTCTACGCGCTGGCGCGTTACCTGGAGCTGCCCGATAGCGTGGCCACGGCCGAGCCGACCACCGACACCTACAGCCTCGCCCAAGGCCAGGACGAATTCTATTTCGCGCTGCCGTGGCGCTCGATGGACCTGGCGCTGTGGGCGCTCGAGCACGACCTGCCGCCTGCCGTGCTGTGCGCGCCGCTCGGGCTGTCGGCCGCGGCAGCCGAGGCGGTCTACGCCGACATCCGAGCGAAGCGGCGCAGCACCCGCTACCTCCACCTGCCGCCGATCACCCTGGCCACGCCGCCCGAGCCATGAGCGAGCCGTCGCCGCCGTCGCCCGCGTATGCCGTCGAACCGGCCCGTTTGCCGGGTGACGCGTCGGACATCGTGCGGATCTGGCACCTCAGCCACTTGGGCCGCGACGGCGAGCACGTGCCGAAGATCGATTGGTTCTACCGCCAGTGCCCGTTCGGCGAGCCGATGGTTTGCCTGCTGCGCGACCGCGCCAGCAGCGAGCGCGTCGGTGTCAGCGCGGCTGGGCCACGGCGCATGGTCGCGGGCGACCGGACGCTGGCAGCCGGCGTGCTGGTCGACTTCGCGGTGCATCCGAAGCACCGCAGCCTGGGGCCGGCAATGATCCTGCAGGCCGGCCTGATGGAGGCGTCCTCCGAACGCTTCGACCTGCTCTACGGCGTGCCCAATCCGAAGTCGCTCGCGGTGGTGAAGCGGCTCGGCTACGCCGTGCTCGGCGACATGTGCCGACATGCACGGGTGCTGCGCAGCCGGCGCTACCTCGGTCGGCGGATGCCGAGCGGCCTCGCCGCGCTGGCAGCGCCGCTGGTGGACGCCGCGGTCAGGCTGGGCCTTCTGGCGCGGCGGCTGCGGGTGCGGCGGCTGACGGCCAGCTGGAGCCGCCACGTCGATCCGCGGATGGACGCCCTGTGGGCCGCGTCCGCCACCGGCAGCACGGCGCTTGCCGTGCGCGACGGCACCTTTTTGCGCTGGCGCTTCGACGCCTGGCCGATGGTGACCACCCGATACCTGCTGGTGGCCGGGCGAGACGGGACCCTGTGCGCGTGGTTCGCCTGCCAGGTCGACGGTGGCATCCTGCACGTGCGGGATTTCTGGTCGGCCGGGGCGATCGACGGCGTGCCGCGCGAGTGTCTCGACCTGCTGTTGCATGCGGCCCGGCGCGAAGGCCACGACGCGATTTCGGTGGAGTGCATGGCCAGCGAGGCCTGCCATGCGGCCTGGCATCGGGCCGGGTTTCGCGAGCGTGGTCGGCGCCCGGTGATCGGTCGCTGGCAGCGCGGCCTCACGGCGGATCCGCCCCGGGCGCTGCACCTCACCGCCGCCGACGAGGACCAGTGACCCCGGCGACGCTCAGCGCGGCGCGAGCATGCCCTCGTCGCGCATCCACGCCAGCGTGTCGGCCAGCAGCGTGTCGAGCGGCGTCTCGACATAGTCCAGCTCGCTTCGCGCCCGCGACGAGTCGACCTGCAGGCGGTGCGAGGTGAGTGCCGCACCTTCCGGGGTTACGTCCGGTTCGCGTCCGGTCAGGCGTGACGCGGCATCCAGCACGCGTGCGTAGGCCATCAGTGCCCAGGCGGGCGTGGCGCCGCGCGGCGTGCGCCGGTCCAGCGCCGTGCCGACCCGGTGCACGAAGTCGACGAAGCGGGCGTGCTCGCCGCCGAGCAGGTAGCACTGGCCAAAGCGACCGCGCTGCCAGGCCCTCAGCTGAGCACGGGCGATCTCGCGCACGTCGGCGAAGGCGCCGATGCCGGGCGGGATGCCGGGCAGCTTCTGCATGTCGATCAGGCGGATCAGCCGCGACCAGTTGTGCCGGTCGCCGGGCCCGAGGATGTGCGACGGGTTGAACACGATCCACGGCAGCGTGCCCTCGCGCACCGCCCGTTCGGCCAGGTACTTGGTGCGCTCGTAGTTGACCCAGCTGTCGCCACCGCGCTGCGGCGTGGCCTCGGTCATCGTGCCGTGCACGAGATGGGAATAGGCCGATACCGAGGACGTATGCAGGAAGGCGCCGACCCCGGCCCGTGCGGCCGCGGCCAGCAGGCGTCGCGTGCCCTCCACGTTGGCGGCCGTCTGCCGCGCGGCGTGGGGTCGCCACATGCTGGTGTCGGCCGCGGCGTGGAATACCGCCTCGCAGCCGGCCAGGCCGGCCTGCAGTGCGTCGCTGTCCTCCAGGCTGCCGCGCACCGGCTGCCCGCCGAGCGCGGCGATGCCGGCATCCGATGCCGCGCTGCGCGACAGCGCGCGCACGGTGTGGCCGGCGCCGGCCAGTTCGCGCAGCAGGTGGCTGCCGAGGAAGCCGCTGGCGCCGCTGAGGAACACCAGGCTCATGCGATGCCGTCCCGGTCGGTGGAAGCGATGGATGTCGTTGCCGTGCGCATGGGGTCGATCCGGGCCGGGCGGGGGTGCCGTCCGGCCATTGTGCCGGGCCGTTGCCGTTACCGGCCAGCGGGGACGCGACTCATCCGGCGGTGGTGTCGAAGTAGAGCGTCGTCATGCCTTCGCCGGGCAGGGTCTGCCGGCCGGTGAGCGTGGCGACGCCGTTGGTGGACAGGCGCAGGATCCAGGCCATCACCCACGGTGGCCGGTCATCGGCCAGGCCGAGCATGCAGCGCACCTCGCCGAACAGCGGCTGGCCGGTCTGCGGGTGCGTGCCGATCGGCGTCTGGCGGAAGCGCTTCTGCACGATCCACTGCCGCGGCGTGGGCAGCGCCGCGAGCTGGCCGGCGCTGGGTGCCAGCAGCAGGCCGCTGCCGGAGTGGCTGCCCACCGCCTTGGCAACCCAGCCCGATGCGGCTTCGTCGCCGGCGCACGGCGGGCGCTCCTCGACCCAGTGGCAGGTCTCGTGCGCGGCCAGCGGCACCTCGGCCAGGCTGCCCTTGTGGATGCCCTCGTACCAGGCCGGATGGCTGTGCCACCCGATCCGGTCGGCCGCCATCAGGGTGGTTTCGGCGCGGCGTCGTTCGAACGGAGCAAGGTCGGACAGGATCAGCCGGTTCCATGCGTGGCCGAAATGCCGGGCCGTGCCGGGGTGGTAGAGCCGGCCGTGCGCCGGCACCAGCTCGGCCCAGTCGTGCACCGACACCTGCCACCAGTGACGCGCGGCATCCAGGTCGGGCCAGTTGAAGCGTTCGCGCGGGCGGTCCTCGATCAGCACGGTGGCCGGATCCGGCGCCACCCAGCCGCGCAGGTGATCGGTCCAGCCGACGCCCGGCGGGGTCGGATCGTGCGGCAGCCAGCCGCGGTCGAGCCGATGCAGTCGTCGCTGTGCCAGGTGCAACGTGTGGAAGGTCGGCAGCATCGAGGTGAATGCCTGGATCTCCACCCAGGCCAGGTCGAACGGCTGGCGCGGGTGTTCGACGAAGGCCATGTCCAGCGCGAGCACGTCCGCCCGCGCGCCGTGCCAGCCCGGGCGCGGCGTGCGCAGCGGTCGTTCCAGCGCGTGCACCAGGTGCGCGACCTTGGTCCGCAGTGCCGCATGCAGGGCCGTGTTGCCGGTGGCGTAGTGCTCGGACAGCAGCGACATCGGCAGGTGGGGTGCACGCACGTCGGCCAGCGCGCGCTGCAGCGGTTCGGCGCCCAGGTGGTGCAGGTTGATCGAGGGCCAGGCGGTCATGTCCAGCCCTCAGCGAGCGCGTGTGCCCGCACGTCCTGCTCGCCCTGCGCGACCATCCAGGCGAGCACGTCGGGCCACGGCTCGTCGCCGGCCACGCGGGCGCGCAGGCGATCGGCGTAGCTGTCCGTCGCCAGCGCGTCGGCCAGCTCGTGCTCCCAGAACAGCCGCTCGGCGTCATGCGCGGCCCGCGGCGCGATGCGCGACCACCAGCGCTCGAAGCGGATCGGCGTGTCCAGGACCTCCTCGCGGTCCCAGTCGATCCAGCACGCGGCCAGCCCGTGGCGCCGGGC
>JAGWVM010000169.1 GCA_018970895.1 Lysobacteraceae bacterium | reverse complement strand
GGCACGCTGCAGATCGCCCGCGGCATCGAGGTCGGCCACGTGTTCCAGCTGGGTGCCAGGTACGCCGAAGCGATGGACGCCACGGTGCTGGACGAGACCGGCAAGGCGCAGGTGATGCTGATGGGCTGCTACGGCATCGGCGTGAGCCGCATCGTCGCCGCCGCGATCGAGCAGCGCCACGACGAGGCGGGCATCCTGTGGCCGGAAGCGATGGCGCCCTGGCGCGTGGCGGTCTGCATGATCAACCCCAAGGGCCAGCCCGAGGTCACCGCGGCGGCCCAATCGCTGTATGCCGAACTGGCCGGCCGGGGCATCGAGGTGGTACTGGACGACCGCGGTCTGCGCCCCGGCGCGATGTTCGCCGACATGGAACTGATCGGCATTCCGCATCGCGTGGTGGTCAGCGAGCGCGGCGTGGCCGCCGGCACGCTGGAATATCGCGCGCGCGATGCCGCCGACAGTCGCCAGCTGACCCTGCCCGAACTGCTCGAACTGCTGGGTTGATTGCCGGCTTGCGCCGCGGATATACAAAGAAGCCGCCTCCGGGCGGCTTCTTTATTGGGCGCCTGCCTGCCCTTTAATCGGAATAAGCCAATATCGGGCGGGCGATTCAGCCGACATCCGCGCGGATTATTTCCAGACATGGCAGCTTTCCATTGGAACGACGCATCCGTCACATCTGCGCCGCTATTTTGCAAATTGCCATCCATTACGCCAGAATGCGCCTCGCATCAGGATGGCGCACTCGCCGCAATGGCGACATTTGAAACCAGGTATCAGAATATTCCAACGCGGAGTTATCCATGGCCGTCGACATCAAGAGTCTCAATCACAATCAGCTCAACGACCTGATCGCCAAGGCGCAGGTCCGGCAGGATGAGCTGCGCAAGGAAAAGGTCGCCAAGCTGCGTGAAAAGGTCCACGCGCTGATCAAGGCCGAGGGCTACAGCTTCGAGGACATCTTCGGCTCCGCCCGCGGTGGCAAGGTGCGTCGCGCCAAGACCACGGTGGCCCCGAAGTACCGCAATCCCGCCAACCCCGAACAGACCTGGTCCGGTCGCGGCAAGCGCCCGCGCTGGTTCAACGATGCACTCAAGGCGGGCAAGAAGGAAAAGGACCTGGCGATCTGATCGCCACGGTCAATGCATGCCACGGAACGCCGGCCTCGCGCCGGCGTTTTGCTTCAGGCCGCCGGCGATTTCAAAGCGAACGCCGCGACGACACCAGCAGGTCGCCGAAAAGCAGCCCCGCCACCAGCGAAACCAGCAGGGTGAGCAGCAGCACACCGGTATCCAGCCCCAGTACCGTGTCGCGCTCGAAAAGGTAGGACACGCTGCGGAATCCCACGCTTCCGGGTACCAGCAGGATAATCCCCGGTTCGCGGATCACCGCGCCGGGACGATGCATCCAGCGCGCATAAAGATTGGCCATCGCAGCCAACAGGAAGCCGCCGAGGAATACACCGAACGGGGCGCCGGGAATCGACCCGGAAATCAGTCCGCCCCAGCGGGTGGCCAGATAACCGACCAGCACCGCGCCGATCACCACCGGCCAGTCGCGACGCGACGCGCGGAACAGGATGGCGAATCCCCACGCACCCAGCAGCAGCGAGGGGTAATCCATCCAGCCCGGCAGCGGCGGCAGCGCGTAGGTGCCCGGATCGATCCCGAGCGCGGCGCACAACTGGGTCGCCGCCACGGTGCCGAAGGTCAGCTTGAGCAGGGTGGAGACCGCCCCGCCCATGCGCGCCACGCCGGAAACCAGATGCTGGCTGGAAATCTCGCGCACGGCGGTGGTCAGCGACATGCCCGGCACCAGCACGATGAGTCCGGCAAGCACCACCGACTTCACCGCCAGCGGCACCACGTAGGCGCTGACCAGGATGGCGAGGGTGGTGGCCACCAGCGCGCAGATCGCATCGCTGGCGGCCGCCAGCCGCGGACGACTGGCGGCGAGGATGGTGATGGCGCCGATCACCAGCCCGATCAGCCCGGACACCAGCAGATCCGCCCAGGAACTGTGCAGCAGCAGGCCCACCACACAGGCGGCGGAGAGTCCGTAGCTGGCGATCACCCCGGCCTGGGCCCGCCGCGTGTCCGGCAGGCCGAGCAGGCGCAGCAGGCGGAAGCCCTCGCGCAGCTCGATTTCGCCGGACATCACCCGGTCGGCGATGGTATCCGCCTCGCACAGCCGCGCCAGGTTCACGTCGCCCGGCGGCAGCCGCATCACCTGGGTGACCTGTGCCAGCCCCTCGTCGCCCTGGGCGAGGTCGGAAAACGAAATGATGATCGCGGTGGGGCTGGACCAGACGTCGGCCGCCAACCCCATCTGCTGCGCCGAACGGGCGATCGCCATCTCGAGCCGCGGCGCGGTGGTGCCGTACTGGTGCAGGCGGCGCGCCAGCTCCACCAGGAAGCTGATGCGGGTATTCAGCGCGGCCGTGGAGAAATCGGCCGATGCCGCCGCGGGCGCGACAGCACTCATGCCCCACGCACCCCCACCGCCGGATCGCGACCGCTCATGGAGCGGCACGCACCTGCAGCGTGGTACCGTCCACGGCCACCACCTCCACCGTGGCGCCGACCGGCAACTCCGGCCCGGCGACGAGCCACTGGCCGTCGCCCACCCGCGCCTTGCCGCGACCGTTGACGATCGCCTCGCTGAGCACGTAGCGCTGACCGATCATCTGCTCGGCGCGGCGATTGAGACGCTCGCTGCCCGGCGCGCTGCGCTCGATCCGCGGACGCAGCGTGCGGGCGTAGAACACGCAGGCGCCAAGCGCCAGCACCGCGAACAGTACCGCCTGCAGCAGCAGGGCCATGCCCGGCACCAGCCACAGCACGACGCCCATCGCCGCGGCGGCCAGGCCGATCCACAGCAGGAAGTAGCCGGGAATCAGCACCTCGCCGCCGATCAGCAGCAGCGCCAGGATCCACCACAGGTAGTGCGCGGAAAGATTCCACATGGTCGGTCTCCGGTCCGGCTCAGCGCGGCGGCGGCATGGTGGAGCGTGCCTGCTGCTGGCCCAGCGACTCCTTGGCCAGCTCGGCGATGCCGGCGAGCGAGCCGAGGATGCCGGTCGCCTCCATCGGCAGCAGCAGCATCTTCTGGTTGGGCGAGTTGGCCATTTCCTTCAGCGCCTCGACGTACTTGTTGGCGACGAAGTAGTTCAGCGCGTTGACGTTGCCGCCGGCGATCGCGTCGGACACCAGCGTGGTCGCCTTCGCCTCCGCCGCGGCCAGCCGCTCGCGCGCCTCGGCCTCGCGGAACGCGGCCTCGCGCTTGCCTTCGGCCGCCAGGATCGCGCTCTGCTTCTCGCCGTCGGCCTTGAGGATCGCCGCCTGCTTGAAGCCCTCGGCCTCCAGGATGTTGGCGCGCTTCTCGCGCTCGGCCTTCATCTGCCGCGCCATCGAGTCGACCAGGTCGCGCGGCGGCGCGATGTCCTTGATCTCGATGCGGTTGACCTTCACGCCCCACGGATGGGTGGCCTCGTCGACCACGCTGAGCAGGCGTGCGTTGATCTCGTCGCGCTTGCTCAACGATTCGTCCAGGTCCATCGAGCCGAGCACGGTGCGGATGTTGGTCATCACCAGCGCCAGCGAGGCCTGCTCCAGGTTGGACACCTCGTAGGCCGCCTTGGACGCGTCCAGCACCTGGTAGAACACCACGCCGTCCACGCGCACGACCGCGTTGTCCTTGGTGATGACGTCCTGGCTGGGCACGTCCAGCACCTGCTCCATCATGTTGATCTTGCGGCCGACCGACTGGTAGACCGGCACCAGCAGGTGCAGCCCGGGCGACAGCGTGCGGGTGTACTTGCCGAACGTCTCCACCGTCCACTCGAAGCCCTGCGGCACGATGCGCACGAGCTTGGTGATCACCACGACCACCACCAGGACCACCACCAGCGCGAGTATCTGTCCCATCACAATCCCCTTCCTCCGATGAAGTCCGGAGTATAGGCGAGCGGCGTGACGGTCAAAGCTCCCGCGGGCCGGCCAGCGGCAGCAGCAGGCTGACCTGCAGGCCGCCGCCCTCGCGGTTGGCCAGCGCGATGCGCCCGCCGTGCGCCTCGGCGATCTCGCGGGCCAGCGCCAGACCCAGCCCGGTGCCCGAGCGCTTGGTCGAGTAGAACGGCAGCAGTGCCTGCGCCAGCACAGTCTCGCTCATGCCGGGGCCGCGGTCGGCCACCTCGATGCGCAGCTCGCGGCCGAGCACCTGCAGTGCGAGGGTGACCTCGTCGTCCGGCCCGCCGGCCTCGTGGGCGTTCTTGATCAGGTTGATCAGCACCTGCTCGACCTGGGCGGCATCGAACCAGCCCGGCTGCTCCGGCGGCGTGCCGACCAGGCGGAACCGGCAGTGCAGCGCCAGCCCCTCGAGGAACGGCGCCCAGGCGACTGCCACCTTGCGCGGCGCAGGCAGCTTGGCGAAGCTGGCGTAGCCGGCGATGAAGCCGTGCAGGTGACGCGCGCGCTCGCCGATGGTGGCGAACACGCCCGGCAGCCGCTCCACCTCGCCGCGCCGGGCCAGCTCCGCGCCGGAATGGGCCAGCGAGGAGATCGGCGCCAGCGAGTTGTTGAGCTCGTGGCTGATCACCCGGATCACCCGCTTCCAGCTGGCCACCTCCTGCCGCGACAGCTCGCGCGTCATGCGCCGGAACAGCAGCAGCCGGTGCGGCCGGCCCTGCAGGCGGAACGCGCGCTGGGAGATGTGGAAGGTCTCCTCGCTGGTGTCCATCTCCACCGTCAGCAGCGCGTCCTCGCCCCGCTCGACCGCCTCGCGCATCGCCTCCGGCGCGTCGGCGATCACCTCGGCGAACGCCAGCCCGTGCAGGCTGCGGCCTTCGTTGAACAGGTGCCGCGCGGCGATGTTGGCGTAGGCCACGCGCCCGCCGGCATCGGTCAGCACCAGCGCCACGGGGGTGTTCTGCACCACCGTGTCCAGCAGCAGCTCGCGCTGCACCAGATGCTGGCGCTGCTCGCGCAGGGTCTGGCCCAGTGCGTTGTGCATCGCGATCAGCTCGCCCAGCTCGTCGCGCCGGTTGACCGCCAGCGAGATGCTGAAGTCGCCGTCGCGGTAGCTGGCCACCGAGCCCTCCAGCGCGCGCAGCAGCCGGCTGACCGGCGACATCGCAAGGCTGGCCATCCACAGTGCCAGTGGCACCAGCACGGCGAGACTGGCCGCCAGCCCGGCACCGATGCCCAGCCGGAACGGCACCGGCGCCTCGCCCTTGGGATGCGCACTTAAGGCGGCCATCACCTGCGGCAGCGGCCAGGTGGTGATGCCCACGTAGACCAGCACGCCGACCAGTCCGGCCAGCATCAGCAGCAGGCTCAGCCGTGCCTCGAGCGAACTCAGGCGGCGGATCATCGGGCGCGGCGCCTCCGGTGGATCAGCGGCACGAAGGATCCATCGGCGTCGCCGCGCAGTTCACGGTGGGGCGACCATCGCGGCCGATCTGGTTGCCGCCCATCACCGGTGACTTGCCGGCGGCCTCCATCGCATCGTTGCGCAGCGGTCGGGCGCTGCGCCGCGCCTTGAACTTGAAGGGGCTGGCGGCGTCCGGCTCAGGCTTCAGCGGATGGGCGTCGTCGTACGTCGCCGTGGACGCCGGCGCCGGCCGGCTCCATGCATCGCTGGGCGCGGTGGGCGCGGTCTGGGCGTAGGCGGCACCGGCGGCCAGCAGGGCAGCGGCAAACAGCAGTCGCGGGTTCATGGCATCACTCCTTGTCGGCATCCATCTCTCCCTTTTACGCCAACGGCCGCGCCGGCGGCCACTGCCGGCCGATACCGCCCGGCTCAGCCACTCACCGCCAGCCCGTAGCGCTCGATGCGCCGATACAGCGCCTGGCGCGACAGCCCCAGCGCCTGTGCCGCGCGACTGACCACGCCGTCGGCCCGGGCCAGCGCCGCTTCCACCGTTTCGCGGCTGGGCTCGTCCAGGTTGCGCGAGGGGCTGGCCGCGACCGCCGGCAGGTTGAGCAGCTCCGGCGTGATCGGACCGCCGCCGGAGAGCAAGGCCGCGCGCTCGATCGCATTCTTCAGCTCGCGCACATTGCCCGGCCAGGGATAGGCCAGCAGCGCCTCGCGCGCGGCGTCGCCCAGCTCGGCGCGGCCGTCGAGGAAGTGCTCGGCCAGCGGCAGGATGTCGTCCACCCGGTCGGCCAGCGCGGCCAAGTTCACGTCGATCACGTTGAGGCGGTAGTACAGATCCTCGCGGAACGTGCCGGCCTTGATCATCGCCTTGAGATCGGCGTTGGTGGCGCTGAGCACGCGCACCCGGGCCTGGCGCGTGCGGCCGGAGCCGAGCCGCTCGAACTGGCCGGTCTCCAGCACGCGCAGCAGCTTCATCTGGCCCGGCAGCGGCAGATTGCCGATCTCGTCCAGGAACAGCGTGCCACCGTCGGCCAGCTCGAAGCGTCCCTCGCGCGCCTTGTTCGCGCCGGTGTACGCGCCGGCCTCGGCGCCGAACAGCTCGGCCTCGATCAGCTCGCCCGGCAG
>JAGWVM010000024.1 GCA_018970895.1 Lysobacteraceae bacterium | reverse complement strand
ATCGATCTCGAAAAAGCCCGGGATGATGCAGCTCTATCGCGTGGTAGGCTATTTAGCCGAGAGCAGGTTCTTGCGCGTGATGAAAAGCGTGACGCTGCTATCCTCGATCACCTCCAGGAGATCACTGAGGCTATGGTAAAACTTATACCCCTGGAGCGGCAGGCAGATGGACGCATACGCTCTCAGGAGGTGCTTATTGCGTTTAGATCTGCAACTGCTGCTAGGCTCAGATCCATATCTTAAATTATATATTGATACTGGCTGATATTATAATTTTACAGCGCTCCACCCGGCCAGGATGCCGACCAGACGGTTCCCGGCTGATACCACTATATTTTCCGGTATCAATGGAAACCTAGCGCCACCAATCTTAAGGCCAGCTGGCATACCGGGAACAGTCTGCCGTTATCAATACTGGTCACTATTGACATGTAACCAAAACGCTTAGGATGCGGTCGTTGCCATAAGTCTCCCCTGGCGGGGAGCGGGAGGTCGGGGTGGACGATATTTCTGGGGCCGCGCGGACGCTGGGCCGTTTAGGCGGGTCCGCGCGGACTGAGGCCAAAAGGAAAGCCTCGCGCAAGAATGGCCTGAAGGGCGGGCGTAAGCCGAAGCCTCCAGCTGATTGCGTTCCGGCAAGCGAAGACCCCAGTGGTACGCTCAACGTCGATTCAAACGACAGCGCCGTCACGCAATGATCGCCCTGAGCGACTGCGACAACGCCTCTGCCGCCCGCTGGGAGCCGGCGGTCGCCCCACGCAGTATGGAGCGTTTCGCGCGCACCTTACGCCTACCCGATGGTCCCCAGGCCGGCGATCCCTACGACCCAGATACCGAGCCGGTCCAGCGAGCGTTTATCGACGTGTGGGATTCCGGTCGCTTCACCTGGCTGGAGCAGATCGCCAGTCGCCAGCGCGGGAAGACACTGACGGGGATGATCCTGCCGTTGCTCTGGTCCGCGGTCGAGCATCGCCGGTCGGTGGGCGTGATCTTGCCCAACCTGGACAAGCTCAACCAGAATTACGAGGGCAAGTACAAGCCGGCATTCGACAACTCGGGATACGGACCGTGGTTCCCGACCAAGGGTCCCGGTAGCCGCGGCGGTCGCCCGGCAGCCATCGCACTGCGCGATCCAGCCACCTCGCGCGTATCCGCCCGGGTGTACTTCATGGCCCTCGGCAAGGGCGCATCCGAGACCGCGGTGTCATCGGTCAGCCCCGGCACGGTCCTGGTCGACGAGGCCGACGATGCGGAGAACGCCGGCCAGCTCGCCAACGCCTGCGGGCGCATCGACGGCTGGGGGCCGCAGGGCCGCGCGGTGATCGTGACCACCCTGAATCAACGCGGCGACCGTATCGGGCATCCTGCGCTCCAGTTCTATATCGAGGGTACGCGGTCGCGCTGGGGACACGCCTGTCGTCATTGTGGGGCCTGCGCACCAATCGAGTTCGAGCATATCAATCTCGCCGAGGGCCGCGTGGCATGCCCAGCCTGCTCCGTGCTCTGGAGCGAGGACGACCGCCTGCATGCCATCAAGGGCGGTCGCTTCATCCACGGCACCGAAACACCATCGCGCCCTGGGTTCTTCTCCGTCATCTGCTGGGAGCTGGATTTCCTGCGCGGTTCGCTCTCCGGCCTGATAAATGAATACCGCGCCGCGCTGGCGGCGAAGGACGCCGGTGACCCGAGCGTCTACACGGTGTTCGTGAACAAGCGACTCTGTCGCGAGGATACCCAGAGCGACGGCGAGATCCCCACCACAATCGATATGGCGCTTGCGGCCCGGGCCGCGAAGGCGCCATTCGCCCGCAAGGTCGTCCCGCCCGGCGCTGCGGTCATCACCGTCGGCGGCGACACCGGCAAGCGCGAGGCCTGGGCGCTCCAGCTCGCGATGATGCCCGACGCATCGTGGTACATCGCCGATTGGACCGTGCGCACCACCGGCGACCACCGCGCAGAGCCGACGCCGGAGCACCAGTGGCAGATGCTCGGCAATCTGCGCGAGCGCATCACCGCCATGGGCCGCGCCCATGCCATGGGCGTCGACGTGCGCTACAACACCGATCTCGTTCAGAGGTGGGCGAAGAGCGCCGGCTTCCACCTCATGGTCGGCGACAATAGGCCGAGCGGCAAGAAGGACGAGGTGCGCAATGCCGCGTTGCCGAGCTGGGCCGAGGATAGAACCCAGGACGACGGTAGTCACTGGCTGTTCATCGACACCAACGTGGTCAAGGCCGAGATCCACAAGGCGTTGGCACGCGAGCCAGGGTCGGCCGGCAGCGGCAACATCCCGGCAGGACAGGAGGCCGGCGACTGGCTCATTCGGCACCTCACCTCCGAGGCCTGGGACACTAAGCACAGGGTTTGGGTGAAGAAGCCGGGCCGCGACAACCATTTGCTCGACTGCCTCGTCTACGCCTGGGCGCTCGCAATGATCTACCTCCATCGCCTCACCCCACGCCGCCGCGGCGGCGTGGTCGGGCACATCAAGCACAAGGAATAGGGCATGCACCCGTCGATCAGGAGAACACTGGTCCAGACCGTCGTCGGCATCGTCTACGGCATGGCGGTGTTCCTCACCTACGGCTATTGCGTAGCGGTGCGCGGGACGAGCCACGAAGTGGCGGCCATCGCCGGTGCGGGATGGCCGTTCTACTGGAGCGCCCGCGGCGTTCAGGGTCTCGGCCGGGTATCGGTCGAGCTGTTCATGGATCATGACCACATGGATCCGATCCGGTGATCCGCGCTGCCATCTACTCCGCCGGGCCTTCGCTCACCGAATCCTGGCGTGGTGGCTACGACGTGGGCATCGCCATCAACCGCGCTGCGTTCGTCGTACCGCAGCTGTACTGGCAATGGCTCTCGGCCGGCGACCTCTTGGCCAGACCGGAAATCTTCGCGGACTACCCCATCCCAGCTTCCGGATATTTCGCGATGCGTGATAACATGTTCACGCAGTACCCGAAGACCCACAATGATCGCCATCTGCTCATCTGGGATGCCCTGCCGCCACTGCCCGGCGATACCCGGTTCTCCATCACCGCATCGCTGCACCTGGCTGCCTATCTCGGCGCCGGCGAGATAACCGTCTACGGCCACGATCAGCAGGTGATCCGCCCCACCGGCGATCCCTATATCGATCCGTTCGCGTACGGAGAAAACCGCAAGCAGATCGAGGGCCAGGAAGTTGACAAGGCTGTCGCTCTCCTGGGCACCATCGGCGTCCATGTCACCTTCATCGCCCAGATTCACCAGGAGTCACCATGAACGATACCGCCAACCGCAAGCCTATCGGCAGGCCGCCAATGGTCACGCCAATCCGCGAAGAGGCAGCGAAGCTCGTACCCACGCCGACGCGCGTCGTACCCCACGTCTGCCCGCGATGTGGCAAGGCCCAGGATCCGGAGGTCCTGAAGACCTATCCCGACAAGCCGCTGTTCGACGTGCGGTGCCGATCCTGCGGCGGGACCTACCAGTTCCGGCCAGCGACGACGCGCATCATCGGATAATTCCTGCCGCTAGGATTTATCGGCAGTCATCCGCCGACTATCCTAGCAGCATGCCGTCGAGCGCATCCACCATCGCGGCGCAGATCGCCGCCCTGGACGCGCGCATCAGCAATACCAGCACCATCGGATATGCCAGCATGGGCGATGCCAGCTCCAGCGCATCGTTCACGAGCCTTGAGGAGCTGATCCTCATGCGCAACCAGCTACAGTACCAGTACGATCTCCTCACCGGCGCCGTGCGGCGCTCGGTGCGTGGTCGTGTCGTTGGTCTGCCGGGCGGAACCGTCAGCCAGAACCAGAGCATCCAGTGAAGCCGACCTTCCGTCAGCGCGTGGCCCAGGAGATGTCCCGCGGCCGATCGTTCTACGGCGCGATCTTCAGCTCGTCGTGGAACTCGCTGGGCAGCTTCATTAACACCTACGATGCGGTCGATCCGCGCAACCAGGCCATGCGCGGCGTCATCGCCCGCCCAGCGTCGGCCGCCGATCTGGTCACCAGTCAACCGTACATCCGCAATCTGGTGCGCAATTTCGAGCGCAACAACCCGACGGTCCGCGCCGCAGTCGAGGGCCTGGTCGCCACCGTCGTCGGGCACGGTATCTGGCTCGAACCGGATTCGGGCGACGATGCCACCGACGAGTTGATCCGTCCGATATGGGAGGACTACTGCCGCGACTGCTTCATCGACGGGATCAACATCTTTGAGGGCCAGAACCTCGCATTCCGCGACGTGACCACGGCCGGCGAGGCGATCTGGCGGTTCGTGATCGATGACGAGCGCCGCCGCCGCGGACGTATCCCGGTCGCCATCCTGCCGCTTGAGTCGGAATGGCTCGGCGACAGCGGCAACACCGTGGTCGGACAGGATGGTACGTTCGTGGGCGGGATCGAACTCGACGACTACAGCCGCGCTGTAGCCTACATGCTCAACAGCCCGTCTGGGCGAACCGAGCGCGTCGCCGCCCGGTTTGTGTCTCATATCTTCGAACGTCGCCGATCTCTCCAGATCCGCGGCGAACCGTGGTTCTCCCCGATCATCACCACCCTCAAGCAGGAGAAGGACCTCGTCGTCACCGAGCTTGAAGCGGCGAAGAACAGCGCTGGCTACGCCGTCGCGATCACGACCAACACCCCGCTGCCGCCTGACTACGATGAGAAGGGCAGCATGTCGCGCGACATCACCATCGGCTCGGTCACCGAGTTGATGCCGAATGAAGGCATCGAGGTCATCAAAAGCGAGCGTCCATCGCAGCAGATCGCGCCATTCCGCGACATGCTGCGAGGCGACACCGCCGGAGCCATGCGGTTGTCGCGCCGCTGGCTCGATCGCGACATCAGCGCGGGCACCTACAGCGCACAGCGCGGCGATGGCATTGACCAGGATCGGCTGACGGGGCCTATCCAGCAGTGGTTTGGCAACCAGACCATCGGGCGGGTCTACCGCTTCGTGCTACCCTACATCTGCGCCCAGCTCGGCATCGCACCGGTGAGCGACCGCTACCGCCTCCTGCCGGATGGGCAGCCCTACATCGACCCGCAGAAGGATGCAGACGCTAGCGCCACCGCCATCGCCATGGGACTATCCGATTACGAGGAGGAGGCCGGACGCCGCGGCAGCGATTACCGCAAGACTTGGCGCAAGCTCGTGAAGCAGCGTGCGGAAGCCAAGGAGATGGGCCTGGAACTCGGAACGCCATCGAGCGTCAGCTCTCCGGCGACCACCGTCGACGAATCGGCTTCGCCCAAGGCCGAGGACAAGCGGGCAGGCCGAGCCGCCGCCGCCGCCGCGCGCTCCGTCCGGTCGCGTTCTCTGCCGCCGACGAGCCCGGGTGCTGGTGAAGTGCGAAACACCATCGTCACCGACGTTCCCTACATCGCCGGAGTCACCGACGATGGGCAGACGCTGATGGTCGATCGACGCGTTCCGCAATTCTGGGCGATCAACGGCAAGAACGTCAATGTCTGGAAGGCGCTGGAGATCCACGAGAAGGAGGAGTATTTCGCGATGGAGGCGCTGGGCCTGGATTACCACCAGGCACACCAGAACGCGACCATGCGCGAGCATGCCTACCTGTCGAAGTTCTCCGGTCTGTCCGCGCAAGAGATCCAGATCTATGAGCGCCGCATGCTCGATCTCCTCGCCGAAATCGAGGCGACTGGCATCGGTCAGCCGCCGGGCATCTATCTAGGGCCATATCGCGCCGGCGATGCGGGCGACGATGCCCTCTGCCGCTGTGGTCGGAAGTCAACGGCCACGACCATGCCACCGCAGCCGGCATAGGCCGTAATTCCTAAATCCAGGATTTTGAGGCGGACGCGCACCGTACAGCATCCTGGTATGCCGTTCCCAGAGGTCATGGTTCGCTCTCGGTCGCTGGAGATCTCGCCAGCCGAGGCCTCGGACGACCCGAATCAGGTCCGGATGGTGGTCTCAACCGATGCCCCGGTGCGGACCGTGATCGAGGTCGACGGCGAAGAGCAGCCCTGGGATGAGATCCTGGAGCACGGCCCTGAATCGGTCGATTTCTCCGCTGCTCGCGCGGTGCTCTTCCACCACGACCCGAAATGGATTCTCGGTTCTGTTCGCTCGTCCGAGGTGCGCGCTGGCCAGCTGTTCGCCACCACCGCCATCGATCCGGCGGCCACCCTCCCCTCGAACGTCAACGCGCTGAAGGCCGTGCGCGACGGAGCCCTCAAGGGCACCTCGCTCAAGTACAGCTACCGCGCCGACGACCCCGAGCACGCGACCATCGACTTCGAAACGAGGACCGTGCGGGTCCACAAGTGGCGCGCGCTCGAATACACGCTCACCGCCATGCCCGCCGACCCAGCCGCCGGCGTCCGCTCGCTCACAAACCCCGACACCAGGAAAAAGACCATGCCTGCCGCCGCTAACGCCGACCCCAAGGGCGGCACCCCGGACAACAAGACCGAGAACAAGGCCACCGAGGCCGAGATCACCTTGGCGCGCACCGCGGCCAACGACGAGGCCAAGGAGGTCGCCAAGCTCGTGGAAGGGCACGGCTTCCGCTCAAGCGACTACATCGGCCTCTCCAAGGCCGCGGCGCAGACCAAGCTGCTCGACGCCATCGCCGAGCGCGACAAGAAGGCCGGCGGCGATCCGCAGGAGCGGGTCCGCAGCCACATCGAGGTCGGCGAGGAGCACCAGGACAAGCTCCGCAAGCGCTTCGAGGGCGCCATCCTCTGGCAGGCCGGCTTCCGTCACACCGACGATGCGGCCAACCGGATCAAGCTCCACGACAAGACCAAGCTGGTCGACCTGCAGGAGGACAACGATCTCCGTGGCCTGACCATTACCGAGATGGCCCGCGCCACCCTCGAAGGCTTCGGCATCCGCACCGGATCGATGGGCAAGCGCCACCTCGCGGCTTGGCTGCTGAGCCGCAAGGCCGACCTGATGGGCGACGGCTTCCGCAACGCCGCCAACACCCAGACCGGCTACTTCCTCTCCTTCACCTTCCTGAACATCATGAAGAAGGCGGTTGCGCTGGGCTTCCAGATGGGGCTCCCGACCATCCGCTACCAGCCGCTCGTGGCCCGCAACTACGTCCCCGACTACAAGCAGTTCGCGGTCGGCGGCCTGGGCGTCTCGAACCTGCAGCAGACGGTCGAAAACGCCGCGTTCCCCGAGCTGACCAAGGCCGAAGGCGTCTACCTCGACAACATCAAGATGTGGGGCGGCACCATCTCGCTCTCGGAGCAGGCGATCGTCTCCGACGATACCGGCCGCTTCATGGAGCAGCTCCGGCAGGCCGGCGTCATCTCCCAGAAGACCCGCGACAAGCGCGCCTTCCAGAAGCTGCTGATGGGCATCAGCACCACCGATGGCACCGCGACCTGGACCGGCAACGTCACCACCGGCGCCACCATCGTGGCGACCACCAACGACCAGGTTATCGCCGCCCGTGCGAATCTCGCCAAGGTCGAGGCCGCATTGATGAGCAAGGTCGGCCTGGATGGCAACCCGACCGGAAACCAGGCGCGGTTCCTCATCCTGCCGCCGACCCTGGGCACCGTCGCCACGGGCCTCATGGGCATCTCGCCCGGGCAGCAGAACCAGGCCAACTTCCGCTACGAGACCATCGTGTCGCCGTGGCTGGAGTTCACCGGCCTCGCCGGCTACAACTCCTCGAACTACTACCTCGTGGCGGACCCCAACATCGCCACCGGCCTGATCCTGACCACCCTCATGGGCCAGGACGAGCCGCGCGTCGAGCAGTACGACCCAGGGGCCGTGGCGGCCTTCAAGTGGAAGATCTACGACCCGTTCGAGGTCGGCATGGGGGTCTACCAGCACGCCGGCGGGACCTACATCGCCGGCATTCAGCAGGGCACCCCGTAACCGGGGCGACCTGACCACCACCCGCACGAAAGACCGACCACATGGCCGTCACCCCCACCGACTTCGCCGGCGTCCTCACCATCCTCGCTCCGAGCGCAACCACCGCGAACAACGCCGCTGGCCAGATTGTCCAGGACGCCGTATCGAGTCTGCGCTACATCTCCCTCGGTCCGACCCTCCTGGGCGGAACCACGGCGCAGAACCAGCCCATCGCGGTCGAGCCGCTATTTCCCTACAGCCCGAAGGCGATGGTTGGCGTGGCCAAGTCCACCGGCCAGGCCTGGAAGGCCGGGCAGCTGCTCTACATCGACAGCTCGAACAACTGGCGCACCAACTCCACCGGCAACACCAAGGCCGGGTTCGCGCTGGTCGACGCCGCCTCGTCCGACCAGACCGGCAACGTCGTCCCGGCCTCGCCGCTCTAGTCCGACTGATAGCCGAACGACCAGACAGCAGGTGGGGAGATCCCTGCCTGCTGTCTGCATGAAGCAAGGACCGCAACAGCCCCATGCGCGCCGGCAGCCACATCCTGTTCGACATAGCCCTTCTCGACGCCACTGGCGCCGGGCTGAGCTATGCCAACCAGGCTGCATTCACCGGCGCCGGATGGTCGCTGACCTTCATCGACATGTCCACCGGCCTGGCGGTGTCGCCGACCATCAGCTACACCATCGCGCCGGTGTCAGGCGTCACCGGCCGACACACCGTCGCTGCCACTCTTACCACGGCGTCATGGATCGCCCGGATCACGCCGCCATCGACATCCTATTCGTTCCTGGTGCTGCCTACCGCCTACTGGACCGGCGAGGCCAACGACTTCGACACTCTGTACGCCCGGATCAACTCCATCTACGGCGTGAGCGCAGCGGTCGCCGTTCCAGGCCCGACGCTCAACCCAACGGTGGAGAACGACTCCTATGCCTGCACCGTCAAGGTGCCGACCAGCTACCTCTCGTCGCTGGGATGGGCGAATCTCACCGGCGCAACGCTCCTGGGAACGGTGCGCGGACCGATCTCCACCGATGACGGAACCGGCACGGCGCGGGCCGACCTCAACGGTTCGCCAGGGGCCGGCCAGGGCAAGATCGCCGTCAACGGCACCGACCCCACGGCCATCGACATCAGCTGGACGACCTACCCCAGCGGCATGGCGCTGACAACTACCGAGCGCGCTGCGGGCGGCTCAGCGATGCGCGTCTCGATCGAAGCGACGATCTCAGGCAAGCAACTGACCGTGATCTATCGCGGATCGCTCCAGGTCTCGGCGAAGGACAACCCCACATGAGCCTGGGCATCATCGGCGGCCAGTCCCAGCCGCAGACGGCGGCGCAGATCCTCGCTCGCCTGACCGGCGCCTCGACGCTCGCCGCCGGAGCGCTGCTGTTCGGCGCTGGGACATCCTCGCTGTCAACGCTGACGATCGGCACCACCGGCCAGCATCTCGGCGTCGTCTCCGGAAATCCGGCTTGGACGGACACGTTCGCCAGCGCCAAGACCTTCTCTGCCGGCCTGACCGTCTCCGGCGGAACGATTACGGTTCCAACCGGCAGCATCACTGCCACGAGTGGCGGGAACCTGACCTGGTCCGCGGCAACGGCCTTCACCGGAGGTGGAACGCTCGCCCTTGGTGGATTCACGCTGACCGTCCCTGCGACCGGAACCGCCGCGCTGCTCGCTACTGCAAACGCCTTCAACGCGGCACAATCCATTACAGCGGCGAACAGCCTCACGGTTCTCGCCGCTGCGACGCAGGACGCCATTCAGCTCTCTCCGCGCGCTGGCGGCACCGGCAGCTACATCACATCGATCACGACCGGAGTACTGACCGGATCGTACACGATGACCATTCCGGCAACGAACACGAATGACACCTTCGCCATGCTCGGAACGGCGCAGACGTTCAGTGCTGCAAATACCTTCTCCGCCGGCGCCGCCTCGACGTCAACCACGACCGGAACGGTGATCGTCTCTGGCAGCGGCGGAGTCGGCATCGGCGGGGCGCTCAACGTCGGCGGGAGCGCCGCCATCGGCGGGAGTCTGACGGTCGATCTAGGCAGCGGTGCTCTGCCGAGTACTGGCGGATTTAACTTGAAGGTTGCCAATATTGACGGCGCAACTCCCGTAATAACTGGAGAATCTTTCGGTGCGTACGGACTAACATTTAACGGATATACTGCGAGTGGAACGCGATCTGCAAAGACGGCGCTTAGCGCAGGTAGCGGGATGGTGCAAATAGTCGCCGCCGCGTGGGATGGCTCCGGTTACGTTGTACCTGGATATAGCGAAATGGTGGTCAACGGGACTATCAGTGGAACAAATCGCGGAATCAAGCATCGCTTCTACGGTGTCCTGCAAAATGCTACGGCCTACGCGGAATGGTTCTCGCTCTATGGTACAAGCGGCACTGATCCGAGCGGAGTTCTTTCAATCGGCGGGACCTACACCGCCGGCAACGGCCTGATCCAGCTGCCAGCCGGCACGACCAAGGCGTACGGTATCGCGTTCGACGGAACGGCGAACCTCTACCGCAGCGCGGCCGGTGTCATTACCAGCGATGGAGCGTTAACGCTAACCGGCGCATTAACGGCCAATAATTCCATTTCTCAGTCCTACACCAGCGCCGCCACGACCAGCACCTACACCGCGTCCTTCGGGACGACGTTCAACGGCGCGTTCACCACCGGATCTGTCGCCGCGCTCTACGGCACCGCGACCTACAGCGGCACGACTGCAACCGCCGGCCTCAACCTCAACGCAGCGCAGTTCCTGTGTTCACCATCGCTCAGTGGCGCCGTCGCCGCCGTCAACTACATCGGCACCTACCAGTCAGTCGGAACGCCTGGCGGAGTTAATAACTACTATGCTAACGCAACGCTCATCGGCGCCTACTGCGATGCCAAGATCAACTGCTCCGCCACGTCGGGAAACGCCGTCGCTTCCGTGGTAGCTGTTCTCGGCCGGGCTGAAGCTGTCGGCAACAACGCATCCGGCACGCTGACAGTCCCCGAAGTAGCCGCGTTCAAATCGGATCTGTCGCAGCTAATCTGCGCGACCGGCGGCGCCACGCTCGCCATCACCAGCGTCTACGGACTACGGCTGCCGGCCTTCACGCCCTACGGCAGCGGCACCGTCACGATCACCAATCGCTACGGCATCTCGCAGGAGGATGCCAACAGCACCAACATATTTGCCGGGGCATCGACGTTCACGAAAGGCGTGATTGTCGGCACGGCAGCCGCGTTGGTCACATCGAACGTCGCCATGAACAACGGCGCTGGAGTCAGCGCTGGAACCATCACCAACGCTCCTTCCGTTGGTAATCCTACGAAGTGGATCCCGATAAACGACAACGGGACCACAAGGTACATACCGGCATGGTAGCGCGCGCCACAATCGTCGCTGCCGCTGTTCTGCTCGCCGGCTGCGCCGCGCCGCGCCCGCTCAACCCAGGTGCGCGGATCCTGCTGTACCCATGCACATGGGCGCAACTTGGTGACGTGATCGCCAGCTTTCCGCCTGAGCAACGTCGGGAGTTCTTCCACAACGGCGCGCCAATCGGCCTCACCGTCACCGATGCGCAGAGCCGGCCAGTCGCCATCTACTACGACTCCGATCCCGCAACCTCATGGATCCTGGTGCATGAATCCCTGGTGCACGTCGCGCACGACGATGCCGACGCCAGGGCGTTCGATGCGCCTGGGTTCGATCTCTGGCAGCAAGGAAAGTAACTATCATGCCCATCACCGCATCCGACCTCGTCTTCCGCCGGCTCCAGTCCGATGGCGGCCCCATCACCGTCTTCGCCTCGCTGGAGACGACCCTGCCCGATGGCCAGGTCGCCCACGGCTCCTGGCGCCAGACGGATGTCACCATCACCGCCGCCGAGCAGGCGGTCATCGACGGCATCACCTCTCGTGCTCGGCAGCAGATCGCTGACCAGATCCAGGCAGCCAAGGATAGCGCGACGTAATCACCAGAACCAGGAGCAACCCATGGTCGAAGTCGCAACCCATCACCTCAAGCTCACCAACGGCGCTGCGATCGAACTCGCCGTACTCGCCGGCGCGCGCGGTCTGCTGACCAAAAAGGAGCTTATTGGGCGTGTCGTTAAGTTCGCCCGCGCTCACCTGCGCAAACTGCCCGAGTTCAAGGGCGAGATGGCAGCGCAGGCAGACTGGTCGGAGGAGATCTTCGCCGAGGTCCAGGTGCGCGAGCGCGAGCGCGATGCCCTCAAGGCGCTGGTCCAGTCCGCGGCCGACAACAAGGCCCTAGCCTGCACGCTCGGCACCGGCGACCTGCTGGCAGTTCTGGGGTTGGCCGAGGACGAGTGATGTTCGATCCCGTCGCCGTCGCACGCGCCCACACCAACGCCATCGCCGCCCTTGAGCGCGCTGGCGATATGGTGTCGGCGCGCGTGCTGCGCGTCCAGGGTCCCGAGGTCCTGCGCCTGGCCAGCGAGCGGATCGGTCGCATCCAACATGCGCCGACGGATGATCTGCATCCGCATGGGGTCGACCCCAAGGCCGATACCGACCTGATTCCGAAGGGCTTCACCGATGTCCGCTGATCCCCATCTCGACCTCCTGAAAAAGATCGACCAGCAGGTGGTCGACCAGGGGAACGACCTCAAGGAGGTCCGGCGTGCCCTGTCTGACGGTCGGGTTACGTTCGCAGAGCATGCCGCGCGCCTGACCGCAGTCGAAAAGGAACAGGCCGGCATGCCCGAGCGGATGCGGTCCACGATGCGCGAAGTCCTGGCCGAGGAGCGCGAGACGGCGCGGCATCAGCGCAGCCGGGAGCGGACCGAGGCCTACGACACCACCGCCGAGCAGCAGCCGGTCGGATCCAGCTCCGGCCTGACGAAGGCGATCAAGGTTGGAGTCCAGACGGTCGCTGCATGGGGCCCGGTGATCCGCATCGCTCTCCTAGCCGGGATATTCGCCGGCGGGTGCATCGCCTCATATCTCCTTGCCAGTCGGCAGGGCGCACAACCGCCATCAAACATCGGAGCACATCCATGAGCCATCACGCCTACCGCCCGCACCGCGACATCGCCATCGCCGGGATCCTGTTCGCCGCCATACTGATCATCCTGACCATGCTGGCCGGTTGCGGTGAAGCCCAGCCGCGCCTGGGCTCTGCCCAGGCCGCAGCGGTCGCCACCCAGGCCAGGGCGCAGGTGGTCGATGCCGATGCGACCAAGGCGCGACTTGAGGCCGCCCAGGCCAAGGCCGCAGCCAGTGCGGCCGACAAGCGCGCGGCAGACCTCGCCGAGCAGGCTGAGCGGAGCAAGATCGGCAACGACATCGCTGCGGCTAAAGCCGCTGCAGTCGCCGCGGTCGAGGCGAACCGTCAGGCCGACATGGCCGATGCGGTGGCGGCGGCCTACTCTGCCGAGGCCGATCGGTTGGCCAAGGCATCCAAGGAAGCGACCATGGCCGGTGAGGCTGAGCACGCCAAGGAGGTTCAGGCGCAGCAGCAGGCAAGTCGCGTAGATCGCGCTTGGCTCATCGGGATGCTCATGGTGGTCGCTGGCGGTATCGCTGGCGGACTGGTCGCTTTCATCGCCAAGAAAATTGCCCTGGGTACCGAGATTGCCGGCGTGGTTGCCGGGACTGGTTTGGTGATCCTGATCCTTGGACCAGTAACCCAGCTCTTGTCCGAGCTGCTGCCGTGGGCGGCTGCTGTTGCTGGGCTCTATGCCGTTACCCGCTGGGCCTGGCATCACCGCCGTGATCTCGGTGCTGACAACGCGCTCAAGACCGAGGTGGTCAATGGGTTGACAAATCTGGAAGCCGATGCCGCCGCCGCATTGCATAAGGCCGAGGCGCGGGCAGTGGCTGAATGGCATGCCATTTTTGGCAAAAAGCCGGCAGTCACAACGCCACCTGTTGTTCAGCAGCCCAAGGCCTAGTCCATGGGAGTGATTGACGACATCAGAACCGGGATCAGCGAGGCAACGATAGGTGCATTCGCTGACTCGTCGTCGATCGAGTACCGCAACCTGACCTCGAACCTCAACGCCAGCCCGCGCACCTACTCGACCTGGACCTCGCTGGCCGGTGCCAGGGTCATCGACGGCGCCTCCATCCAGGTCCAGGACCCCGACTCTGGGCTCTGGTTCCTGGAGAAGACGGCCCAACTGCGCATCCCATTCACCTTGAGCGTCGCGCTCACGATCACCTCGCAAGTCCGCACCGGCGGAAGCGGAGCGGGCAGCCAGGTATGGGACGTGCGCGAGGTACAACCTGGCGCCGCCGGATCGGTCCAGCCCTACCGGCTGGTATATCGCACGCCGATCCTTGAAGACCCGCGGAAGGGAGCGGTCTAGTGTCCTGGGACAACCCGCCACCAGAAGTCACCGCCCTGCGCATCATGCTCGTGGCCTCTGCCACCTGGCAGGGGCTCGCTCGTGCGAACGTCACCAGCTCGGTCCACTACCCGTCGCTCGCCCCGGGCAACTCGGCGACGCCGGACCCGGAGCCGTCGCTATTGATCGAGCCGAGCACCGATGGGACCAAGGTCTCGGCACCCGGAATCATCCTGCCCGATGGCCAGCTGACCGTGATCCTCCGCCAGAAGGAGGTCAACGCCGCCGCGATCGAGGCCAACGCCCGCGCGATTGCCTATGATGTGACCACGCAGGTAGCCGGGCTGCCGATCACTGGCCACCGCGTCGGCATGTGCTCCATGCCCGACAAGGCATCGCGCGCTGCCCAGGAATGGTCTGACGAACAGAGCCTCGGCCTGGTCATCGCCACCAGGACCATCCCGATCATCTTCACCTACGCCATAGGCTGACCCATGAGCACCGCATTCAACCTTTCCGGCCTCGGCTACGCCAACCTCAACGGCTCCATCGTGGCGCTCCAGGGGATCAGTTACAGCCCGAACCTCGGCCGCGAGCCGTTCCGCTCCGGCGGCGACCTCAACCCTAGCATGATGCGCCGTGCCGGATCGCGACCGGCCTTCCGGCTGACTATGCCGCTCAGCTCGGCATGGGGCGCCCTCGGGCAGTTCCTGCCGGTCAACCTGTCGGCCTTCACCATGTACGAGGCCGCCTTCTCGGGCACCCCGGCGCTGCGCATCGGCACCGGCGCGACGACCCTGGGCCTGACAGCGATTACCGGCCTGGCCTACGGCATGATCAGCCGGATCTACCCGACCGGCGGCGCGGTCCCGCTCGTGCTCGCTGACGTGACCGTGGTTCTCTGCGCAACCGACGGCCTGACCGACCCAGTAACCCTCGGGTCGTCCTCGCTGCCGTCCGGGGCGAACCCCATCCTGCACACCCTGGGACCCCTGGTGGACAACGCTACGGCCCGCTGGGGCGTGCGGTCCTGGACGCTCGACACCGGAATCGGTCTGGAAGCGATCCAGAACGACGGCCTGTTCTATCCGACGACCTACCGGCTCGGGGCGGTCCAGGCGATCGCCAACGTCGCCCACAACGACGTGGTGACCCTGCATGCCGCGATCACCGACAGCGGCAAGGATGCCACCGGCGCCGGGTTCATCCTCTACGCCCGCGCCTACGATGCGGCGTCCAAGACCCTGCAGGCGACCGGCTACAGCTTCACTCTGGCCAACGCGATGGCCTCGATCGAGTCCAGCGGCGCCCAGGGCACTGACCGGGCCGAGATGGCCTTGCAGCTGGCGAGCTATGCCGCGGCCAACGCGCTGACCTACCCGATCACCGTCTCCACCTCTGCCACCCTGCCGACCTGATGCTCTACTACCGCACCAAGGCCGGGGCTGGTGGCGGCAGGCCGCCGGAGCTGGGCGAGTACACCTCGCCTGGCCCCGGCATGGACCTGCAGGAGTGCGTCGTCGACGGCCACCGGGTGCTCGGGGTCGCAGCCCCGTTCCAGTTCGCCCCGCCGGCAGACGGATGGATCCCCTTGGACGGCTCGCCAGGCTGGCAGGTGGTCGCCGTTGGCGACTTCGAGCCGCGGAGCCACATCAAGGTGCGGACTCCCTGGAAGCTCGCCGTGGTGGACGTCCAGGGCGTGCGCTGGGCCGTCCCGCACGTCCTCACCCCGGACGGCTCCCGCGCCTTCTCGGTCAGCTACGGCGGCCCTGACTTCGGCCCCGTGCTCACCCAGGAGCAGGACCGGGCGATGCGTCTGGCGACCGAGATCCGGACGGCGATCCAGGCCGAGACCCTGCCCGACATGCCCATCCGCGCCAGGTGGGCGGCGCGGCTCCTGTCCCTGGTCTACTGCCTGTCCGAGGGGTCGCTGGCCGTGCTCGGCATGTCCGAGGACCTGATCGACAGCGTGCTGCACGTCGCCGCGGGGCTCTATGCCGACCGTCAGCGGTGATGAAATCACCATCAGCATAGTCGGGGTCATAACCCGCCGCTTCCTCTTGGCGTCGCGGCTGCGCTACCTGCCGCCGAAGGAGCGCACCCAGGTGCTTGAGCTGTGCCTGGCCCGCGCCTGGGAGTGGTGGATCGCCACCTACCTGCCGCTGCGCTTCAACGCTGGCTATGCCCGGCGTGAGCTTGGCTACCAGATCAAGGAGAAGACGCGGCGCATCAAGGCGCAGGCCGCGCAGACCAATCCCGACGCGATCCTGCCGAACGTGCGCAGCGGCGAAACCCGCCTCGATGTCCTCGCCAGCACCAGGGTCATCACCAAGGCCGTCGGCGGCGCGCGGAGCGCCCAGGTCAAGGCGAACATCACCATGCGCCTGCCGGGCTACATCGCCCAGGCCTACAGTCTGACCGGCAACATCCTGGCCAAGATCACCATCGCCGAGGGCGAGAAGATCTGCGCCCGCTTCGCCGAAGAGGTCGTGGCCATCAGCCAGCGGTTCGCCATGGCGGCGGTCGAGACCAGGGACGGCCAGTTCGAGAACCGCGCCACCATCGGCGCCTACGACGCCGGCCAGCTCGGCCGCACCAACCGCGCCACCATCACCGCTCAGCGGGCCAGCATGGCCCAGGAGGCCCGCGGTGCCTGACCTCCCCGAGACCAACGCCGGCCTGGACTTTGAAAAGACCAAGGCGGCCGACGAGCAGGCCATTGCTGCCGAGCGCCGGCGCAGGCTTGCGGCCGAACGCAAGCTTGCCGATCGCGCTGAGGCACAGCTCGCCAAAGTCGAAGCGTCCAACCTGTCGGTCAGCGATGCTGTCCGCCACGGGAACTACGAGTCGCAGCCCGGCTACATGCAGTCGCTGGTCGATAGCTACACCCCAAGCGCCACGTCCGGCGCCGGAGGCTACCGGCGCAGCGACGCCAGCGCCGCCGTCGGCATCGCACGCCAGAAGGACATGGCTCTGGAAGCGGAGGCGAACCGCGTCGCCGCCGACTTCTCGAACGACCAGGCTGTGCAGCGCGACAGGGAGCGCGAGGCAGCCCAGGCCGCCGAGGAGCTGTCCAAGGAGTTCCATACCGCGACCACGGCCGCCGGCGTCATGGTCTCGGCGATGGGCACCGTCGCTCAGGCGATGAACGACCTCGCTAAGAATCGAGCCGAGGGTGCCAAGACCGTCGGCGACACTCGGCAGTCGATCGCCGAGTCCATCCAGGCCATGGGCGGCAAGAACGCCCAGGATGTGATCGACAGGGCCGAGCGGGGCGGGTTCGGCGCCGGCGTCACCCCGCAGGACGTGGCCAAGCTGCTGGCCGAGCGCGCGGCCTACATGCGCTCCAACCCGATGGCTCCTCCCATGCTCGGGGAGACGCTAGACGTCATCGCCGACACCGGGGCGCAGCACCGATCGCTGGCCGACGCCTCGGCCATCCTGTCGCAGCCATTCCCGGGCGTGGCCAGGACGCTGCAGGATGCTCAGCGTCACGGCATGCGGACTCCCCTCGGCGCGCAACTCTACCGCGGCGACGCCGCTGGACGCGAGACCGATGTCTATCAGGCCCAGGCTGGTAAGTTTCGACAGGGCATCAAACGACTCGACGAGGAGGCGCGCATCCGCGCCCTGGCGGTCCATGACGCCCTGGGGGCTGCCGGAGCAGCCGCATACAGCCAGTTCGGCAATGTGATGGATTTTGGCGATGGAGACGACACGGCGAAGACCATCGGCCAGATGACCGCCGCAAATCCTGGCATGACGGCACGCCAGGCGGCGCACCTGATCGAATTGCAGCGACAGCAACTGCACGAGGCGCGCAAGGCAAACAGCGCCCCGCCCAGCACCACCGGAGGGCGCTAAGCCATGGCCACATCAACTGTAGCCACGATCACCTATGTAGGATCCGTTTTCGGCAACGCGATCGCATCATCGCCATGGTTTGCCGTCGGCTGCGTCTTTCCCGGCCGCGGAGCCATCCCAACAAGTCCGCAGTTCAGCGGCGAAGTTCTACAACCAATGAACGTCGATGGCGCGCGCTACCGTATCGCCGGGGCACATTTCCCCGTCTTCAAGATGATAACCATAGTCGGCGCCGTCGACTACCCAACCGCCAACCACATGGCACGCGAGATGGAGCTGACAAAGGGCGACTTCGTCACCATCGACTACACGCCGTCCGGCCAGAGTGTCACTGTCTTCGTCATCGACTGTAAGGCGTTCCCGAACCCGAAGCAGATCCTGGGCAATACCTCGTCCGATGTCTTCGGCAGCCAGACCAGCAGCGCCTCGATCGACACCGAGTGGGATTTGCAGGTGGTATCGCAGTGATAACCCTACCGCAGTCGATCCGCAACCGCGCGATCTTCCGCATCCTCTGGATGCCGGAGGGCCAGTGGACTGCCGCCGGCGGCCAGCCGTGGCAGGTTCTGCCCGTGCCGGCGATCTTCGACCGCACCAGCAGCACGCCGGGGACGGTCATGACCGGGACGGTCGCCCAGGGCGGCTACCATGTCGAACGGGTAACCCGCTGGTGCCTGCCGGACGAAGACCGGGCGAGCTTCTACATCGACACCGGGCAGATAAACGGCGTGCTTGTCGATGCACTTGATCTGACCGGCTACACCAGCCAGTCTCCAGGTGTCGCCATCAAGATTCAGGTGATGGACGACGAGACGTTTCCCAACGGCGTGTCGAGTCTGCCGACCGGCCCGGGATCGGGTTGGAAGACGGTGTTCGTTGGCACCGTGATCTACCAGCGGGCGCAGCAGTTCCCTGGCATCACCGGCGCCGGCCGCACCATCTACTACTGCGCCGGCGTGCTCTCGCGCACCCGCAACTGGCCGCTTGATCGGCACTACACCGCCGCTGCGCCGCACGCGAAGGGTCACCCAGGTTATAACATCCCTTTGCATGGCTGGTTCCGCAAGGCTCTGGGTAACAAGGATCCGAATTATACCCCAAGCCAGCCAGGCGCGACACCCGGCGATCCCTTCGGCGACATGTCCGGAGCGAACGGCTATCCCGACATCCACGCCTACTACCAGGCGCACAAGCTGCCAGTCGATGGGACCACGTCGTCGGCGCCGTGGACGGACCTGGAGGTTGTCAAGCACGCCCTGGCATCGTCGCGCGCTTTGGGCGAGCCGCTGATACAAGTCAACGTGCCCAGCGATCTGTTCGGCGGGACCTACGCCTGGTCTGTGAGCCCTGGCGATAGCTGCTTCGATCTGCTGCGCCGGGTCTGCAACCGCCAGCGTGGCCGCGGCTCCTGCTTCATGGTCTACGACGACGGCAGCAATCCGGACGGCAGTGTCGGCATGACCCTGTCATGCATACCATCATTCCCTGATTCGCTGATCTACAGTTCCGTCCAGACGTATGGCGATATGCCGCTTCTCGGAACTAACACGATCCAGGGGGCACAGCGAGGAAGCACGGCCATCGATGTCGACCTCAACGGCGACCATCGCATCACCGACGACGGGTTCCAGTACGACGACCGCACCAGTTCGGTGGTCGACATGCTGGTGGTGCAGGGCGAGCCGATCCAGGTCCTCTGCAACCTAAACTTCTTCGGCGGTTCGCTTGAGAAGCGGTGGAGCGCCACGGATCAGGCGACGTTCAGCGGCCTGGGCATGGTCCCGTTCCTGCTCTGCCTTCCGCGGTGGCGCCAGATCTGGCGACGATATGGCATCCCCGCAATCTCGGCATGGAACTTCTCTGTCCAGACGATACCATACGGCCCGACCCACACCATCGACTACGACACCGACAACAGCGGCGGCATCAACACCAGCGGCCTAGCCGGCTCGACGTTCGGGCTAAGCAGCGTCATGACCGTTCGCGTGCTGCCTGACCTACCGATCTACGAGGGGTGGAACTATTCCGCCCAACCGGACCCGGTGAAGGGCTATCCACGCTGGGATGCCGCCAGCGACTACCTGCCGCCGGGCCGCATGCCGCCGGTGGTCATGTACCAAGGCTCGCAAAACGCCGGAGCTTCGCCGGCCTGGCTGCCGCTCAACTTCGCCGGTTTCAACATCCAGGTCGACGACTTCGGTCTTTATATCAGCCATCCGATTGAGGACTCGACGGGATACCGCTTCCTGTCGAACCCGACCGACGATCCCAACCACTTCCAGCCGATGGAGAACCAGATCAACACGGCCACGGTATCTGGTATCAATACCTCAAGCGGATTTAATAAGCTCATGCTAAATACCATCGTCGGCCTGGAACTCGGAACGCGGCCGGCGATCCGCTACAACAGCAGCGGCATGTCGGGCAACTACGACCAGCTAGGACGGCGGATGGTGATCACCATCGACGGCTTGCACCTCTGGCTTTCAGCGCCAAATGCCATATTCGAGCTTGACTACACTGCCGCTGCCCAGCTCAACTATGCCCCAGGGCTCCCCGTCTGGTGCGCGTCGCCAGGAACTCCGGGAGTCCTGCGCGATGACCGCAACGCGCTGGCCTTCATCTCCTCGCTGGCCTGGTACTACTACGGGACTATTCACAACCCCGGAACATGGACCATCAAGGATTGCGGATTCCTGACTGAGTTTGCCACCGACAATGCGGGATCCGTTAAGTACCCAACGTTGGGTCAGTTCGTGGCCACTGTCACCTACAATGGCACATCTGGCAACGAGAGCATCGTACAACTCAATACCCCCATCACCTGCATCGACTACGTCCACGACTCTGGCGAGACCACCTGGCGCACTGACTTCGTGGCCTACGACGGGAACCTGCAGTGAACGAAGACGTCCGACAGCTCGGCCGCGATCTGCGCAACCATCGGCGGCTGATGCAGCGCGTCGAGTCGCTGGCGCGGCAGGCGCCGATCTACCCAGGCTTTTCGGCTCAGCAACCATCGACCTCATACGTCGTCCAGCAGACTGCACATGGATTCACGGTTGGCCAGGTAATCAGGTGCACTGGCCTATCGACCTACGCCCTTGCACAAGCCGATACTTTTGCGCATGCGCAGATAGACGGCGTGGTCGGAGTTGTCTTGTCGGTGAACGCCTTTGTTATTTTCACAGGCGGGGTGATCACAGGATTATCAGGGCTAACTGCGGGATCTCGTTACTATCTAAGCAAAACCGTGGCTGGCGCAACAACCACGACAGCGCCAACATCCCTCGCTGTGGTGGTCATGGATGCACTATCAACCAGCGCCGCCCTGATCAACCTTTCGCCTCCACTCGTGCAGGTCGACAGATATGGATGGTCTGAAACTCTTATCACTGTCCTAACTTCTGGAACATCCTATACCATTCCAACCTCGACGTATAGGTACTTCAGGGCCAGGATGGTAGCTGCCGGTGGTGCGGGTGGCGCAGATGCTGCCAGCACAGCTTGCGGAGCTTACGCTGTCAATTCGACCGGAGGCGGTTGGGGGTCGTTGCAGTTCTATTCCGGCGCTAGCGGCGGAGCTGGACAAGCAGGTGAGGGTTGGGAAATAGACTTTGACGCCATCGGATTACATGCGATTACTGGAATAACATATGCAATAGGTGTCGCTGGCGGAGCGAAAGACACAACGCTAACAATCGATACAACCACGGTTACGGCAAAGGGTGGAAACGATGGGACTGCGGCAACCATTGGGGTCGGAAATGTGGCAACGCCAGGGGTCGGTGGATTTGGCGCTAGCGGATCAATGACGCCAGATGTTTATGCCCACATCATTGCACAGCGCAAATTCCCTGGGCAGCCTGGTCAAAGCGGAGGCCCTAATATCGGTATCGGTCGTCTTTCTGTTTGGGGAATCTCCATGTCGGCGGCAATCGGCGGATCTCCATCTATGCTCGATAATAACTTGCTCGGCAAAGGGTACGGATCTCCTGGCAATGCATCGACGGCGCAGAGTGGAGCAATAGCCCTGTACGGGCTGCTACCGCTTAGCAACTAAGTTCACATTCCGAAAAAACGTTGCGGTCCTATATATCTGTTTTTCCTTTTCGACAACATACAATTATTTTTCCATTTGATCAAGCATATACTTGGCATCATCGCGTTCGCTTATCGCCCTATCAAGTCTGCTAAGGATGTCGTGCTCCAACCGCTTTTCTCTCTCTAGCTCATTGGTCAGATTGTCAACCATAGCCTGTGCATTCTGCTGCCGAATCAGATGAACATTATAGACAATGCCAGTTTCTTTGCTCACTTGAACTAGCGTAAAAATTGCATTTGGCTGGTGCGACTGCCAATCCGCAGGCTGGATCTCTCGATCGCGGGGCGTTGGCACGAAGCCAATCAAGGATATTAGGTCGCCATCGATTTTAGCACGGACCTCAGCGAGGTCCCGAGAAACAAGGTCTACACCGCGCTGCTTTGATTTCAGGCGATCCTCGGCGCGCCGCAGCTCGGCTGCATCGGGCGCCCTCCTCGCCACCGGAGCGGCGGCCACGGGAACGATTGCCACGGGTGCGGCGACAGGCTGCGCGGGAGGTGCGGGCCTGGGAGACGGCGCCTGGACGACCAGTGGCGCTATCGGTGCTGGAGTGGTCGCGCGCACGGCGACCGGAGCAGGCTTCTCGCTGGGATGAGGAAAAATCCCGAGAGACCACATCCCGACATAATCGCCGGCCACAGCTATTCCGGCACCCGAGATGGCGACGAACGCCACAGCCAGGATGACGGCCTTGATGCTGGCCCTGGCCTGAGCTGACCGCTTGGCCTTGGCCTTCGCCTCCTCCTGCAACAGCCTGGCCGCCTTGGCATCCGGATTGTTTCAGAAATGAAGTGAGAAGTTGTTGCATCAGTTTTAAAACAATCTAAGACCCCGGACATGCCTGCGTCAGATATAAAACACAAGCTCCCCCACCCGCGGAAGGCCCGGATCGCGGCCGGCTTGAAGTGGCGAGCCCTCGCCGCCGCTGCCCAGGTCAGCACCGGGACGATCAGCACCTGCGAGCGGACCGGCAAGTACCCCAGGCAGCGCGCCATTCGCGCCTCCTACCTCGCCGCCCTCGGCCTGTCGGAGCCGAAGTCGTGAGCCGAGGCCAGCGCGTTGTTGTGCGCCTGGTTCAGCTGCCCGCCGATCGGGTGGACGGCTGGCGCGGTCAGGTCGCCAAGATGATCGACCGTGGCGCCGCGCGCATGGGCATCACCGCGCAGCCCTCTGCCGCCGATGAGGCCCTGGCGTGCCCGTCGTGACCGAGCCCCGCACCCAGGCCGAGTGGGACTCCTACTGGCGCAGCGAAGACGCCCGCCTGGAAGCTGCCGCCTACGACCGCGCCGCCGCCGCTGTCCCTCCGCTCGCCGAATTGGTCGAGGCTGATCTCGCGCGCACCGACTGGCGCGATGACCCGAATCACCGCTCCCTCTGCCCCGCCGGCACCCCCTACGACGGAAGGCCCTGACATGACCGCCTGCAACTGCGCCGAGCGCCCGCACCAGATCACCCGCACCGCCGCCGGCGTGCGCTACGTCTGCTCGGGCTGCGGCTCGGAGACCGTGATCCCGAAGCCGCGCCGCGTCCTGGAGTCGCCGACTCGCACCAGCCAGCTGATCCCGCTGGTGAAGGGCGGCCAGGACCACGCCGCGCACGAGCTGTGGTCGCAGATCAACCCGCTGGCCATAGCCGTCGCCGGCGCTGCGGTCGTCCTCGTCTTCGCCTTCTTCCACTGATCCATCCAACCAGGAGACCCCATGTCCGACGATTCCGCCCCCATCGTGATCTAGCCGCGCCGCAAGAACGTGGTCAAGGTCGCCCTCACTGACGAGCAGATGGCGATGGCCACGGTGCTCGGCCTGACCCCCGAGAACTACGTCGGAGCCGCGGTCGATGCGCACACCGCGATCCTGCGCGAGCGCGTCCGCGGCCTCCAGACCACCGGCTGACCTTCCGCCGAGCCAGGGCTACAGGCTCGGCCCACAGCGCCACCCGTCGCAACCACGGGCACCAGGAACCATCCCATGACCGGCAACACCACCTTCGCCAACGAGATCGAAACCGAGCACAAGACCGAGGTCATCCAGCCCACCGCGCTGGAGTCGCAGACCAAGGCCGAGTTCGATGTCGCCGTCGCCACGGCCCACCGCTACCCGCGCAGCCTCACCCGCTTCCGCACCCAGGCGTTGACGATGGCCACCATCGACGCCGAGGTCGCCGCGTCCTGCTACTACCGCCTGAGCCGCCAGGGCCGGGATGGCGCCAAGACGATCGAGGGCCCCAGCGTCCGCTTCGCCGAGATCGTCGCCAACGCCTACGGCAACCTCAAGTTCGGCGCGCGCATCATCGAGATCGGCGAGAAGGAAGTCGTCGCGCAAGGCGTATGCCACGACCTGGAGGCCAACGTCTCGACCAGCACCGAGGTCCGCCGCCGAATCACCACCAAGAACGGCAGCCGGTTCGGGGACGACATGATAGCCGTGACCTGCAACGCGGCCTGCTCGCTCGCTCTGCGCAACGCCATCTTCAAGGCCGTTCCCTTCGCCCTGGCCAAGCCGATCTACGAACAGGCCAAGCGCGTGGCGGTGGGCGACGCCAAGACCCTGGCCGAACGCCGCAGCAAGTGCCTCGCTGCCTTCACCGCCATCGGCATCGAGCCCAAGCGCATCTTCGCCAAGCTCGGAATCGCCGGTTCCGACGAGATCACCCTCGCCCACGTCGAGGACCTGATCGGGACGCACACCGCGATCAAGGATGGCGAGCTCGATCCCGACACCGAGTTCCCGGAGGTGAAGGCCGACAAGCCCAAGGGCGGCGACGACCTCGCGGCCAAGCCCGGCGCGCAGCCGGCAACGACCGCTCCCCAGACCGCCAACGCCCAGCAGCCGACCACCGGCGGAAAGGCCTGAGCCATGTGCGAGTTCCCTAGCTGGATCGTCGACAAGAACGGCAAACCCCACTGGCTGGTCGACAAGGACATTGAGGCCGCCATCGAGGATGGCAAGTTCCCCAAGGGCTGGGTCGACGCCACCGGCCACAGCGCCATCGAGATCGTCCTCGGCGTCAAGGGCGAGCACCGCGAGGGGCGCGAAGGGCTGCCTACCGGCCTCGCCTCGGACATCCGCTCTGGCCGCTGCAACCGTATGGCGCGGGTTGAGCCCAAGCACGCGCTCAAGTACGTCCCCGACCTGCTGCCGCCGGGGCTCCAGTTGTTCGGGTCGCAGCACGAGGGCGACTTGGACCTCCGCGGCTGCGACCTCAAGGGCATCACCCTGCCCACCAGCGTCGGCGGCTGGCTCTACCTCCGCGGCTGCGACCTCAAGGGCATCACCCTGCCCACCAGCGTCGGCGGCTGGCTCGACCTCAGCGGCTGCGACCTCAAGGGCATCACCCTGCCCACCAGCGTCGGCGGCTGGCTCGACCTCCGCGGCTGCGACCTCAAGGGCATCACCCTGCCCACCAGCGTCGGCGGCTGGCTCGACCTCAGCGGCTGCAAGAACGTCAAGCTGCCGGTCGGCCTCTCGGTCGGGGACGACCTCTACCTGGCCGACTCCGATGTCGAGGCGCTGCCCCACGGCTTCAAGATCAAGGGCCGCGTCATCGGCAAGGACCTGCCGATCCCGCCCGAGGACAAGCCGAAGGCCAAGCGCAGGGCGAAGGGCAAGGCTGGGAAGCGGGGTGCCAAGTGATCGTCCCCGCCTCCGACCTGCCGATCGAGCAGTACCACGCCAGCGCCCCGGCGTGGCTGTCCAAGACCACGCTGCGCTACTTTGCCGACAACGGCGCCCCCTGGTTCAAGCTGTTCCTGGACGGCCAGGTCAAGCCCTCCACGCCCGGCGGCGTGGAGCAGGGCGCCGCGCTCGATTGCCTCCTGACCGAGAACGGCGCCGACTTTGACGCTCGCTTCGCCATCAAGCCGAAGGGGCACGACGGCCGCACCAAGGAGGGCAAGGCCTGGGTCGAGGCCAACAGCGGCAAGAAGCTTCTGACCGAGAACGACATGGCGATCCTGGCCGATGCCGCCGCCGCCGTGCGTGCGTGCTCGGCCTGGCCGCGGATCACCAAGTCGATGGCCCAGGCCACCGTGCGCCGCCAGGCGCCTGCGCTCGGGCTGGGCCTTCAGTCGCGACCAGACTGGCTGTTGCCATCCGAGGGTTGCGTCTTCGACCTCAAGAAGACCAGCGAGTTGCGCCGGTTCGGCGCGCAGTCCATCGACCTGGGGTACCACCTGCAGGCTGCCGTAGCCGGCTGGTGTCTCGCTGGCGACGGCGTGGCCCTGGAGCACGCTTACCTGGTCGCGGTCGAGTGGGAGCGCGGGGCCCGCTGCCGCATCTACGAGATCCCGCACGAGGTCCTGGAGCACGCCGACACCCAGATGCGCGAGATCGCCGCCGAGATTGGCGAGCGCCTGGCCAGCGGCAACTGGACCGACCACCAGGAGCAGGTCGAGCCGCTGCCGGTGCCGGGCTGGATGCTGCGCCAGATGGAAGCGGTGGGGTAGGCCATGCTCGACCGCCCATTCGTCCAGGGTTCGCGCACGAGCGATGCCGCCGCCTCGTCCCTGCCGCGCTTCGCCGCGGTCGACGCCCGGGCCAAGGTCTTCGCCGCGATCCACGCCAAGGGCATCCACGGCCTGACGCGGCAGGAGATCGAGGCCGCGACCGGGCTGTCCGGTGACACGGTCCGCCCGCGCGTGGCCGAGCTGATCATCCGCGACCTGATCCGCCCCAGCGGCGAGATCCGGCGCGCGCGACCGGACGGGCGTGCGAGGTGCTGGTCGCCAAGGAGTTCGCGTCGTGATCCTCGCCATCGACCCAGGCCCAGCCGAGTCCGCCTGGTGCTACTTCCGCGACGGCAGGCCGCACCACTGGACCAAGGAGCCCAAGTAATGCCCTACCACGCCAGTTGCACCCTCATGGGTCACATCACCGCCGATGTCGAGATGAAGGAATCTGGCGAACAGAAGTTCGCCAAGTTCAGCCTCGCCGTCGATACCCGCGCCAAGATCAACGGCGAGTGGGGCAAGCGCACCACGTTCTGGCGCTGCACGATCTGGGGCAAGGAGGCCGAGTGGCTGGCCCGGGACGCCAAGAAGGGGTCCCTGGTCCTGGTCGAAGGCGAGCCCTACTCCGAGGACTACGAGAAGGACGGCCAGAAAAAGACTAGCCCGCACCATGTGCGGTGCACCACGGCGAAGTGCCTGGAGCGCAAGGAGAAGTCCGACGCCGACCCCGCCGCCCGTCCCACCAAGCCGGCGGTGGAGACGCACCCCGACGACCAGGCTCCGCCGTTCTAGGGGCATGCCATGAAACCAGCACCTCTCCCATTCAACGCCGGCACCGCCCAGCTTTGTCTCTACCGCTACCTCGCCCGCGGCACGGCCGCCGAGAAGGCAGCGGCGCGAACGGAGCTAGTCAAGCGCAACGAGTACAGCGCGGAGCAGCTCTCAGAGACCCGCAAGAACCGGCCCAGGCTCCGTGTGGGAAGCGGGTCGTGGGGATGGGAGGGGAAGTCATGAGCGGCGTCTGTGTGTCTGTTTTCATTTCACAAGACGACGCCGGTTCCATCCATATTCGCAGTATCGCCCAAGATGACGCCGTCTCCAAGACCCTGGAACTCATGCTTTGCCAATCGGCTGCCAATGTCATCAAGTTCGTGGACGCCCAGGTCTCGACCATGGAACAGATCAAGCAGGCACAAGGGCCACTCTTTGATCCGTCGGTTGGTCCGCCGGCCCCCGTCGAGAAATCGGCATGACCCTCCGCGACTTCCTCCGCCAGCGCCTCAACCGCGGCCCTGTATCCGTGCCCATCGCTGCCCACGACGCCTGGACGGCGCGAGCGCTGACCGCCGACAGGATTAGCGACGGTTACGGCCAGGTTCGCACCGAGTTGATGGCCATGTCAGTGGCTGGTGAGGCTACGCACTATCCGGATCTGGAGTGCTGGACGCTGCCGGCTGGGGCTAAGATTGACCACAATAAAGCACATGATGCGGATCCGGAGGTGGCGCGATGAAATCCTACAAACGCCGCTGGTACGGCATCGAGCACCAGCCCACGCGGTGGGTTCGCCGCGGCGGGAAGTGCGGGATGGGAGCAACACGGAGCAGGCTTAGCGCGCTGGTGAGGAAGGCATGATTAACGAAACAAATACTGGCCAAGGCAAGGATAACTATGGACGCGTCCGGGCGATTGCCTGGAAGGAATATGAAACTATCGCATGCCATCCTAAGTTTCCCGAGCGCCTGCGGATCGTCCGCCACCCTAATGGACCGGCAGTAGTACATGGACCGTTTTTATGCTCGGTCGGCTATTTCATTCGCCAGGTTGGCGAGTCTCTTGGTCCGGTCGAGGCCGGGGACTATGACGACTGGATCGCCGAGGTCCTGGCCGTATCGGCGCAGAATGTGTCCATGCCACCTGTAGCCTCCAACCCCCGATCACCACCGGGCGGCGCCGCTGACTCCGCCACCGGAACCGGCGCGTCCGCCGCTCCGGTGCGTGCAGTTGTTGGCCGGCAATCGGAGGACGCATGAAGTATTATACATTCCTGCCGCGTTTTCACGACGCCATCCGCCAGGGCATCAAGGTCAGCACCATCCGCCAGAAGACCAAGGTCAAGGTCGGCGAGCGGTTCGCCCTGCGCTACTGGACGGGCCGGCCGTATGGCAGCCCGATGGGGATCCTGGGCACGGCGGTCTGCTCGGCCGTCCTGCCGATCAACATACCCATCGGTCCCGACCCGCGCGACACCACCGGGATGCTGTACCCGATCTTCGCCGTCTGCCGGTTCGTCATCGACGGGAAGGTGCTGGACGCCAACGGGAGGGCGTCTCTTGCCAAGGACGAGGGGTTCACCGACGCCGAGGACATGGGCGATCATTTCCACCGCTTCGGCAAGCTGCCGCTGTCTGGTGTCCTGACCCGCTGGGACCCTGCGAGTCTTGAGGTCCGCACCACGAACGACGTGGCTATGCCGGCAACCCCAGCGATCAGCGGGCCGACCAGGAGACTAGTCATGGAAAGTAACACGTCGGGCGGCTCCACTGCACCGCGTTGTTAGGTGGCGGCCATGTTCAACACAATGCACCTTTTTGCAGGAGCCGGCGGTGGATTACTTGCAGACCTCATTCTTGGACACACCCCAATCGTCGCCGTCGAATGGGACGCCTACGCCTGCGCCGTCCTGCGAGAACGGGCCGCAGGCGGATGGTTCCCCGGACTGCACGTGCACGAAGGAGACGTGCGGATGTTCGATCCATCCAAATACGCCGGCCGTGTGGATTGCATCCATGCGGGATTCCCTTGCCAGGATATTAGCGTCGCCGGATCTGGCGCGGGAATCCATGGCGACAGAAGCGGATTATACCGCGAAGTCCTGCGCATCGCAGATGTGGTACGACCGCGCTTCTTGTTCAAGGAAATCTCCGATCCGCGCCTAGTCGAATGCGTGCCTCTGGACGGCGGAATCACAAATGCCTTCCACTGCCTACGGGAGATGATCAGGCAAGAGAAGGCGCGGGCGGATGCGGCGGAGGACGAGCGCCGCCGCCTCGCTGCCGAGTGCGCGCGTCTGGTAGAACTGCTGCGGGAATGCCGTCGCTGGATACCTTCTAGCATCATGCTGGAGCATGTGAAGGAGGATGTCGGCATCAGCAATACGTTGCTTGCTCGCGTCGATGCCGCACTCGCCGCTGAGCGCGACGCTAGGGAGCGGAGCAAGAACAACGCTAGAGAGGCGTGGAAACGCGCCAAGGATGACGACCGTGGGTGATGTCAACCTCAACCGCTTTTGCCCCATGCGCGACCGGCTCGGCCGGAGGTGGATCCCTGTCCGCAAAGAAGGGCAATGGTTCCTCTATCAGCCGGATTTCCCCGTTGCCTCGCTCGAAGAGGCAATCGGCATATCCGTGAAGTCCGTCCGAGCGACTCGCCTAGATCGCCTCCCCGAGCTGTTTTGGGAAGACGGATGGTGGACACAACTATCAAGCACTGATGCTCCGAGGCAGCAATCCGACATCGACCTTGTGAGTGAGGACTAATCATGGTTGACCACACGAAAGCCGGGCCGGAGGTTCCTACGCTCAACAATCGGCGGTTGTCATCGGCAGAGATATGCCGCCGCAATGGCTGGGCGCCAGGAACGGTGCTTGTTGGCGATGAGGGATACGGCCTAGAACACATCAAGATTACCGCCATTGGCGAAGAAACTATTTTGGCTAAGCGGGTAAGACCTGATGGAGGACACTTCGATGGCGAGACTGGTTGGTGCCTCTGGTGCAGGGAGTGGAATGCCGCCGGGGGTGGGGCGTGAGTGATCAACCTATCTGCGGGCGGTGCAAGCACTGGAAGCTGATCCTCGGACCAGTCGCCGAAGATGAGTCGCGCGAGCCGGCAACCCGCGGTCGGTGCCTGCGCCATGCGCCGCAGCCAATCTACTCAAGATATGTCCCCGATTCGGAGGCACATATATGGTGGCCAGTCACGTCTATCAGCGACCGATGCGGGGAGTTCAAGCCGTGACCGAGCACATCGACAACCTGGCCGTGGCGATGCGGTTGCGGAAGCTGGCGAGGGAGACGCGGGAAGTTGCCGACCTCTTGGCGCAGTGCGACTGCGTATACCGGACGATGGGGCACCACGTCGTCATGGCGGACGTCGCGAGGAGGTGGGAGTTCTGGGCTGAGGATATGGAGAGGGGGAGAGACGCATGAGCCTCCGCTTCACCGAAACCAGCAAGTGGGTTGATCCGTGGTTCCGGCGCCTGCCGTGCCATCTCAAGCTGCTATGGGTCTACCTCTGCGACAACTGCGATATCGCCGGCGTGGTAGAGTTGGATCCTGACAAGGTCGCGTTCGAAATCGGCACCCCTGTTGACCTGTCGTCCGTACCATCTGAGTACGATGGCCGGGTGCGCGCTCTGCCCAAACCGATCCACTGGTTCCTGCCCAAGTTTGTCGGGTTTCAATTCAAGGGACGTTTTGACCCTGTAAATGACCGTTATGCCCGCGGCGTTGTTATGAAACTTCGGCATAACATGCTGACTGTAGATGATTTAATTTTAGTTAGGGGCCATGATGGGTCCAATGGGGGCTACTTAGCCCCACAGGGTAAGGACAATGTAAGGGTAAGGACTGGGTCGAAGCGCGACCTACTCGTCGCCACCTTACGCGGGCTCGGCATGCCATCGACCGACTCGGCAGCCGAGGGATGGTCGCAGCTCTGCCGCAAGCGCGCTAAGTGTTCCACCGCCGAGGATGCTCTAGCCTTCATCGAGTGGGCCGTGCGTCGCGGACTCAAGGATGGCGTCAACGTGCAATGGTCGAACCAAGCCGCCGTCTATGCCGACGAGTGGGCCACGCGTCCGAAGGCGGAGGGCGAGTGATCCTCACCACCCATCACTGTGACCCGCTCCACCGCGAGCTGGTCGCCCGCGGCGTGCCCGAGGAGCTGGCGGACGAGATCTGCGAGCGCGCGGCGATCATCGAGTACGACGCCGGCAAGATCCGCTGGAAGTCCCAGATCGAGGCGCAGATGTTACGTCTGGACGAGATTATCTGGAAAGGCGATGCATGAACCGGCCTAACATCTGGGCAGAAATTGACGCCCTTCCCCGCCACCACCGCCTGGCCATCGCCGGCGAGATCATCAAGCGGGACAACCCAACCGAGGGGGAATTATCCGTCGCGGCTGGGATGGCCCGGAACGCGTTGGGCGCGCGGCGTAGGCGAGCAATTAAATCAAGGAGCAAGTCATGAGCATGAAACTCGATCTGACCGGACTTGAGCGCGGTGATATACTGATATGCAGAGATGGGACGCGACGGAAGTTCCTGAATTATTTTGCCGGCAATTGCATAAAGTCAGATGCTGAATTGAAAGCGGCGTGGCGTGAAAAGCTGATACGCGTAACGCGCACCGCACCTAACCCCACGGATCAGTTGCCGGGCGCGTCGCCGGATCCGTCAGAATCGCATAGTTAGATTCCGAACCCTTACCGGAGAAATAAACCTATGCCTAAAACAATCATAAACAAATGGCCGGTTTCTGGCCTGAGCGGCGCCAAGCGTGCCAACATCGCTGAATCTGAAGGGCTTGGTGATTGGTTTGTCGGCCACGGAAAGACTGAGTCGTGCCAGTTTGAAGGAACATGGTGGGACATGATTTGCTTCGCCAGGAACGTGCTGGCCAGCGTGAATACCAAGATTGCCGCTCCGTCGTTCTATATGCCCGAGCTAGCGAATGATAATTACACCGGTCCTACACCGTACGAATACGACAAGGAATCTAACCCTGGTGATCAGCAGATCAGATCCACTCCAACAATTGATGGGGGCGCGACGTGAGCACCATTAAAGGCACAAGACGTAAACAATACCTGGATGAAACGATGGCGACAGTTTGCAAGGTTTGCGGAAAGCGTTACAAGATGCTTGGCAAGCATGTTTTTAAACATGGGTACACCCCGGAATCCTACAAGTTAGAACATGGCCTGCCGCTGTCAGTTGGACTTTGCTCGTCTGCCACATTCGAAAAGCTTTCCGAGCTGCGTGTAAGTGAAATAAAGGAAAACCCAGATCGGTTGTTGAAAATGCGACTACAGAATCCACCGGGGAAGCGATGGCCCATAGGTCGTGCACGAGGGGTTCTGTCGTTGAACCTTCCTTTTCGTGCCAAGGCATACCGCGACCATGTCAGGGCCGCGGCAACAGCCAAATGGGAAGCCCGCAAGGAAGAGTTTGTGTCGATGTGGCTCGCCGGAGTGCCCATGAAGGATATGGCAGTCAAATATACAACCACCGTTTCATCCATTCGCAATTGGGTCCGCAACTGGAACCTTCCGAGGCGTACTATGACTTTCGTGATTCTTCCCAAACTCTCCGATGGATGCTCGCCGTGAGCTGCGATATACCACCGTGGCAGCCGCCAACGCCGACCAGGCAGCCTGATCCGCTGGAACCGGCGCGAACGACGGTATGGCTCAGCGATATTAGGCGGCTGGCAGACGCGCTCGGGATGAGCGCCGTCTGCGGGTCCTTCCGGACGTGGGGGGGGAAATCGGGTCACGACTT
>JAGWVM010000168.1 GCA_018970895.1 Lysobacteraceae bacterium | reverse complement strand
GCCAGTTCGCCGCATCCTCGGTGGCCATGCGGTCCTGCGGATGCACCAGGTCGAGCAGCGGCGTGGCCAGCAACGTGGCCTCGTCGTAACCCAGCAACCGGCAGAAAGCCGGATTGACCTGCACGAAGTAGCCGATGTCGCCATCGAAGATGCAGAACACCTCCAGCGACAGTTCGAAAAAGCGCTGGCGGTCGCGCAGCGAGCGACGGGCCTGCTTGATGTCACCGATGTCGCGGAACGCCAGCACCGCACCGGCCAGCCGGCCGTCGTCGCGCAGCGGCGTGGCGACGTAGGCCACATCGAGCGCGCGCGCCTCGCCCAGCACGAACCGGGCATCTTCTTCGCCGACAAAGTCGCGCCCGGCCAGGATGCCGGAGAGGGCGGCCCGCGCCTCGGGCGGCAGGGCTTCGGGCCGCGGCACGCCGTAGGTCGGCAGCCCCAGCAGTTGCGCCGCCGTGCGGTTGAGGAAGGTCGGCTGGCCCTCGGCATCCACTGCCAGCAGGCCCTCGCCGACGCTTTCGGCCACGGCGGTGAGCAGCGCCAGCTGACGCGCCATCGCCTGCTGGGCACGGCGCAGCTCGCGGTGGTCCTGCAGCACCGCGAACAGACCGCGCGACTGCTCGCCGACCAGGATCGGCAAGGTCACCAGGTAGCCCGGGAATCTCAGCCCCGCCCCATCCTGGAGGTTCACCTGCAGGCGTCCGGACTCCCCGCCCGAGGCGGCCACCAGCGCCGTTTCCACGCGCGCGCGGTCGTCCTCGGCGAGGAAGCGAGCGAGCGGGCGCTGCCTGAGCTCGACCGGCGCCGCACCCAGCAACACCGACGCGGCGGCATTGGCCTGGACGATGCGGCCCTCCCCGTCCAGCGCCAGCACCGCATCCGGGTGATGGTCGAACAGCGAGCGGAAGCGCTGCTCGCTCTCGCTCAACTGACGGAACGCCTGTTCGTGCTCGATCGCGATGGACGCCAGCGCGGCCATGCCATCGAGCGCGGCCAGTTCGTCGGCGGTCGGCTCGCGCACCTCGCCGTAGTACACCGCGAACGTGCCCAGCACGCTGCCGTTGCGCGCCATGATCGGCGTCGACCAGCACGCCTGCAGGCCGTGCGGCAACGCCAGCGACGCGTAATTGGCCCACAGCGGATCGGTGGCGATGTCGCTCACCACCACCCGCTCGCGCCGCCAGGCGGCAGTGCCGCAGGATCCGGCCTCCGGCCCGATCGGCGATCCGTCGATCGCTTTCATGTACTGCCTCGGCAGGTGCGGGGCGGCGCCGTGGCGCAGGCGGCCGTCCTCCAGCAGCAGCACCGAGCAAAGCGAGCCGCCCTGCTGTGCCTCGTAGGCGAGCACGATGCCGGCAAGCACCTCCGACAGCGGCTCGCCCCGCGCGATCGCGGTCAGCACGCGCCGCTGCGCGGCGTCCATCTCCTCGGCCCGCTGCAGCGCGGAGTGGTCGCGCCCCACCGCATAGATGCACTGTGCGCGCTCGGACCAGATACCGGACCACTGCATCGGCAGCACGCGCCCGTCGCGGGTGAGATTGCGGTTGCGGAAATTCGGGTTGGGGTGGCCGGCGGCGATGTCGGTGGCCGCCTTGAAGGTGGCCGCGACGTCGTCCGGATGCACCAGCCGCGCCATCGACTCCCCGATGAGGCTCTGGGCCGGATAGCCCCACAGCCGCTCCGCCGCCGCGCTCACCCGCAGCAGTCGTCCTTCGCGGTCTAGTGCAATGATCACGTCCGGCGCGCTGTCCATCACCAGCTGGGTCGCCTCCAGTGCGCGGCTCAACGCCTCGCGTGCCGCTTCCTGCTCGGTGATGTCCTGCACCGCGCCGGCGACGATGAGGTCATCGTCGCGCTCGACCCGTTCGGCCACGGACTGGATCACCCGCACCTCGCCGTCCGCCCGGATGATCCGGTAGCGGCGCTCGATCCAGGGGTCACCGCCGTCGAGCCGCCGCTGGTCATCCATCAACGCATCCCAGTCGTCCGGATGAACCCACCGGCGCAGCGCCGCCAGGCCCTCGTCACCCGGCCCGCGGTCGACGCCGAAGATCGCGCAGGTCTCCGGCGACCAGTGCAGATGGCCACTGCGCAGGTCCATTTCCCAGCTGCCCATGCGACCGAGCCGCAGCGCGTGACGCGCATCGGCCTCGCGCTTGAGCAGCTCGCGCTCGCGCAGCTTGCGCCCGGAAATGTCGTGCAGATAGACGGTGAGGCCACGCGCGTGCGGATACGCGCGCATCTCGTACCACCGGCCATGGCCATGGTGGGTAGCGTCCCGGGTGACCGGTGCCCCGCTCCGCATCGCCTCCTGCCAGGCGCGCTGCATCGGGCCATCCGCGCCGGCGTCGTCGAGCAGCCCGCCCAGCACCGACCAGCACGACACGTCCAGCAGCGCCTGCGGATCGGCACCGAGCATGCCCGCCGCCTGCGGATTGACGTAGGTGAAGCGCCAGGTCGGGTCGACCATGAACACGCCGTCGCTGATGCTCTCCAGCACCGCGTGCATGTCGCTCTGGGCATCGGCCAAGGCCCCCCGCATCGCCTCGCGCGCCTGCGCTTGTTCGCGGAGTTCGCTGCCGGCCTGCTCGGCCAGCCGGGCCCGCTCGCGCGCCAGGGCCGACAGCCGCAGGGTCGCGGCAAGCAGGCCGGCGAGCGCGAATCCCAGCAGCAGGATCAGCTGTGCCGATCGCTGCCCGGCGACGGCCGCCGGACCGAACGCCAGCTGCCACTGCCGACCCTGGATGGACAGCGTGCGCGTGGCCGTCATGGGATCCTGCGGCCGGATGCGTCCGCGGGCGTAGATGGTCATGCCGTCCTGGCGGATCAGCAGGTGCTCGGCCCCCGCCTGCGACGCCAGCAGGGCGGGAAACAGCCGATCGAATACCAGCACGCCGATCACGTAGCCCCGGCCGCCCCCCGAGGCAACCGGCGCCACGATCAGCTCGCCCGGTTCGCCCAGCAGCAGCGGCATCGGCGGACTGAGGCGTACCCGGCCGCTGGCGTCGACCGCATCGAACACCGCGCGCCGGGCCGGAATGTCGTCCAGCCGGGTGCCCAGTGGCACACCGGTGGACGGATGCGCGGTCACCTGGCGCAGCACGCGATCGGCATCCGCATAGCCCAGTGCACGCAGGCCCGGGAGATCCTCCAGCAAGCCCTCCGCATCGAGCGCAAACAGACGCTCGCGGGTCGCGCCGTCGACCGCCGCCAGCCGCCGCGCCAGTCGCTGCACGGCGCCGGCCTGCGCATCCATGCCGGCATCGAGCAACGTGGCCACGCTGTTCTGGCGATCGCGCAGCAGCGCCTGCTCAAGCGAGGCTTGCTGCCGCTCCAGCACCATCCAGAGCAGCACCGTCAGCGCTACCACCAGCAACCCCATGGCTGCAGGCAACAGCCAGGTCCGGTATCCGCGCTCCCAGGGCGAGCGAGGCACCCCGCCAGCCAAAGCCAGACCGAGCGCAGCGAGACCCAGCGGCGCCAGCAGCGAGACCGGGCGGGACGAGGCAGGCAGCCACTCCGGGGCCAGCCATACGCCGCTGGCGGTCAGCAGCCCGAGGATCGCCACCAGCACGCCGGTCGCCCAGACTGCCATCCAGAGTCCCGGCCGGCGCCCGGTCCGGACGACGACCACCAGCGCCACCGATACCGCGAGCAGTCCCCAGGCACACAGATGCGTCGGTACCCACGCTGCGGCGGGCCCGAGGCTTCCACGCGGCCCGACGCCAGGCAGCGAGGCCACAACGGCCACCGCCAGCAGGGGCAGAGTCATCAGGCCGACCAGCGCGGACGCGCGTCGGTTGCCGCGCATCGCCATCGCGATGCCCGCGGCCAGCGCCGGCAAGGCGACGGCGGTCCCCATCGCCATGCCGGCAAGGGATGCCGTCGGGACACCGGACGTGGCGGCCATGAGGTGATCGGCGACGCCCACCCAGCCAACCGCCATCGCCAGCGCTGCGGCGATCGACGGCCACTGACGCCACGTGTGCAGATGCAGGCTCGCCGCGGCGACGCCCGCCACGCATACGGCTGCGGCCAAGCCGGCCCCCAGGCCTGGCAACTCCGGGATCGACTCCAAGGGACCAAGCAGACGCCATGCCAGCAGGCCGGCGGCACACGCCGATCCCAGCGCCAGGTCAGGCAGCGGCATCGCCTGCCAGCGTGGATCGCGCCCGCGGAACGTCGATGCAGCCAGCAAGCCCGCCATCACCAGCAGCGCCGGCACGACCGCCTGCGGACGCCCCGCGCGTAACCAGGCCAGGCCAAAGGTGGTGAGTACGCCGAACGCAAGGGCCACGGCAAGGCGTGCGCGCCCAGTCGCCGCGCACCCGGCCACCAGCGGTGCCATGGCCAGCGCGACGGCCGGCAGCCAGGGCGGCAGCGTGGGAAAGGGCGTGGGACCGGTCACCCAGCCCAGCGCGAGCGTCAGCAGGACGGCCACGAGGTAAACCGCCGCCGTGCGGCCGGTCGCCGTGAATGGGTGCCTCCCCCCCTCGCGTGCCATGTCCCTCCCCCAAGGGCAACGGCAGATCAGGCCGGTTGCGCTAGTGACACTGATAGCACGTGTTGCGGGACGCTCGCCAGCGCCGGCCGGGGAACCCGGCCAGCGGTTCGACGCCGATCACTCACCAGCAGCTGGTCGGATCCGTGCCGCTGGCGGTGCGCTGCCCGGTCTGGTTGATCGACAGCGTGCCGCACTGGGTGTCCTTGGCGAGCTGGTTGCCGATCGGTACTGCCTGGACATTGAACGTGGTCTGGGTTGGCTCGCCGGAGGCGAACTGGTAGTTGTACTCGGACGCCGTGTCGGTCTTGCAGCCCAGCGTGGGAAGGGTCAACGCCGTGCCGGCGGTGTCCTGGTCGTAGCGCATGTTGGTGGTGTAGTAGCGCTCCATGTAGTTCGCGTATTCGGACAGGCAGCTTTCCGCCGCCGTGCGATGGGTCCGGATCGTGTACTTCATGTAGGACGGAACCGCGATCGCCGCCAGGATGGCGATGACCGCCACCACGATCATCAGCTCGATCAGCGAGAAGCCGGCGCCTCGGCGCGCGGGCGGATGGTTGCAGTGCGGGTAGGACATCGATCGTTCTCCTGGATCCTTGCCCGACTCGCCGGGCGGATGGCTGCGCCAGAGACGCAGCCACCGGTTGCCTTGGACCATGCGCCCGCTCAGTTGGCGCGGATCTCGCGCCACGACACGCGCGACGGGTTCTCGTTGTTCGGCGGATTGACCTTGCTGAGCTTGGCCGCACCCTGCACGGTCTGGGTGACGATATACGTGTCACCACCGTACTTCACCGTGGTCACCGTACCCACCGCATCCAGGCGGATGCCCGACGTGACCGATCCATCGCCGTTGGCGCCGAAGCCGCCACTGAGGCCAGGGAAGAAGCCGTTCTTCACGCCGCCACCGGACGCCGGATCGAACGCCATGGTCCAGCCGGTCTGCAGGCCGGGGTTGCACTGGATGGCCGAGATGGTCGGCGGAATGGCGGTATTGACCACCACAGCCCCCTCCACGATGGTCGGGTTGTAGATGATCTGCTCGTCGGTGTCGGGCAGGTCGAAGTACCAGCCGTACTCGTTGTTGTTGCTGGTGCAATCGGTCGAGCCCTTCCAGCAGACGTTGCTGGAGGTCGACAGCGTCCGATAGCCCAGCACCTGGCCGTTGCCGCTGCCGGCCGTCTGCGACACCAGTGCCTGCTGCAGCAGCGTGCTGCGCGAGATCGACTGGGTACCGGAAAGCGTCGCGTACTTGATCGAGGCGATGCTGTTCCAGTTGCTCATGTCGTAGTCCCAGATGCCATAGAAGGTCTGGGTGCCGCTGGCGTACTGGTCGCCCTGGCTGGCCGTGAACGGCGTCTTGCGCCCCGTGCCGAAGAACACCATCAGGCGGTTGGTATTGCCCGTACGCACGCTCGCCACCACCGGTGCCGTGGTGATGGGCTGCCGGTTGCCCGAGGCGTCCTTGGCGACCATCAGCGGATTGAAGGCCGAACCGTTTGCGCCGTACTTGGACACCGACCAGCTGTTGCTGTTCTTGCTCGTCACGTCGAAGCGCCAGACATTGCCCTGCAGATCGCCCGCGTACAGGTAGTCCACGATGTGGTCGCCATCCAGATCCGCCGAGGTCACGTAGGCGATGCCGTTGGCGAGCGTGGACGAGCCAATGCCGGTATCGAGGAACTGGAACGTCACCGCACCGGTCGTCGAGTCGACCAGACCGATGTAGACGCCCGCCGAGGTCCCGCTGCCCAGGCCGTTGCCGAAGATGATCGCCCACTGGCCGTTGTGCATGCGGGCGATGACCGGCGTGCCGACCGTCTGACCCAGATGGCTCAGCGCGGTGGAGCCACCGATCCAGTCACCCTTGACCAGGCTGGAAGCGTTGGCCTCGGAGAAGTTGCCCGGATTGGTGATGTCCAGTGCATAGATTTCGCTTCCCGAGGTCCCTACCCCGCCCACGAGCCAGGTGTGCCAGGCGTTCCCGTAGAACAGGTCACCCACGCCCGGCGTGGCATCGACGTAGAAGTCATGCGTATAGACCGG
>JAGWVM010000023.1 GCA_018970895.1 Lysobacteraceae bacterium | reverse complement strand
GACGTGATCATGATCGGCGAGGTGCGCACCCGCGAGACGATGGAGCACGCGATCAACTTCTCCGAGACCGGCCACCTGTGCCTTTGCACGCTGCATGCGAACAACGCCAACCAGGCGATGGACCGCATCCTGCACTTCTTCCCGGAGGATCGCCGGCAGCAGCTGTTCATGGACCTGTCGCTGAACCTCAAGGGCATCGTCGCGCAGCAGCTGATCCCGACGCCGGACGGCAAGGCGCGCCGGGTGGCCGTGGAAGTGCTGCTGGGCACGCCGCTGGTGCAGGACTACATCCGCCAGGGCGAAGTGCACAAGCTCAAGGAGGTCATGAAGGAGTCCACCAACCTCGGCATGCGCACCTTCGACCAGAGCCTGGTGGAGCTGTACCACGCCGGGGAGATCTCCTACGAGGACGCGCTGCGCCACGCCGACAGTTCCAACGAGGTGCGCCTGCGCATCAAGCTGGCGCAGGGCGGCGACGCGCACACGCTGTCGCAGGGCCTGGAAGGGGTCGAGCTGGAAGAGACCCGCGACAAGCAGCAGTTCGGCGGCGGCCTGCTGCAGCGCTGACCGGACGGTCTCGGTCATGCCGTGAAAAAGGCGCCCGAGGGCGCCTTTTTCACGTGCCGATGTCGGGGGTCGCGCGCCCGGCCGTTCGCCGGGCTCGGCTGCGGCAGGGGTACGCCGGGGCACCCCTGCCGTTGCCTGCACCTGTCGGCGCTATTTCCACTCGGTCTGGCTGGTGATGACCAGGCCCTGACCGTCGACGTGGGCCTCGGAGGAGATGGCCTTCACCCGCGCCGCCTGCGCCTGCATCGAGGCCAGCTGGGCATGCGTGCGGGCCGCTGCCTGCTGGCGCGCCGCCGCTGCGCTGGCTGCATTGGCGTCGTTGCCTTCGGCCTTGGCCATCGCCTCGCTCATCGCCGACAGGCTGTCGGCCTTGTCCATCATCAATTTCACCCAGGACTGGTACATCGCACCGTCCAGGTGCAGTCGCATCATCTGGCCGGCGCCGCCATCCGGCTGCTTGAGCGTGTCGCTCAGCTTCGCATCTTCGCCGTTACCGATGCCCAGGGCGAGCGCCTTGGCGCCCATCGCGATCCAGCCCGGCTGGGAAAGGATCCGGGTCATGTCCGCCGGGAGCGCCACCGGCTTGCCGTCGGCGGTGACCTTCAGCTGGGCCAGCGCCGGGGTCATCATCTGGCCCATCGCCAGCAGGCCGGCCGGGTTGTTGGTGCCGATCACGATACGACCGGTGAAGGCGGGCATGCCCTGGCCGTTGCCGGCGTCCAGGCTGTCCAGCGCCACGCGCACGCCCAGCAGGTCGCCGAACGGGGGGATCGCGGCCTTCTGCATCGCCGGCCCCAGCTTGGCGAATCCGTCGTTGAGGTCGGCCAGCGCCGGACACGTGAACGGCTTGGCGGCCACCGCGTCGGCCTGCGCGCTCCAGAACGTGCGCAGCTCCGCGACCGGCAGGGCAAAGCTGAAGTCGAACGGCGCGCTGCCGTCGGTGCCCAGGCCGGGAAGGGCGACCTTCAACCCCGAGAACGCCTGGGTGATGTCGCTGGCCAGCGACACGTCCATGCGCATGTCCTGGTGTCGACCGTCGAGGCGGGTGTAGCCGAAGCTCAACGCGGGGATGCGCGCCGCGATGCGGGCCGCGTCGGACTGGCACGAGGCGGGAATCTGCATCTGGTTGGCCACCGGCTCGCCGGTCTTGGCCGACTCGGCCTCGGCGTGGGCCTTGAACATGGCCAGGAACAGCGGATCCTTGCCGCTGGCGATCAGCGGCAGCAGCCGGGTCAGGTCGACCAAGCCGACCGCCTGCTTGCCGTAGCCTTTGGCCTTGGCCAGCGCGGCCAGACGACCGTCGTCCTGCAGGCTCCTGGCCGGGCGGTCCAGTCCGAGCGCCTCGCGCAGCAGGTGGTCGGAGGCATCGGCCGGCAGCAGCGCGGCGACCGCCTGCTTGCCGACCACGGCAAGGATCATCTCGGTACCCGATTCCTTCGACACGTAGCGGCGGTAGCTGGTATTGCCGACCTTGGCGACCTCAAGCTTCTTGCCGTAGGCGGCCTCGAGGCGTCCCACGAACGCGTCGAAGGCGGCCGGGTCGCTCAGCTGAAAGCGCGCCACCGGGGCCAGGCCGAGGCCGTAGAAAGCCGAGTAGCCCTTGGTGTCCAGCCCGGTGTCCTTGGCGAACTGTTCGATGGTCTTGCCGTCGAGCTCGCCGGCGAAGGCGCGCAGCAGGTTGGCGGCGCCCGGATCCTTGGCCTGCAGCTCGTCGGCGGCCGACTTCATCTGGGTGACCTCGGCCGGCAGCTGCGCATCGGCCTGGGCGAACAGCGCGGCGCGGGTGTCGTCGTCCAGTACGTCGAGGTTGGCCGCCACGTACGGCGTGTCTGCCGGTACGAACGCCAGCGGTGCATCCTTGTCCTTGTGGCTGCAGGCGGCCAGCAGGATGCCGGTCACGCCCAGCGCCAGTGCGCGCTTCATCGGTCGCATAGTCTTCCCCGTGTGAGTGTGGTGTCGCGGCATCCATTATGCCGCCTCGTGGTTTGCCGTTACTGCTTCAACGCGCAAGCAGCTCGCTGAGCACGGCCATGCGCATGAACACGCCGTTGCCGACCTGCTCGAGAATGCGCGATTGCGGCCCGTCGGCCACCTCCGGGGCGATTTCGATGCCCCGGTTGATCGGCCCCGGATGCATCACCAGGCAGCCCTTGCCGGCACGCGCCAGGCGGCGCGTGTCCAGTCCGTAATGGCGGAAATACGCTGCCTCGTCGGGCAGTTCGGTCTGCGCCATGCGCTCCTTCTGCAGGCGCAGCATGATGACCGCGTCCACGCCCTCGATCGCATCGTCGAAATCGTCGAAGAAACGGCAGTGCGGGAATTCGGCCGCCTCCGGCATGAGCGCGGCCGGCCCACACAGGCGGATGTCGGCCACGCCCATGGCGGACAGCGCGTGCACGTCCGAGCGCGCCACGCGCGAGTGCTTGACGTCGCCGCAGATCGCCACGGCGAGGTTCCCGAAATCGGGTCGGTGCTGGCGGATCGTCAGCAGGTCCAGCAGGCCCTGGGTCGGGTGCGCGCGGTTGCCGTCGCCGGCGTTGATCACCGACACCCCGCTCATCGCGTGGCGCACCAGTTCGTCCGGGGTGCCGGAGACCTTGTGGCGCACGACGATGGCGTCCAGATGCATGGCCTCCAGCGTGTGCAGGGTGTCGTACAGCTCCTCGCCCTTGTTGGCCGAGGAGAAGCCGATGTCGAAGTTCACCACGTCGGCGCCGAGCCGGCGCGCCGCCAGCTCGAACGAGGTGCGCGTGCGGGTGGACGGCTCGAAGAACAGGTTGAGCACGGTGCGTCCGGACAGCACGTCGATCTTGCGGGTGCCGTGCGCGCAGGCGTCGCGCAGGGCCATCGCGCGGTCGAGCAGGCGCTCGATGGTCGGGCGCGACAGGTTTTCCAGCGTGGTCAGGTGGCGCAGGCGTGTGCTCATGGCGATCCGGTCGGCAATGTTGGTGTTGGGGTCAAGGGGACGGGCCGGCGTCGGCCAGCCAGCGTTCGAGGATGACGGCGGCGGCCTCGGCATCGATGCGTGCGCCGTCGCGACGCCGCCGGAGCCCGGCGGCGCGGGCGTCGGCAAAGCGGCGGGCGGCCTCGCGCGAGCTGTGGCGTTCGTCGACCAGCGCCACCGGCATGCCGTAGCGTGCGCGCAGGGCCTCGGCAAAGCGACGCGCGAGGCGGCTGGCCGGTTGCTCGCCGCCGTCGAGGTCGAGCGGCAATCCCACCACGAAGGTGTCCGGCGACCAGCCTTGACGCAGGCGGTCCAGGGCGTCCCAGTCGGGCTGTCCGTCGCGCATGGCAATGGTGTCCAGCGCACGCGCGCTGCCGGTGATGCGGTTGCCGACGGCGACGCCGACCAGCTTGCTGCCGACATCGAAGCCCAGCGCGCAACTCATCGGCCGCGACTCAGGCGTGTCCGGCGTAGCCGGGCAGTTGCAGCGGGTCCAGACCCATCAGGCCGGCGGCGGCGCTCCAGCGCTCGTCCAGCGGGGTGTCGAAGATGATGCGGTCGTTGGCCTCGACGGTCAGCCACGCGTTGTCCTTCAGCTCCTGCTCGAGCTGTCCGGCACCCCAGCCGGAGTAGCCCAGTGCCAGCAGCGCCTGGCGCGGCCCCTCGCCGGCGGCCATCGCAACCAGGATGTCGCGCGAGGTGGTGATCGACCAGGCCTCGTTGACGCGGAAACTCGATTCCCAGTGGCCGTGATCGCGATGCAGGACGAAGCCGCGCTCCTGCTGCATCGGGCCGCCGATCAGCACCGGTGCGTCGGCCAGCTCGGGATCGGTGCACTCCAGCTTCATCTGCGCCAGGACGTCGCCGAGGCGGTATTCGGACAGCTGGTTCACCAGCAGGCCGAGCGCGCCGTCCTCGTCGTGCTGGCACAGCAGCACCACCCCGCGCGCGAACGGACCGTCGGTGAGGCTGGGCATGGCGATCAGGAACTGCCCGGCGAGGGAGGAGGGAGGCGATAGCTGCATGGTCGCCATTGTAGTCGCCGGCGCGTCCGGCTGCCCGGATGATCGTCCGGTCACTTGTTGCGCAGGACGTCGCCCGGCAGGAATTGCCAGGTGCGGGTGATGTACAGCTCGTCCACGCCCTTGTCGCGCGGAATCGGCGGGAACGGCGCGGAAAGGCGCACGATGCGCTGTGCGGCGGCGTCCAGCAGGGGCGAGCCGGAGCTCTGGATCACCTTGATGCCGATGACGTTGCCATCCCGGTCCAGGCCCACGGTGAGGATCAGTTCGCCGTGCAGCTGGCGCCGCCGGGCTTCTTCCGGATAGTTCAGGTTGCCGATCCGCTCGACCCGGTCGGACCAGCCGCGGATGTAGGCGGCGTAGGCGTACTCGCGGGTGTTGGCCGAGATGTATTTCTTGCGCGGCCGTTTGGCGTAGGCCGCGTTGCGGTTGCGCAGCTCGGCGGCGAGCTGGGCGATCTCCTGGCGGCGCTGCAGATCGGCGGCACGATCGGCTGGATCGCTGTCCAGCGGCCGCCGCTCGCTGCCGGCGTCGACGCTGAACCGGCTGGCGCCGGTGGTCGTGACCATGCGACGCGGCAGCGGCGGTTGCGGGGCCGGGGTGGCGTCATCCACCGGCTCCGGCGCGATGCCCGGAGTCGGCTTGGGCAGCGGACCGCTGAACATGTTGGACGGGCGCTCGGCGCGATCGCTGGTGCCGCCGCCGCGGTTGTTTGCCTGGGCGAGGAAGTCGGCCTTGTCCGGTGCCTGCCGGTTGGCCACGTTCACCAGGGTCACGTCCAGGGTGGGCAGGCTCGGCTTCGGCTTGACGAAATCGAAGGTGATGCCGAGCAGCAGCACGCCATGCAGCAGCAGTGAAAACAGCAGCGTGGCACCGAACATGTCGGGGCCGGAGGCTTGTTGGGCGGGACGACTCACTTAGGCTCGGCTTCCTGGGCGGTCCGTTCGATCGCGTCGAACAGGGTCCCGGCGATGTTAAGGCCGAACTGGGCGTCGAGCTCACGCACGCAGGTCGGCGATGTGACGTTGATCTCGGTCAGGAAGTCGCCGATCACGTCCAGCCCGACGAAGCGCAGGCCACGCCGCACCAGTTCCGGCCCGATCTCGGCGGCGATCCAGCGGTCGCGGTCGGACAGCGGCACCCCTTCGCCGCGGCCGCCTGCGGCCAGGTTGCCGCGGAACTCGTTGCCCTGCGGGATGCGTGCCAGCGCGTAGGGTACGGGCTCGCCATCGACCAGCAGCACGCGCTTGTCGCCGGCGCTGATCTGCGGGATGAACTTCTGCGCCACCGCGAACTGCCGGCCCTGGCCGTGCGAGTCGCCGCCGAGCAGGGTTTCGAGCATCGAATTGAGGTTCGTGTCGCCCGCCCTGACCCGGAAGATGCCGCGTCCGCCCATGCCGTCCAGCGGCTTGAGCACCGCTTCGCCGTGCTCGTCGACGAAGCGGCGCAGCTCGGCCGGATCGCGTGCCACCAGGGTCGGTGCCATGCACTGCGGAAAATGCAGGGCGAACACCTTTTCATTGCAGTCGCGCAGGGCGCGCGGATCGTTGATCACCTGGGTGCCGGCGCGCTGCGCGACCTCCAGCACCATCGTGTCGTACAGGAACTGCTGGTCGACCGGCGGATCCTTGCGCATGAGCACCAGGTCCATGCCGCGCAGGTCCTGCCAACGCGCCGGCCCCAGCTCGAACCAGCCCGATGGGTCCTCCTTCACCCTCAGTGGCGCCAGCCGCGCCCACGGCAGGCCGTCGCGCAACGCCAGGTCGCCCTGCTCCATGTAGAACAGCGCGTGGCCACGCCGCTGTGCCTCGAGCAGCATCGCGAACGTGGTGTCCTTGGCGATCTTGATGGCGCCGATGGGGTCCATCAGCACCGCAACCGAGAGCGGCATGGGGCTTCTCCGAGATGGGGGCAGGTCCCGTCCGGGGCGCTGCGGGGACCGGCATGTTCGCCGACCGGCGGATGCCGGGCAAGGCGCGGACCGCGTGGTGGTCGCGCTGCCGCCTGCCTTGGTTAACCGTTTTCGCGGCCGCGACGCACTGGGCATCCCGCCACCTCTCGGCTTGACGGGCCGAGGGGCAAGCGGTAAACAGCAACGGCTGACAAGCGTTGTGCGAAAAGCGCGTCATAACAAGACCAAGCTGGACATTTCTAATCTGCGGCGAAAGTGTGCTGGCTGCCCGGCGCGCGATCGCCGCTTCACCTGAGCCTGGGGCGGGCCGCAGGGGGATTGAGTGAACTTGAACGTGAGTGCTAACGGTCTGGCCGGTCTGAAGGTCATGGTCATCGACGACTCCAAGACCATCCGGCGTACCGCCGAAACCTTGCTGAAGAAGGAAGGTTGCGACGTGATGACGGCCGTGGATGGATTCGAGGCGCTGGCCAAGATCTCCGACCAGAAGCCGGCGATCATCTTCGTCGACATCATGATGCCTCGCCTGGACGGCTATCAGACCTGCGCGCTGATCAAGAACAACCCGCAGTTCCGCAACACGCCGGTCATCATGCTCAGCTCGAAGGACGGCCTTTTCGACAAGGCGCGCGGCCGCATCGTCGGCGCCGAGCAGTACCTGACCAAGCCGTTCACTCGCGACGAGCTGCTGGGCGCGATCCACCGCCACGTCGGCGCGGCCGCCTGACATGTGCGAATACGGCGTCTGAGGGGAGGCCTGTGGCAAAGATTCTCATCATCGACGACTCGCCGACCGACGTGCGGGTCTTCACGACCCTGCTGGAAGGGGCCGGCCATGCCGTGTCCGCGGTCAGCACGGCCGAGGAGGGCGTCGAGCGGGTGCGCGCCGACCTCCCCGACCTGGTGATCATGGACGTGATCATGCCGGGCATGAACGGCTTCCAGGCCACGCGCACGCTGACCCGCGACCCGGCCACGGCCGCCATTCCGATCGTGATGATCACCACCAAGTCGATGGAAACCGATCGCGTGTGGGGGCTGCGTCAGGGAGCCCGCGCCTTCATCACCAAACCGGTGAAGGAAAAGGAACTCCTGGCCTGCATCAGCGACCTGCTGCCGAGCGCCGCATGAATCAGGCGGCCCACCTTTCCCCGTTCGAGATCCTCGCCCGCTACGAGCGGCTCTCGCTGGCCCATGCCTCGGATACCCGGCAGACGCTTGAAGCGCCCGGCCTGTGGCGCGGCATCGGCTACCGCGTCGGCAGCCGGCTGTTCGTCAGCAGCATCGACGAGATCAGCGAGCTGCTCTCGGTGCCGGTGATGACGCCGGTGCCGGGCACCCAGCCGTGGTTGCTCGGCGTGGCCAACGTCCGCGGCAATCTGGTGCCGGTGATCGACCTGGGGCGCTTCCTGTTCGACGCGCGCACGCAGCTGACCGAGCGCACGCGGCTGCTGGTCGTGAGGCAGGGCAGCGGCAACGTCGCGCTGATGGTCGACGAGGTGTTCGGCCAGCGCACGGTGGACGAGCAGCAGCGCCGCGATGCGGAGCCCGAGGACGACCCGCGGCTCGCGCGTTTCGTCGATGACCGGGTCGGCGAGCAGAAGCTGGCGTTGTTCAGCATGGGGCGGCTGGTACGTGCCCCGGATTTCCGTCAGGCGGCGGCCTGACGGGCAGGAGATGGTTCGGGCGGCGCCGTCGTGCGCCGGGACAGGGGCGGCAGGCTTCGGGTTCGGGCACCTGGCGGAACCGGCGCGCAAACCCACAAGTTGTGGAAGGGTGAGGTGAACATGAGCACTACAGGGGGCATCGGCAAGGAACGCGGCTATACCGGCCTGATCGTTCTGCTGCTGGTCTCGATCGGTTTGGCGGCGGTGGACTTCGTGCTGCTCAACCAGAAGAACGCCGAGGATCGGCAGGCGGTCGGGCTGACCACCCAGATCCAGGTGCTCTCGCAGCAGACCGCCAAATACGCCATCGAGTCCGCCGACGGCAACGTCAACTCCTTCCGGGAGCTTGCCAGCACGCGCAACGCCATCGATTCGGCGGTGCAGCACCTGGCCAAGGGCGATCCGGCCGGTGGCATGCAGCCGTACGCCGACAACAACGCCTCGCCGGCGGGGCGCGCGGTGACCGCGCTGCAGAACGCCTGGTCGCAGCTGGACGGCGATATCGGCAAGATCCTCTCGAACAAGGCGGTAGTGCTCGATTCGGCCAGCCGTGCCGACACGCTCTCCAAGCAGATCCCCCTGCTCAACTCGAGTACCGAGCAGGTGGTCAACATTCTCCAGCAGCGCAACGGCAGCGCCGACCAGATGCTCGGCTCCTCGCGCCAGATGCTGGTGGCCGACCGCATGATCCGCCGCGTGCAGGAGATCCTGCAGGGTGGCGACAGCGCGCAGTCGGCGGCCGATGGCCTGGCCCGCGACGCCCAGCTCTACGGCACCGTGCTCAACGGCCTGCTGACGGGCGACAGCGCCGCCGGCATCCGGGCGATGAACGACGCCAATGCGCAGAAGATCCTCAAGGGCATGCTCGACAGCTGGACCCAGCTGCAGGACCCGGTCTCCAAGCTGGTGTCGGCGGCGGGCAACATCATCGACGTGAAGAACGCCGGCAACCAGGCCTCGCTGGATTCGCAGAACGTGCTGCTGCGCGCCAACGAGCTGGCCGACCAGATCGGCAAGCTGCCGCTGCGCCGGCTGTTCCCGAACCTGTGGTGGGGCATCTTCGGTGCCATCGGCACCGTCGCCTTCGCCCTGCTGCTGGTGTTCCAGCTGGTGCGCGACCAGCGCCGGCGCTTCCAGGATTCGGCCGAGCTGAACCAGCGCAACCAGGAGGCGATCATGCGCCTGCTGGACGAAATGGGCTCGCTCGCGGAAGGCGACCTGACCGTGAAGACGACGGTCTCGGAGGACATCACCGGCGCGATCGCCGACTCGGTGAACTACGCCATCGACGAGTTGCGCACCCTGGTGACCACCATCAACGAGACCTCCGAGCAGGTGTCCTCGTCGGCGCAGGAAACCCAGACCACCGCCCGCCACCTGGCCGAGTCGGCCCAGGCCCAGGCCCAGCGGATCAGCAGCGCGACCTCGGCGATCAACGAGATCGCCAGCCTGATGGACGGCGTGTCGAAGGACTCGGCCGAATCGGCCGAAGTGGCCGAGCGCTCGGTGCAGATCGCCTCGCGCGGCGCCGAGGTGGTGCGCGAGACGATCTCGGGGATGGACTCGATCCGCGACCAGATCCAGGAAACCTCCAAGCGCATCAAGCGGCTGGGCGAGTCGTCACAGGAAATCGGCTCGATCGTGGAACTGATCAACGACATTGCCGAGCAGACCAACATCCTGGCGCTCAACGCGGCGATCCAGGCGGCCTCGGCGGGCGAGGCCGGCCGAGGCTTCGCGGTGGTGGCGGACGAAGTGCAGCGTCTCGCCGAGCGCTCGGCCAGCGCGACCAAGCGCATCGAGACGCTGGTGCAGGCGATTCAGTCCGACACCAACGAGGCGGTCAGTTCGATGGAACAGACCACCGCCGAGGTGGTGTCCGGTGCCCGCAAGGCCGAGGATGCCGGCAGCGCGCTGGGCGATATCGAGCGCGTGTCTCACGACCTTTCGGCACTGATTCAGAACATCTCCACCGCGGCGCGAGAGCAGTCCGCGGCGGCGACCGACATCTCCCAGTCGATGAACGCGATCCAGGAAATCACCTCGCAGACGTCGCAGGGTGCCAGCCAGACCGCCGATTCGATCGGTTACCTGGCGCAGTTGGCGAGCGATCTGCGCCGCTCGGTGGCGCACTTCAAGCTGCCGGGTTGATTCAGGCATTCACGACAGGGGGCAACCTCGCCGGTTGCGCTATGCCTTAAGGCGCAGCCGCAGAGAGGGGCGCATGAGACTTCAAGACCACATCGATTTCACCACCCTGCAGTGGGTCAAGCCCGAGCTTGACGACACGCTCGCCGCAGCGCGCGACGCGCTGGAGTCCTACGTCGACAACCCGGGCAACCGCGACGCCATGCGTTCGTGTGCGGACAGCCTGCACCAGGTGCACGGTACGCTGCAGATGGTCGAGCTCTACGGCGCGGCGATGGTTGCCGACGAGATGGAGTCGCTTTCCATCGCGCTGCTCGAGGACCACGTCGCCGAGCGCGAGGAAGCCTATGCCGCGCTGATGCGCGGCCTGATGCAGTTGCCGGACTACCTCGAACGCCTGTCCAGCGGTCACCGCGACGTGCCGGTAGTGCTGCTGCCGTTGCTTAACGACCTTCGCGCCAGCCGCAAGATGGCCGCGCTGACCGAGGTCGCGCTGTTCAATCCGCGCCTGGACAATCCGCTGCCGCCCGAGGCGCCGCCCGCGGTGAGCGAAGTCCAGGCTCAGACCCTGCGAAGCCGGGTGGGCGACCTTCGCCTGCGCTTCCAGCAGCAGCTGCTGGGCTGGTTCCGCGGGCAGAGCCCTGCGCAGCAGCTGCAGGGCATGCGCGACACCCTCAACGCCATCACCGGTTGCTGCCACAGCACCGCCGGGCGCCGCCTCTGGTGGATTGCCGCCGGCACGGTGGAGGGACTGGAGCAGGGGTGCCTGAAGGAGCAGACGGGAGAAGTCCGCCAGCTCATCGGAAAGGTCGACCGCAGCATCCGGCAGATGCTGGAGTACGGCGAGGAGAGCCTGCGCGGCGGCGACGCCGACGATCTCGCGCGCAAGCTGCTTTTCATCGTCGCCCAGGCCAAGCAGCGCAGCCCGCAGATGGACCTGCTGCGCAAGACCTACGCACTGGACAGCCTGCTGCCGGACGTCGCCGAGCTCGAGCACGCCCGCGGTTCGATGGCCGGCCACAACCGCGCGTTGCTCGATTCGGTGTCGCGCGCGCTCAAGGACGACCTGCTGCGCGTGAAGGAGGCGCTGGACCTGTTCCTTCGCCAGCCGGATGCCGATCCGTCGCAATTGGCCGCCCAGAGCGAAGTGCTCGAGCGCGTCGGCGACACGCTGGGCATGCTTGCCCTGACCGTGCCACGTCGGGTGGTCAACGAGCAGCGTCGCGTGCTGGAGGAAATCGCCAGCCGTATGCGCTCGCCCGAGGACGAGACCCTGCTGGACGTGGCCGGCGCGCTGCTGTACGTCGAGGCGTCGCTGGACGACCACATCGAGAGTCTCGGCAGCAGCGAGGAAGAGCTCGCCTCCGATGCCCAGGCGGCGCCGACGCTGCCGCGCAGCGAGGCCCGCCACATCCTGTCGACCCTGATGCAGGAGGCCACCGCCAACACCACGCGCGTCAAGGACGCGATCGTCGGATTCGTCGAGTCGGGCTGGCAGCACGAGCATCTCGCCGATGCGCCGACGCAGATGGACGAAGTGGCCGGTGCGCTGCGCATGCTCGCCAGCAGTCGCCCGGCCGAACTGGCCGAGGGCATCGGTCGCTTCATCGGCAATGAATTGCTGGTCGATCGCCGCGTGCCCGGCAGTTCGCAGATGGATCATCTGGCCGATGCGCTGGCCGCGTTGGAGTATTACCTGGAGGCCGCCCGCGAGCACCGCGGCGGTCTCGAGCACATCCTGGATGTTGCCGAGCACAGCCTGCAGATGCTCGGCTACTGGCCGGTACCTCCGGCGCGCCAGCCGCTGGCCGCTGAAGCACCCGCTCCCGGAACCGCGCCGGAAGCCGGTGTCCGCGCCGCGGACGAGGTGCCGTCGGCGCTGGCGGGTCTGGACGAAGAACTGGCTGCCCAGCCGGCCCTGTCCGAGCCGGTGAGCCTGGCCGAAGGCGAAGACCTCGCCGCGTTGTTTATCGGTGAGCCGTCCGCGCCGCCCGAGCAGGAGTCCGACGTCGCCGGCCTGCGACTGGCCGAAACCGGCGAACCGCCGGCTCCCGAGCCCGCCACGGCCGACGATGACTGGGTCGAGATCGAGGAAGAGGTCGTCGAGCAGCGGCCAGTGGTGGATCCGCTCGCCGCGACGGCCGGATTCCAGGCTTCCACCGACGGCATCGACGACGACATCCGTGACATCTTCCTGGAGGAAATGCAGGAAGAGATCGACAACCTGCACCAGGCCGAACAGGCGTGGCTGGCCGATCCGGAGCAGATCGCCGCGCTCACTCCGGTACGCCGCTCGTTCCACACCCTCAAGGGGTCGGGTCGGCTTGTCGGTGCCAGCGTGCTGGGCGAATTCGCGTGGCGTGTCGAGAACATGCTGAACCGCGTGCTCGACCATACGGTCGAACCGCACGACGGTGTGCGCGCGGTCGTGCGGCGCGCCATCGAAGCGCTGCCGCAGCTGCATGCGGCCCTGCGCGGCGACGGCGCCCCGTCGGCACCACTGAGCGGCATCATGCAGGCAGCCGACCAGGTCGCCGCGGGTGAGCGCCCCGACGTGGATGCACTGCTGGCTGTTGGCAGCGAGACGGTGCGCCGCGTGGTGCGTCGTCGCGTCCCGCGTGCCGAGGTGGCTGCCGGTGAAGTGCCCCAGGCGACCCTGGCCCAGCTGCCGGAGACCCCGGCGCCGGCGACCGAGCCGTCCGAGATCATCCCGATGCCGGTCTTGCCGCCGGTGGACTCGGTGCTGCTGGAGATCCTGCGCAGCGAGGTCGCGCAGTACCTGCAGACGATCCGTTCCTACATTAGCCGCAGCACCGACGAGATGCGCGTGGAGGACGGCCTGCTGCGCGCGGTGCATACGTTGCACGGCGCCATCGCCATGGTCGATATCCCGATGCTCACCCAGCTGCTCTCGCCGCTGGAGAGCCTGCTGAAGCGCTTGCGTGCTGCACGCGTGCCGCTCTCGTCCGAGGGCGTGCACCTGCTGTCCCAGTCGGCGGACGTGGTTGGCCAGGTCATGGCCCAGTTCGACGCGGCCGAGCCCCAGCTCCCCGATTGCGGCGCGCTGATTGCCCGCATCACCGAGCTGCGCGACACGCAACCCGAGCCGCAGGTGGCCCACGCGGTGTTCGACGCCAACGAAGGCGAGCAGGACAGCGACGCCGGGGCACCGGACGAAGCGGCCGCGGCCCGCGCAGCCGAAGAAGAGGCGCGGCTGGAGCAGGAGCGCGAGGATGCCGCGCACAGCCAGCTGGCCAGCGAAATGCTCGAGGCGCTGAACGCCTTCGATCCGCGTGTGCAGGCTCCCGCATCCGACGATCGTCCGGTGGCGCACCCGCCTGTCGACGAGGCCGAGTTCGCGGCGCTGTTCGCCGGGCTGGTCGATGGCCGCGAGTTCGGCGAGGGCAGCCCGGGTGCGAGCCCCGAGGCTCCGGATCAGCAGGTCTCCGCGACCGGGGAGGTCACGCCGGCCGACGTTCCCGTCGAGGATCGGCCTGTCGAGTCGTCGACGCGTGACGACGCCGCCCGGGAAACGCCCGCCGCCGGAACGGACGATGCGATGCATGGGCATCCCTCGATCGTCCCCGCGCCGGAGTCGTCTGAAGAGCCGGAGTCGCGCGCGGTCGCCGCCGAGGCGATTCCGGATGCAACGGGAGCCACCGGCGATGGCGACCACCTGACTGACGCAACGGCCCCGGCCGAGCCGGCGATCGCTCCGGACGTGGATGCGGAAGCTCCTGCCGAAGCCGACGCCGGGCCAGCTGCGGAAGGCGTAGCTGAGCCAGATGCCGCGGCGGCCAGCACCGCCGATGCCGAGACGGCTGCCGACGCCGCGGTCGGCGCGCACGACGAAGCCCGGATCGACGCGCCCGTCGAAGATCAAGCGCATGCCCCGGCCGCCGCCATGCCAGCCGATGCCGAAGCCGTTTCCGCCGCGGCGGAGGACGAGACCGGCGAGGTCTGGCGTGGCGACATCGACCCCGACCTGCTGGAGGTGTTCACCGAAGAGGCACGGGAGATCCTCGACCACGCCGACGGAGCGCTGGCTGCCTGGCGCGCGGACCCGGCGGACCTGGCCCAGGTGCCGGTGCTGCAGCGCGATCTGCACACGCTGAAGGGAGGGGCACGCATTGCCGGTTTCGTCCCGGTAGGTGACCTGTCGCACGCGATCGAGACCCTGCTCGAGCAGCCGATCAGCGGCGAACCGGACCAGACCGCGACGCTCATCGGCGCACTGGAGGGCGGCTTCGACCAGCTGCATGCGCTGGTCCAGCGCATCGGCCAGAACAAGGGCATCCGCTACCCGCAGGAGCTGATCAACCAGCTGCTGGCACTCGCCGGCGAGGAAGCCCTGGTCGATCACGACGAGGACATCGCCCCGGCACCGCTGGCGACGGCGCCGTCGGCGGCCGTCCCGGTCGAATCCGCCACGGCGAAGCTGCCCGAACTGCTGTCTGACGCGGCGGCGGAGGGTTTCGACGAGGCGCGTTCGCCGCAGGAGCAGATCCGCGTCCGCGCCGACCTGCTCGACAACCTGGTGAACCACGCCGGCGAGGTGGCGATCTATCGTTCGCGGCTGGAGCAGCAGGTCGCCGGTTACCGCTTCAACCTGGTCGAGCTGGAGCAGACCGTGTCGCGTCTGCGCAGCCAGCTGCGCATGCTGGAGATCGAGACCGAGGCGCAGATCATCGCCCGCTTCCAGCGCGAGCACCGCGAGGCCGGGATCGGCGTGTTCGATCCGCTCGAGCTGGACCGTTTCTCGCAGCTGCAGCAGTACTCGCGTGCGCTGGCCGAGTCGGTCTCCGACCTGGTGTCGATCCAGGGCATGCTGGACGAGCTGACCCGCCAGTCCGAGACGCTGCTGATCCAGCAGTCGCGCGTCAGCGCCGATCTGCAGGAGGGCCTGCTGCGCACCCGCATGCTGCCGTTCGACACGATGGTGCCGAACCTGCGCCGTACCCTGCGTCAGGCGGCGCAGGAGGAAGGCAAGCGCGCCCAGCTGTTCGTGGAGGGCGCGCACGGCGAAATGGACCGCAACCTGCTCGACCGCATCAAGGCGCCGTTCGAGCACATGCTGCGCAACGCGATCGCCCATGGCATCGAATCCCCCGATGACCGCCGCAAGGCAGGCAAGCCGGAGGAGGGTGCGGTACGCATCCGCGTGGCGCGCGAGGCGACCGAGGTGGTCATCCGCGTCACCGACGACGGCCGCGGCCTGAACCGCGAGGCGATCCGCAAGCGTGGTGTGGAGCGCGGCATGCTGCGCGCCGAGGCCAGGCCCAGCGACGACCAGCTGCTCGCCCTGATCACCCAGCCGGGCTTCTCCACCGCCAGTGCGGTGACCCAGCTGGCCGGCCGCGGCGTGGGCATGGACGTGGTGGCCAACGAGATCAAGCAGCTCGGCGGTTCGCTCTCGATCGAATCGCAGGAAGGCAGGGGCACCACGTTCGTGCTGCGCCTGCCGTTCACCCTCGCGGTGACCCAGGCGATCCTGGTGCGCATCGGGGAGTCCACCTTCGCGATCCCGATGACCTCGGTACAGGGAGTGGCCCGCATCACCCCGGACGAGCTGGCGATCCACCTGGCCGCGGACGAGCCCTCGTTCCTGCACGGCGGCGAGGACTACGGCATCCACGACCTCGCCGAGCTGCTCGGCCTGCCGTCCAGCTACGCCGCGGACGAGCCGCAGCTGCCGCTGCTGCTGACGCGCGCCGGTGACCTGCGCGCCGCCATCCGCATCGACGAAGTGATCGGCTCGCGCGAGATCGTGGTCAAGTCGGTCGGCCCGCAGGTGAGTTCGGTGCCGGGCCTGCTCGGTGCCACCATCATGGGCGATGGTTCGGTGCTGATGATTCTCGACCTGCCGCCGCTGGTCCGCCACGGCATCGCCCGCCGCGAGCAGCGCCTCGCCGAGGGCCTCGCCCCGGTGCTGGCCCCGGTCGTGGAGGAGGTCCGCACCAAGCCGCTGGTGATGGTGGTGGACGACTCGATCACCATGCGCAAGGTCACCGGTCGCGTGCTGGAGCGTCACGACTACGAGGTCAATACGGCGAAGGACGGCGTCGATGCGCTGGAGAAGCTGCACGAGCAGCGCGTGCCCGACCTGATGCTGCTGGACATCGAGATGCCGCGGATGGACGGCTACGAGCTGGCCGAGCGGATGAAGGCCGATCCGCGCCTGCGCGAGGTGCCGATCATCATGATCACCTCGCGTACCGGCGAAAAGCACCGCCAGCGTGCGTTCGATATCGGCGTCAGCCGCTACCTCGGCAAGCCCTATCAGGAGGCCGAGCTGCTCGCGCAGATCGGCGAAGTGCTCGAGCAGAAGGCGATGGAGCTTGCCAATGGCTGAAGGCACGGCCGTCGTCCTGCTCTTCGACGACACGGATCTCGGTGCGCTGTTGCGCGAGGTGCTGGTCGAGCGCGGCGCGCGAATCGTCCACGAGGGCGGGCCTGCCGAGCTTGACCGCGGCCTGATCGATCGCGTCGGCGCCGACGTGGTCGTGATCAACCTCGGCGACGACATCGACGAGATCATGGACCGGCTGGATGCCGCCATCGACGGCGACCATCCCCGGGTCGTGTTCAACGAGGCCGAGTCCAGCCGCTCGCTGGATGGCTGGGCCCGCGCCCGGTGGGCGCGCCATCTGGCGGCCAAGGTGCTGGCCAGCGCGGATGTCGATCCACCGCGGCCGATCGATGCCGTTCCCGCCGGCGATGCCGCCATGCAGCGGTCCGGCAGCGACATGGTGGAGGCCGCATCGGATCCGGAGCCCGCGCCGAGCGTGCACGACGCCGAGGTCGCGGCCGAATCGGAGTCGCTGGAGGCCGAGCTCGAGGCCCTGCTCTCCGGCGATCCGCTGCCCGGCGAATCGTCCGAGGACGCCTCCGCGGTGGCCCTGCCGGCCTCGCCTGCTGGCGACCTTGCCGATGACATGGACGATTTCGAGCTCGACGAACTGCTGCTCGACACGCCCGCTCATCCTCCCCTCTACGACGGCAACTTCACCGACGCTTCGGCCGGAAGCCCGCGCGCCGACGACACGGCGGCCCCTGCCCCGCCGCGTGCGCCCGCCACCGCGGATGTCGACGATGACCTGATCGAGGACGTGCTGCGCCTGGCCGACCGGGATGAGGACCTGCCACCGCCTCCCGGCCCGGTTCAGTCGCCCGCCGCGGCCGAAGCGCTGTTCCAGCGGACCGATGGCTGGTCGCTGGTCGATGACGGGGACCTGCCCGCCGCGGTCCCCGCTTCCGCGCCCCCGCGCCCTTCCGCGCAGGAGTTCGGCATCGAAAAGGTCAATCCGCTCGACTTTCTCGCCCCGGAAGCGGAGGTGCAGGCGCCGGCCTCCGAGCCGTTCATGTCGCTCGAGCTGGTGTCGATGGAAGAGGCCGTCGCGCCGCGTCCCTACGAACCGGTCGGTGGCGGCGAGATGATGCTCGAGGAGCTCAGTGGCGGGCTGTCGCGGGTGGTGCTGGTCGGTGCCACCTTCGGCAGCAGTGCGTCCGTGCAGACTTTCCTCTCGGTGCTGCCGCCCGGCATGCGCGCCACCCTCGTACACGTCCAGCACCAGGGCGACCGGCCGGTCGAGGAGCTCGTGCGCACACTCTCGTCCGCGTGCGGCCTGCGGGTGCGTGCGGCAGCCCAGGGCGAGCTGGCACGACACGGCGAGGTGATCGTGGTGCCGGCTGATCAGCAGCTGCGCGTCACCCGCGACGGGCGCATGGAGCTCAAGCCGGCCCCGGGTACCCCGGCGGCCACGCCTTCGGTCGACGCCACGTTCACCGCGGTGGCCAACGTGTTCGGCGTGGACGCGCTGGCCATCGTGTTCGCCGGCCAGGCCAACGACGCAGTGGCCGGTTGCCAGGCGGTGCACGACAGGGGCGGCCGCATCTGGGTCGAGGACGCGCCGGGCGAGCACTTCGCCGACATGGTCAGTGGCGTGATGGCCGAGCACCTGGCCGATTTTTCCGGCACGCCAGCCGAACTGGCCGCGCGCCTGATCGAGGAATACTGATGAGCGAACAGCTGGGCGAACAGCCTCTTCCGCGCGAGATCCGCTGCGTGCTGGTGCCGGCAGGCGACCTGCGACTGCTGCTGCCGAACGCCACCATCGCCGAAGTCATCACCATGCCCACGCCGGAGCCCGTCGACGACGCGCCCGAGTGGCTGCTGGGCCGCATCGCGTGGCGCGGCTGGCGCGTACCGCTGGTGGCATTCACCCGGCTGGTCGGTGCCGGCGAAGGCGACCAGGAGCTGGCCGTCCGCGTCGCGGTGCTGAAGGCGCCCGGTGGCCATCCCGAGCTGCCGTTCATCGCGGTGGTGACGCGCGGCTTCCCGCGCCTGACCACACTCAATGCCGAGCTGATCATCCCCACCCATGACGGTACCGCGCTGCCGCCGGGCGTGCGGGCCCAGGTGCTGGTGCGCGACGATCTCGCGGTGATCCCGGACCTGGAGATGCTCGAGCGCGAGCTCGCGCCGCTGGTGGCCGACGAGGCCTGACCCGGGCCGGTGGCCAAGACGGACGGCGCGCCCCGGCGCGCCGTTCGCGTTTCCGGGGTCAGGCGTCGCCGTGCAGTGCCTGCAGTGCGGCGAGCGCTGCCAGGCCCGCCGTCTCGGTGCGCAGGATCCGTGGACCCAGCTGCAGGCCGCGAAAGCCGTGGGCGTGGAGGCTGGCGACGTCGCGCTCGCCGAGCCCGCCCTCGGGACCGACCACCAGGATGGCCCCGGCCGGCCCCGGTGCGACGTCGCGCGGACGCACGTGGCCCTCGGGCAGCAGGGCCAGGCGCAGCGCGCCGTCATCGGCCAGCGACTCCAGCCAGGCGGCCAGCGGCCGCGGCGCCTCGATCCGCGGCAGCACCGCCCGGCCCGACTGCTCGCAGGCGCTGGCGATCACCGCCTGCCAGTGGGCCAGCCGCCTGGCCGCGCGCTCGCCGTCCAGCTTCACCTCGGAACGCTCGGTGAGCAGCGGCATGATCGCCGCCACGCCCAGTTCGGTCGCCTTCTGCACGATCAGGTCCATCTTCTCGCCGCGCGCCACGCCCTGTGCCAGCACCAGCGGGAGCGGGGACTCGCGCGCGGCCGCCACGCGGCTGGCCAGCGTGGCGGTCACCGACCGCTTGCCGACCTCCGCCAGCGTCGCGGCGTAGTCGTGTCCGTCGCCATTGAACAGCACCAGCGGATCGCCGGCGGCCAGCCGCAGCACGCGGGCCACGTGCTCGCCCGCCTGCGCCGGCAGGGTGATGGTGGTGCCGACGGCCAGCGGCAGCGCGACGTGGATGCGGATCGTGCGCATGGTGGCTCGATCAGGCCGGACCGGCGAGCGCGTGCTCGATGCCGGCCATGGCGGTATCGACCAGGTGGTCCAGTTCGGCCGGCGTCGTCACGTAGGGCGGCATGAAGTACACGATGTTGCCCAGCGGGCGCAGCAACGCTTCATGCTCGAGCCCGTACAGATAGACCTCCAGTCCGCGGCGCTCGGCGGCCGGGAATGGCGTGCGGCTGGCCTTGTCGGCGACCAGCTCGACGGCGGCGATCATTCCGGTCTGGCGCACGTCGGCGACATGCGGGTGATCGCGCAGCGGCGCCAGCCGTGCGGCGAGCTGACCGGCCAGGACGTGGTTGCGCTCCAGCACCGGCTCGTCGCGGAAGATCGCCAGCGTCTCCAGCGCCACCCGGCAGGCCAGCGGATTGCCGGTGTAGCTGTGCGAATGCAGGAACGCCTTGCCGGCGCCGTACTCGGCATAGAACGCGTCGTAGACGCCGTCGGTGGTGAGTACAACCGCCAGCGGCAGGGTGCCGGCGGTCAGTCCCTTGGACAGGCACATGAAGTCCGGCGAGACGCCGGCCTGCTCGCAGGCGAACAGCGTGCCGGTGCGGCCGAAACCCACCGCGATCTCGTCGGCGATGAAGTGCACGTCGAACTCGTCGCACAGCGCGCGCAGGCCGGTGAGGTAGTCCGGGTGGTACATGCGCATGCCGCCGGCGCACTGCACCAGCGGCTCGACGATCACCGCGCAGGTCTCGTGCGCGTGCTGCTCGAGCAGGGCGCGCAGCTCGGCCAGCCGGCGCGCGGCGATCTGCGGCGGCGTCTCGCCCGGCTCGCCCTCGTAGATGTCGGCCGAGGGCGCCAGGATCGGCGTCAGCAGCAGCGGCGCATAGGTCCTGCGGTACAGCGCCACGTCGCTGACCGACAGCGCGCCCAGTGTCTCGCCGTGGTAGCTGCCGGTGAGCGCGATGAAACGGGTCTTCTCGCCGTGGCCCCGGTTGAGCCAGTAGTGGAAGCTCATCTTCAGCGCCACTTCGATCGCCGCCGAGCCGTTGTCGGCGAAGAACACGCGCTCCAGTCCCGGCGGGGTGATCCGCACCAGCTCCTCGGCCAGCGCGATCGCCGGCTCGTGGGTGAAGCCGGCGAAGATCACGTGTTCGAGCTGGCGGGCCTGGTCGGCCAGCGCCGCGGCGATACGCGGGTTGGCGTGGCCGAACAGGTTGGTCCACCACGAACTGATGCCGTCGAGGTAGCGGCGGCCATCGGCGTCGATCAGCCAGGCGCCCTCGCCGCGGACGATCGGCACCATCGGGACGCGTTCGTGGTCGTGCATCTGGGTGCAGGGGTGCCAGACGTGGCGGAGATCGCGCGCGGCGAGCGAGCGGTTGCTGCGGTCGTGCTTGTTCATCCGGCTATGATCGTGGGCTCGCGCCGGGCACTCAAGCCGCGGCATCGCCCGATCCCGGAGTCCGGCCCGTTGAAGTGGTGGAACGTCCTGCTGTCGAGCCTCGCGGCGCTGCTGCTCGCGGCCATCCTGCTGGCGTGGTTTGCGCCGGTCCGCTGGCTCGCGCCGTGGCTCGATGCCCGCCTGCACGGGATCGAACTGCGCGGCTTGTCCGGCAGCGTGTGGGACGGCCGCGCGGACGCGCTGGTGCTCGCCGACGGCACCGAGCTGGGCCGGCTGCACTGGACCGTGTCGCGGCGCGCCCTGCTCGGTCGGCTGCAGGGGCACATCGCGCTGACCGGCCCGATGCTCGATGCCGCCGGCGACTTCCTCCGTGCAGGCGACACGCTGCGCTGGCACGACGTGCGGCTTCGGTTCGCGCTGGATCGCCTGGTGCCGCCGCCGGTCACGCCGTTCGGCCGCCCGCGGGGCGAACTGCGCGGCACCCTGGCCGAGATCGTCCTGCGCGGCGGCTGGCCGCTGTCGATGGACGGCCAGCTGCGCTGGACCGGTGCGGCGATCGATGACCCGGAGGGCACGGTGGCGCTGGGCGATCTCGCGGCCATCGTCACCGCCCGCGAGGGGGTGATCCAGGCGCGCCTGCAGGACGACGGACGCGGACCGCTGCGGCTGGACGGACATCTTCAGGCCAGCCCGCTGGGCTGGCGCCTGCAGGCGGCGCTTGCGCCGCGCGGCGACCAGCCTGCACTGGCCCGCTGGCTGACCCGCCTCGGTCCACCGGACGCCCTGGGCGTCGTCCACCTGCAACGCGGTGCCGGACTCGGCGCCGTTCCCGCTTCCACCGGAGTTTCCCGATGAGTCACCCCGATCTTGCCCCCGCCCTGGCCGCCGCCCGCGAAGCCGCCGCCGCCGCCGCCGAGGTGATCCTGCACTACTGGCGCCGGGGCGTGGACGTGGAGCTGAAATCCGACGATACGCCGGTGACCGTGGCCGACCGCGAGGCCGAGCTGGCGATCCGCGCCATCCTCACCCGGGCGCTGCCGGCGGCGGCGATCTACGGCGAGGAGTTCGGCCTGGACGGCGATCGCGACGGCCTGCTGTGGCTGGTCGACCCGCTCGACGGCACCAAGAGCTTCGTACGCCGCACGCCGTTCTTCTCCACCCAGATCGCGCTGATGCACGCCGGCGACCTGGTTCTCGGGGTCTCCAGCGCGCCGGTCTACGGTGAAACGATGTGGGCACAGGCCGGTGGCGGCGCCTGGCTGGACGGCAGTCGCGTGCAGGTCGGGCCCGTCGCGACGATGGCGCAGGCGGCGATTTCCACCGGCAACATCAGGACGCTCACCGGCGACGGTCGCTGGGCCGCGCTGGGGCAGATGATTCGCGACAGCAATCGCATCCGCGGCTACGGCGACTTCTGCCATTACCACCTGCTGGCGCGCGGCGGCGTGGACCTGGTGATCGAGTCGGACGTGAACATCCTGGACATCGCCGCGCTGGCGGTGATCGTGCGTGAGGCCGGCGGCGTGTTCACCGATCTGGAGGGCGCGCCGCTGACGCTGGACACCCGCAGCGTGCTGGCCGGCACCCCCGCACTGCACGCCGAGGCGCTGGCGCGCCTGCGGCGCTGATCGGTCGAGCGGTACTCAGCGTCCGGCAGGCAGCAGCCCGGCCTGCCACATGGCCCGGGCCTGCAGTCGCTCGGGCCCGTCGAACTGCTGATCGAGCAGCCGCTGCAGCGCCTGCCGCCGCCCGGCGTCGTCGAGCGCGGGATCGCGCTCCAGCGCACTCGCCGCCGATGCAAAAGCGGCCAGTCGCCGATTCCACTGCGCGCGCTGGCGGTCGAGCGCATCCAGCCGGCCGGCGGCGGCCTCGCCCCACGCGGCGGCGCGCTCGTCATGACGCTGTGCCGGCGTGAGCGGGGCGGCGTCCAGCTGCTCGGTCTGCGTCTGGATGAGGTCGGCCACCGATGCCGTGGCCCGTGGATCGGCTGCGCTCCGCCCGGGTGCGTCGTGATGCGCCAACTGCCGCAGCAGCCGGGCACCTTCGGCCTGTGCGTCGGGATAGAAGGCCCTGGCCAGGTCCGGTCCCAGCAGCCGCTGCCGCAGCGCGCGGTCCTGCGCCAGCTGCGCGGCCACATCATTGATGGGCGCGCCGGCCAGCGCGGTGCGTGCCTGCTGGTAGTCCACGTAGCGATCGAACAGCGCCATCACTGCGGCCTGCTGGCCGGCGTCCAGCGGGCGCCGGCCGAGGTCCTCGCGCAGGAGCTGGCGAATGCCCTGCAGGTCGGTTTCGCCAAGCAGGCTGAGGTAATAGTCGAACAGCCGGCGCAGGGCGAGGTCGGGCCGGACGCGACCGGCAAAGCCGATCGTCACCCCCCCGTCGACCTCGGTGCCGCGCAGGGAGCCGTCGCGCAGCACCTGCTCAGGATCCGGCCGGACCCGCCCCGGGGACGCCGGCTCCAGGCTCCGGTCCCCCCGACTGGCCCGGCCATGGGCCGAGACGGAGGCCACGCCCACGCCGTCGCGTCCGGTCGTCGGCGCTGGCCGCCGCCAGTGGACCACCCACGCCAGCGCCACCAGTGCGGTCGCGGCGATCGCCAGGGTCGAACGCCGCATCAGAGACCCAGTCCCTTGAGGCGGTTGGCCTGGGCGCGGTACACCGCCACCGGGTCGGCCGAGAACAGGCCGCGCAGGCCGAACAGCTGGTTGACCTCGTCGAGATGGTTCCAGCCGTAGTTGTCCCGGATCACCGTGCCCCAGTGGCTGGAGCAGCGACCGACCAGCCCGTCGCTGGCGCCGCCGAAGAAGAACAGGCTTCCGGCGCCGAGCAGGGCATCGGACGCATCGAAGCCGTTGGTCAGCACGCCGGTGCCGCCGTAGGAGAAATAGCGGATGCCGTTGACCGAGGCGGCGCCGCTGCCGCAGGCACTGGTCGGCGCGCCGGCCGGGAACTCCGCGGTGAACTGCGCGGCACCGGCGCTGGTGAGCTGGGTCAGCGCGTCCATCGCGTTCTGCGAGGACTGCCCGTTCGAGAACGTGCTGATCAGGTCGGCCAGGGCGGTGGCGAAGCCCTCGGCCAGCGTGCGCTGCACGCTGCCGGCCGGTGCCAGCACGGCGATGCCGTCGGCCACCGCGCTGCCGGCGTGCGGCGTGCCCACGGTGGTGACCGAGGCGACCAGGTCCGGCCGCACTGCGGCGACGTAGCGGATGGTCAGCCCGCCCTGGCTGTGTCCGATCAGGTTGAACTTGCGGTAGCCGTAGACGGCACGCAGGTTGTCCAGCTGCTCGATCAGCTGGTTGCCGCGGGTGATGTCGCTGCCGAGCTGGCTGAGGCTGGCGACGTAGACCGTGGCCCCGCCCGCGCGCAGCCCGCCGGTGATGCCGTAGAAATAGTCGATGCCGCCGAACAGCTGGTCGAAGCCGAACAGCCCGTGCACCAGCACGATGGGATAGCGCGTCTGCGTGTAGGTATCGGTCGCGCGCGCCGGCGACGACCCGAGTCCCGCCCCGCCGAGCAGGGCGACGGCAAACAGGAGGCGTGAAAGCAGGGAGGGCGGACGACGCATGGCGGGGGTTCCTTGGCAGGGCCGGCGGAAGTCGGCGGACAGTTTCGACGTACGCCCCAGTATGGGAGGCGGCTCGCGGCCCGTGCCATCGGAAAAAGTCAAAGAAAAACAGATGTTTGTGATGCATCGCAGCACTCGTTGAGGTCGCACGCCGCGCAGCCCCGGACACGCCCGCGGCGGCGCGATGTGCAAACGCAAGACGTATGGTGGCGAGGTGGCCCCGGCGTCGCGTCGCGGATGCCGCGCCGGTGCACGCTACAATCGGCCGATGGCCAAGCTCCCGATCATCCATGCGCGACGCGACGTGGCGCAGAGCAACTTTCTTCGCGCCGAGCAGCTCGACCTCGAGTTCTCCAACGGCGAGCGCCGCACCTACGAACGACTGAAGTCCCACGGGCTCGGCGCCGTGGTCATCGTGCCGATGCTCGACGAGCAGACGGTGCTGCTGGTCAACGAATACGCCGCCGGCCTCGGCCGCTTCGAACTGGGCCTGCCCAAGGGCCGGCTCGACCAGGACGAGACGGTGGAGCAGGGGGCCGACCGCGAGCTGAAGGAAGAGGTCGGCTACGGCGCGCGCAAGCTCACCATCCTCCACCACCTGTCGCTGGCGCCGGCCTACATGACGCACATGGCGCACATCGTGCTGGCGCAGGACCTGTATCCCGAGCGCCTGCAGGGCGACGAACCGGAGGAGCTGGAAGTGGTGCCCTGGAAACTGGATGAACTGCACACCCTGATCGCCCGCGACGACGTCACCGAGGGACGTTCGATTGCCGCGCTGTTCCTGGCGCGCGAATACCTCGCCGGCCGGTTCGTGCGCGCATGAGCGCCGCACCGTTCTCTCCGCTGCTGGCCCGCGTCGCGCTCATCGCCCGGCAGGCCGGCGAGGCCATCATGGCGGTCTACGCCAGCGACTTCGATGTCGAACACAAGGACGACCGCTCGCCGCTGACCGCGGCCGACCTCGCCGCGCAGACGGTGATCGCGCAGGGCCTGGCAGCGCTCGATGAGGTGCTTCCGGTGATCTCCGAGGAGGCCCGCGCCTGCGACTGGCACGTGCGCCGCGAGTGGGACCGCTACTGGCTGGTCGACCCGCTCGACGGCACCCGCGAGTTCGTCAAGCGCAACGGCGAGTTCACCGTCAACATCGCGCTGATCGACCACCATCGTCCGGTGCTGGGCGTGGTGCTGGCGCCCGCGCAAGACGAGGTCTACGTCGCCGAACGCGGCGGCGGTGCGTGGATGCGGCGCGACGACGAGGGCTGGCTGCCGATCCGCAGCCGCGCCCTGTCCGATCCACCGGTGGTCGCCGGCAGCCGCTCGCACGGCGGCACTGACGCAGTGCTGCTCGAACAGCTGCTGGGCGGTCCGTTCACCACGCTGGCGATGGGCTCGTCGCTGAAGTTCTGCCTGATCGCCCGCGCCGACGCCGACCTCTACCTGCGGCGCGGTCCCACCAGCGAATGGGACACCGCCGCCGCGCAGTGCGTGCTGGAGGAGGCCGGCGGCGCGGTGCTCGACCTGGAAGGCCTGCCGCTGCGCTACAACCGCGGCGAGTCGCTGCTCAATCCCGAGTTCGTCGCCGTCGGCGACTCGGAGATCGACTGGGCCGAGCGGTTGGCGCAAGCGCTGGGCGAGTGAGCCGACGTGCGGAGTGAGCGCCGGCCGCTGCGGTTCGCGCGATACCTGCACGGCGGTGCCGACCTCCCGCACGCTGCCCGTCCCTTCCCCCAGCGAACGTCCCGCCGATGACCCCTCGCCACAGCCTCGACGACCTGCTCGCCATCATGTCGCGCCTGCGCGATCCGCAGGGCGGCTGCCCGTGGGACCTGCAGCAGGATTTCGCCACCATCGCCCCGTACACGATCGAGGAGGCCTACGAGGTCGTCGACGCGATCGACCGGCAGGACTGGCGCGAGCTGCGCGACGAGCTGGGCGACCTGCTGCTGCAGGTGGTGTTCCACGCGCAGATGGCGCGCGAGCGCGGGCTGTTCGATTTCGCCGACGTCGCCCATGCGATCAGCGACAAGATGATCCGGCGTCACCCGCACGTGTTCGGTGAGGTCAGCTACGACGACGTCGAGGCGCAGAAGGCGGCGTGGGAGGCGATCAAGGCCGAGGAGCGCGCGGCCAGGGGCGAGGCCCGTGACGACAGCGCGCTGGCCGGGGTCTCGCGTGGCCTGCCGGAGTGGAAGCGCGCGCAGAAGCTGCAGGAAAAGGCCGCGCGTACGGGCTTCGAGTGGCCCGGTCCCGCACCGGTGCTGGACAAGCTGGCCGAGGAGGTCGAGGAGGTGCGGGCGGAGTTCGCCGACGGCGCCGACGTCGACCGGCTGGAGGACGAGATTGGCGACGTCGCCTTCGTGCTGGTGAATCTCGCCCGCCACGCCGGCGTGGATTTTTCCCAGGCCCTGCGCCGCGCCAATGCCAAGTTCGAACGGCGTTTCCGGCGGATGGAGGCGCTGGCGGCCGAGGCCGGCGAGGCGCTGGACCGGCACGACCTGCCGGCCCAGGAAGCGCTGTGGAACGCGGTCAAGCGCGAGGAGCGCGACGGCCCGGCGTAGCGTGCCGGCCGGGCACGGCGACTTACCGGCCGGCGTCCTGACCGGGCGTGGCGGCCGCCTGCGACGACCCGCGCGCCCGCATGCTGGCTCGCTCCGCGCGGTCCTTCGCGTCGTTGGCGAGGCTTTCGTCCAGGCTCTTGCGCATCGTCGCGATGGCGTCGTCGTAGCGGGTCGGTTCGGCCTGCACGCGGGCGAGATGGTGGTAGGCGTAGGCACGCACGCGCGGATCCTGCGATTTGGCCAGCACGTCGTTGTAGACACCGACCAGATCGCGCGTGCGACCGGCCGCGCGGTACAGGCGTTCCAGGCCGCGCAGGTCGGCGATCACGCCCATGCCGGCCTCGTCGTCCCGGCGCATGCCGTGCCAACCGTGCATGCCGTGGCCGCCCGGCGCGAGGCGGTGCGGGCCGGCCATGCCGGCCGGCGCGGTGGACGCCCCGGGGGTCTGGGCCTGGGCGAGCGAGGCAGTGCCGGCAATCAGCACGGCCAGGGTCGAGGCGAGCAGGGTCTTGCGGGGCATGGCGGTCTCCGGAAGCGAAGCGGAAGGATGCAAACCCTCAACGCCGGCCGCGCGCCGACGTTGACGACACGACGGCAGCCGGCCGCAACCTTTTTGGCGGCCGGTGCATCTGAACCGGGTATCCCACACGACCGGAGAGACCCATGCGCCACGTCCTGCTGTTTGCCGCCCTGCTCGCGCCGCTGCCCGCGCTGGCCGCCCAGGCCTGCAAGTACGAGGCACCGCGCCAGCTGCACGACGACCTTGCCGGCGTGCGCAGCGTGCGGATCGCGGTGCACGCCGAAGACCTGCACGTCACCGGGAGCCCCTCGGCCACTGCGCTGGTGCTGGACGGCCGCGCCTGCGCCTCCGACAAGGACATGCTGGAAAGCCTCACCGTCCAGTCGCATCGGGAAGGCGACCAGCTGATCATCGACCTCGCTCGTCACGACGGCATGCACTTCAACCTGTTCGGCAGTTCCTACAGCAGCCTCGACGTGAACGTGACGCTGCCGGCCGGCATGCCGGTCACCGTCGCGGTCGGTTCGGGCGACGCGGATGTCAGCGACCTGCAGCAGCTGGACAGCCAGGTCGGCTCCGGCGACCTGCATGTCAGGCACATCACTGGACGCTTCGCCACCAGCGTGGGTTCCGGCGACGTGGACGCCCATGACGTGGGCAGCCTGTCGATCGGCTCGGTCGGCTCGGGCGATGCCCGCATCGACGGCGTGCGCGGCGATGCGCGCGTGGGCAGCGTCGGTTCGGGCGACGTGACCCTCAAGCACGTCGGCGGCAGCGTGCATGCGGACACGCTCGGCTCGGGCGACCTCGAGGTAAGCGAGGTCGGTGGCGACCTTTCGCTCGGTGCCAAGGGCAGCGGCGACGTCGACTACAGCGGCGTGAAGGGCAAGGTCAGCGTGCCGCGCGACGACGACTGAAACGCGGGCCTCAGCCGAACCAGCGCGCCGCCAGGTAGACCAGCGGCGCGCTCACCAGCAGGAACGGGATCGACACGCGGTGGAACTGCCGCAGCCCCTGCGGCAGGCGCGCCAGCCGCAGGGCGATCAGGTTCGCCAGCGATCCGACCACCAGCCCGAAGCCACCCAGGTTGACCGCGGTGGCCAGGGCGATCGGATCGTGCGCATGCTCCAGCAGCAGCACGGTGGCCGGCACGTTGCTGATCAGCTGCGAGCCCAGCAGCCCGCCGAGATACAGCGTGAGCGGCCGCCCGAAATCGAACCGGTCGAGCAGCCCGCCCACGGCCGGCAGCGCGGCGAAGTGGCCGAGCCCGGCGAAGATCGCCGCAAAGGTGGCCAGCAGCGGCCAGTCGATCCGCTTCAGGCTGTCGCGCGCCAGCAGGGCGAACGGCAGCAGCAGGCCCAGTGCGCCTTCCAGCGCGAGGCCGTGTTCCATCATCAGCACCATCGTGCCCAGCGCCACGACCGACAGCACCGCCAGCGGCGGAAACAGCGGCCGCTTGTCCAGTGCCTCGCGATCCAGGGTGATGCGGCCCTTCGGCAGCCACAGCGCGGTGAGCGCCGCCAGCAGCAGCGAGGTCAGCGCCGAGGCCGGAAGCATGCCCTGCACGAAGGCCAGCAACGGCAGGTGCGAGGACTGCCACAGCAGCAGGTTCTGCGGATTGCCGATCGGACTCAGCATGGAGCCCGCGTTCACCGCCAGCGCCTCCAGCACCACCATCCGCGCCAGCGGCAGGTTGGACAGGCCGGCGATGGCCACGGTCAACGGCACCAGCAGGAACAGGCTGACGTCATTGGTCAGCACCATCGCCAACAGTTCGGCACTGGCCACCAGCATCAGGCCGAGGCCGCGCAGCGAGTGCGCGCGGGCGACCAGCACGGTCGCCGCACGCTGCACCAGCCCGCTGTCGCGGATGCCCTGGATGGCGATCATCAGGCCCATCAGGCCGGCCAGCGTCGGTACCTGCAGCCAGCCCTGGTAGCGATCCAGCGGCTGCGGGTCGGCCAGCGCGAGCAGCACGGCGAGCGAACCGAACGCCGCCAGCAGCCATTCGGTGCGCAGCCACGGCAGCAGGCGCGACTCGAGCGCGTCGCGCAGGAACCTCACCACCCGCTCAGTCCTTCCACCGCGTACACCTGCTGCCAGCTTGGGCGGGCGCGGATCCGGTCGGCCAGGCGCGCCAGCGCCGGCCACTGGCTGGCCGGGCGCGGCATGTTGCGCGACCAGCGCATCAGCATCGCCAGCAGCAGGTCGGCGGCGCTGAAGTCCTCGCCGAGCAGGTACGGACCGTTCGCCGCCAGCTCGCGGTCGAGGTAATCCCACACGCCTTCGATCTTCGCCGCCAGTGCGGCGCGGACCTGCGGCGGATGCTCCGTCGCACCGAGGTCCGGCGGATAGAACCAGAAGCGGAATGCCGACATCAACGTGTTGCTCAGATAGACCAGCCACTGCTCGAACGCGTCGTGGGCGGGTGTGCCGGGCGCGGGGGCGAGTCCGGGATGGCGGTCGGCCAGCATCAGCAGCAGGGCCGCCGATTCATGGCGCGGCTGGCCGTCGATCATCAGGGTCGGCACCACGCCGCGCGGATTGAGCGCGAGATAGGCCGGATCGCGCTGCTCGCCGCGCTCGATGTCCACCTTCTTGAGCTCGAACGGCGCACCGCTCTCGATCAACGCCATGTGCACCACCATGCTGGCGGTGCCGGGGGAGTAATGGAGCGTGTACACGGCGCACCTCGGGACTCGGGGAATTCCGCGATGGTGGCGGCGCGTTCAGCCCTCGCGCAAGAGCCGCATGGGCGAGGTGCGGACGACGCGGCGGGTGCCGGCCAGGCCGAGCAGCATCACCACGAAGGCTGCCAGCACGGCGTACAGCGCCAGTGTCCCGAGCGGCGGCACGAAGTGCTCGATGTGGAACACCGCCCGGCCCAGCCACCAGCCGGCGCCGGCCGCACCGATCGCCGCGGTGAGCCCCGCCACCGTGCCCAGCAGGGCGAACTCGCAGGCGGCCGCCACGCGCAGTTGCCCGCGCCGTGCGCCCAGCGTGCGCAGCAGCGCCGCCTCGTGCCGGCGTTCGGCGGCGCTGGAGGCCAGCGCCGCCGCCAGCACCAGCGCCCCGGCCATCAGGCTGAAGCCGAGGATCCAGCGCACCGCGCTGCTCACCCGCTGCACGATTTCGCGCACGCGATCGAGCAGGGAGTCGACGTCCACCAGGCTCAGGTTGCCGTAGTCGCGCGACACCCGCGCCAGCCCGTCGGCCTGGCCCCGCGGCAGGTAGAAGCTGGCCAGCCAGGTGTGCGGCAGGGTGTCGGCATGCGCCGGGTCCAGCAGCAGGAAGAAGTTCACCCGGAACGAACTCCAGTCCACGTCGCGCACGCTGGTCACCGTGGCATCGAGGCTGCGCTCGCCGATGGTGAAGCGCATGGTGTCGCCGAGTTTCAGGTGGAACATGTCCCGCCACATCGTGTCCACCGAGACCTCGGCGTGCGGGGGCTGCGCGGGAAACCAGCGACCGTCGGCGATGCGATTGGAAGGCGGCAGCGCGCCTGCCCAGGACACGCGCAGCTGGCGGTCGACCCAGTCCTTCGCGCGAGGGTCGGTCAGGGCGAGGCGGTCGGCGGGCACGCCGTTGATGGCGGCCAGCTTGCCCACCGCCAGCGGCAGCATGTTCAGTTCCCTGGCGCCCAGCGCCTGCACCGCGTGGTCGAAGCCGGCGCGCTGGTCGTCCTGCAGGTTCAGCACGAACCAGTTCGGCGTGTCGGCCGGCAGCTCGCGTCGCCAGCCGTCGAGCAGCGAGGGGGCGACCACGGCGAGCAGCAGCAGGGCGACCAGTCCCAGGCTCAGCGCGGTGGCCTGCACCAGGCTCAGCCCGCGGCGTCGGGCCAGCGCGGCCAGGCCCAGGCGCAGCGCCGGATGCGCACCGGGCGCCACGCGTCGCGCCAGCCCCAGCAGTGCCGCCGCCAGTCCTGCCGCGACGGCGGCCACGCCGAGCAGGCTGGCGGCAAGGATGCCGGCCATCCGGAGCGAATCGCTCTGCAGCCAGATCAGCAGCACCGCCACGGCGACGGGGACCAGGTAGAGCGCGTCGAATCGGCGCACGCGGCGGACCAGGCTGGCGCGGAACACCGCCACTGGAGGCACGTCGGCGAGCCGTGCCAGTGGCGGCAGGGCAAATCCGGCCAGCACGGCGACGCCCACGCCGGCGGCGGCCAGCGCGGGCAGCAGCGGCAGCTCGGTCGGCACGCGGCCGAACAGCTGGCTGGCCACCAGCCACGCGCCCTGCGCCAGCACCAGGGTCAGCGCGATGCCCATCGCGACGGCCGGCAGCGCCAGCGCACCGAGGGTGCCCAGCAGCAGCGCCAGCACGCGCCGACGCGGCGTGCCCAGCGCGCGCAGCAGGGCGACTTCCGGCGCCTTGCGGCGGGCGTAACGCTGCGCCGCCAGCGCGATCGCCACGCCGGCCAGTAGGGCGGAGAGCAAGGCAGTGAGGCGCAGGAACGCGCTGGCACGATCGAACGCGGTGCGCATGCGCTGCTGGGTCTGCTCGGGGGTGATCAGCTGCGCGCCCTGCGGCAGCGTCTGCGCTTGGGCCCAGCGCCGCCAGCGCTGCACCTGCACCGGCTCACCGGCCAGCAGCAGGCGGTGCCGCGCCCGGCTGCCCACGCCCAGCAGCCCGGCCGCCTCGGCGTCGGCCAGGCTCATGATGGCGCGCGGTGCCAGCGCGAACAGTTCGCCGCCGTCCGGCTGGCGCACCAGCTCGGCGGCAATGCGCAGGTTGCGTCCGCCGACCTGCACGGTGTCGCCGACGCGGTGACCGAGGGCGACCAGCGCGCGGTGGTCGAGGTAGACCGTGCCGGCCTCGGGCGCGTGTCCCGCGCGGGTCCGGCCACTGGCGTCGGCCAGCTCCAGCGTGCCGCGCAGCGGATACGCGGCGTCGGTGGCCTGCACGTCGAGCAACTGGCTGCGGCCGTCGGCGAAGGCCACGCTGGGGAAGCTGGCCTCGCGATTGACGCGCAGGTTGTCGCGTTCGGCCTGCTCCGCGAATGCGGGTGGCAGCGGCTGTGGCGCGCTGACGCCGACGTCGCCGCCGATCAGCTCCGCCGCGCTGGCCAGCAGCCCGCGTTCGATGCGCGCCGCCAGCGTGGCCACCACGCCGAGCGCCACCACCGCCAGCACCAGCGAGGCCGCCAGCGTGCGCAGCTCCGGCAGGTGCCACTCGCGGCGCAGGCTGCGCAGGGCCAGCGGCAGCATGTTCATGCGCTGGCTTCCCCGGCCGGGTCGACCACGCGGCCCTCGGCCAGCTCGATGCGGCGCTGGCAGCGGGCGGCAAGCGCCGCATCATGGGTCACCAGCACCAGGGTGGTGCGGCGGTCGCGATTGAGCGCGAACAGCAGGTCGGCGACGTGCCGGCCGGTGCGCTGGTCGAGGTTGCCGGTGGGCTCGTCGGCGAACAGCAGGCGCGGCCCGTGCACGAAGGCGCGGGCGATCGCCACGCGCTGCTGCTCGCCGCCGGAGAGCTGCGCCGGGTAGTGCCGCTGCCGGGGGGTCAGGCCGACCGCGTCCAGCGCCTCGCGGGCCCGCGCCCGCGCGTCGCGCGTGCCTTCGAGCTCCAGCGGCAGCATCACGTTTTCCTCGGCGGTGAGCGCGGGCAACAGGTGGAACGACTGGAATACGAAACCGACCAGCCGCCGGCGCAGATCCGCACGGGCTTCCTCATCCATGGCCTCCAGCGCCTGGCCGTCGAGGCGGACGTGGCCGCTGCTGGGCAGGTCCAGACCGGCAAGCAGGCCGAGCAGGGTGGTCTTGCCGGAGCCGGAGGCGCCGACGATGGCGAAACTCTCGCCCTCGCGCACCGACAGGCTCACGTCGCGCAGGATCGCCAGCGTGCCCTCGGGACCGGTCACCGACTTGCTAACATCGATCGCCTCGAGTACCGGAGCGGATGGATCACTCATGCGTCGTTTCCTCTACGCCTTGGGCCTGCTGCTGTGCGGAATGGCCGCCGCCCATGCGGCGCCGGCCCGGAGCGTGCTGGTGCTGGGGGATTCGCTGTCCGCCGCGCACAACATTCCGGTGGAGTCCGGCTGGGTGAACCTGCTTTACGGGCGCCTTGCCAAGATGGAGCCGCCCTGGCGCGTGGTCAATGCCAGCATCAGCGGCGAGACCTCGTTGAGCGGTCGCAACCATCTGCCAGCACTGTTGGCGAAGGAGCACCCGGCGGTGGTCGTGATCGAGCTGGGGGCCAACGACGGCCTGCGCGGCCTCCCGCTGGACGCCCTGCGCGCCAATCTCGCGGCGATGATCGACATGGCGCAGCGGGCCGGTGCCCGGGTGCTGCTGCTGGGTATCGAGCTGCCTGTGAACTACGGACCGCAGTACCGCGACGGGCTGCGCGCGGTGTATGCGGACCTTGCCAGGCAGAAGCATGTCGCGCTGGTGCCGTTCCTGCTCGACGGCGTGGCGCTCGATCCGTCGCTGATGCAGGACGATGGCCTGCATCCCACCGCTGCGGGTGAGCCGCGCGTGCTGGCAAACGTGTGGCCGGCGCTGGAGCCCCTGCTGCGCAGGACCCGTCGCTGACGGCGCGGGCTGCCTGACCGACGGGTGGACGGGCCCCGGTGCCCTTCACATCGTGGTCACCGGGTCGCCCGCTAGCCTTTCACGAACGTGAAATCAGGAAACGGCAGGACGGGCTTATGAGCACACGTGACGAGCAGGCTGGGCTGGTGTTGCTGGTGGA
>JAGWVM010000167.1 GCA_018970895.1 Lysobacteraceae bacterium | reverse complement strand
CTGCATTCGAGCTGGCGGGAGCTGGCCCAGGTCGCCGAGGACAAGGACCTGGTCGTGGTCACCGACATTCCCAAGGAGGAGCAGCGCCCCGGCAAGATCTGGCACGCGGTGGGATTCTTCCTGCTTGCCAAGGTCCTGGCCCTGTTCACCAACCTCGATCTCTCGGTGGCGATGATGACCGGCGCCATCGGCATGCTGCTCACCGGCGTGCTCAACATGGACGAGGCCTACAAGGCGATCAACTGGAAGACCATCTTCGTCACCGCGTGCCTGATTCCGCTGGGCTGGTCGATGGACGCCACCGGCACCGCGGCCTGGGTGGCGCAGGAGGTGCTCGCCTACCTCGGTCACGCCGCCCCCTGGATCCTGCAGCTGGCGCTGGCGGTGCTGACCCTGCTGTTCTCGCAGGTGATGTCCAACGTCGGCGCCACGGTGATGATGGTGCCGATCGCGATCAGCGTGGCGGTAGCCACCGGCGGCAATCCGTCGGCCTATGCGCTGATCGTGGCGGTGTCCTCGTCCAATACCTTCCTGATCAGCTCCGGCCATCCGGCGCTGATGATGGTGGCGGGCCCCGGTGGCTATCGCGGCAAGGACTTCCTGCGCGTGGGCATCCCGCTCACGCTGGCGGTGCTGCTGGTGACCATGGTGATGATCAACCTGATGTTCCGCTGAGCCCGGCGCGGGCTCAGCCGGCGACGAGGAAAACCTCGCCCGCCTCCACCCGCACCGGTACCCGGCGCAGTCCCTGCCCGCGGCACGGCCCGCCGATGCAGGCACCGCTGGCTGCCATGAAGCTGGCCCCGTGCGCGGCGCACACCAGGGCGCCCTTGCTCAGCAGGAACTTGCCCGGTGCCCAGTCCAGCCGGCGTCCGGCATGCGGGCAGATATTGAGATAGGCATGGACCGCCTCACCGAAGCGCAGCACGATCAGGCTTTCCTCGCCGTCAGGCAGCACCGCGTCGACAGCGATGGCCTCGCCGTCGGGAATATCGGTGGTGCGGCAAATTGCGCGGGGGCTCCCGTTTCCATCCATCGGCACTTGTGTCACGTCGGCGAAGGCCTCATCGTTGCACGCGTAAGTCATTGATTTTACCACACGGATTTTTAACACATGCGTTTCGTCCTGCCCGTTTCGCGTCGCGCCCGTCATCCGCTCGCCCGCGCCCTGTCGGTGCTGCTGGGTTTGGCCGTGATCGGCGTGCTGATGGTATTCGGCCTGGTGGTGGCCGGTGTGTTGCTGGTCGGTGGCATCGTGCTGCTGGCCGTCCGCCAGTGGAAGCTGGCGTCCGCGCGACCGGTCGGGCAGGCGTCGCGCTCGACCCATCGCGCGCAGACCATCGAAGGCGAATTCGTCGTGCTGCGCGACAGCCGCAACACCGCCCACTCGCACTGACCGGGCGCGCAAGTTCCGGATGGCCCGCCACGGCGCCATCCGGCTAGCCTGAGCGCATCCATCCCCGGATGCCGCCATGTCCACTTCCCGCACCCATGCCGCGCTCGAACTCGCGCGCGCGCGGATCGAACGATCCGACGCCTTGCCGACCTTGGCCGAGCTGGCCGACGCCTGCGGGCTGAGCCCGACCCACCTGCAGCGCGCGTTCCGGCGCCGTTTCGGCGTCAGCCCCGCCGAGTACCACCGCGCGCGGCGCTTCGAACAGCTGCGGCGCTCGCTGCGCGAAGGCCAGCCGGTCAGCGATGCGGTGTATGCGGCCGGCTTCGGTTCGGCCAGCCGGGTCTACGAACACAGCGACCGCCTGCTTGGCATGACGCCGGCCAGTTACCGCGCCGGCGGTGCGGGTGCGGCCATCCGCTACACCATCACCCGCACCCCGCTTGGCCACCTGTTGGTCGCGGCCACCAGCCGCGGACTGTGTTCGGTGACGCTCGACGACGACGAAGCCACCCTGGAAGCGCGGCTGGTCCGCGAGTTTCCCCTGGCCGCGCGCGAGCGGGTGGACGCTGGTCGCGAGGAATGGCTCGACGCGGTCATCGCACGGATCGCCGGCGAGCTGGGCTGGAGCGCGGCGGCACCGGCTGCGCTGCCGCCGCTCGACGTGGCGGCCACCGCATTCCAGTGGCGGGTGTGGGACGCGCTCACGCGCATTCCCGCCGGGACCACGGTGAGCTACGGCGAACTGGCGGCCGGACTGGACATGCCCGGCGCCGCACGTGCCGTCGGCAACGCCTGCGGCAGCAACCGGCTCGCGCTCCTGGTGCCGTGCCATCGGGTCATCCGCGAAGATGGCTCGATCGGTGGCTGGCGCTGGGGTGTCGAACGCAAGCGCCGTCTGCTTGCCGCCGAGCGCGCGTGCCAGACTCCGGCAGGTGACGAAAGTCGCCCTCGTTCGCGGACGCGCGCTCGCCGATAATCCCGCGTCCTCTCCAGGCCCGCCCGCCATGTCCGACACCGTCACCGCGCGCGGTCACACCGACCAGCGCGTCATGATTCCGCTTGGCCTGTTCGCGCTCTACGTGATCTGGGGCTCCACCTATCTGGCCATCCGCTTCGCGCTGGCGAGCTATCCACCCTTCCTGCTGGCGGGCGTGCGTTTCCTCGGGGCGGGTATCGCGCTGTTTGCCTTCCTGCGCCTGCGCGGGATGGTCGCACCCACCCGGCTCCAGTGGCGCAACGCGGCCCTCACCGGCGTCCTGCTGCTCGGCTTCGGCAACGGTCTGGTGTGTTTTGCCGAGCAGCGGGTGAGCTCGGGCATTGCCGCCGTGGCGGTGGCCAGCATGCCGCTGTTCGCGGCGCTGTTCGCCGGCCTGTATGGGCAATGGGCCACACGTCGGGAAACGGTGGGACTGGCGATCGGCTTTGCCGGCGTGGTGGTGCTCAACCTGGGCAGCGGGCTGTCCGGATCGCGCCTCGGCGCCGCCGCGTTGCTGGCCGCGGCGATGTGCTGGGCGTTCGGCTCGGTGTGGAGCAAACATCAGGACATGCCCTCCGGTCCGATGAACACCGCCGCGCAGATGCTGTGCGCCAGCGTCGCCCTGCTGGCGGTCGGATTCGGCAGCGGCGAACGCCTGCCCGTGCATCCGTCGTTGCGCGCCACCGCCGCGCTGATCTATCTGGCGGTGTTCGGTTCGATCGTCGCCTTCAGCGCCTACCTCTATGTGCTGCGGCACGCCCGCCCCGCGCTGGCCACCAGCTATGCCTACGTCAACCCACCGGTGGCGGTGCTTTTCGGCGTGATGCTGGCGGGCGAACGGGTCGGACCGTTCGACGTGGCGGGCATGGCAGTGATCCTGCTCGGCGTGGCGGTGATCACGCTGTCGCGGCAGCGTCGCGGCTAGGCACCGGCGCCGTCAGCACGCCTCGGCGTGCGGGTGCGCCGCCTGAACCAGGCCGTCGTACGCCTCGGCCAGGCGGCGAACCGCTTCGTCGATGCGGCCGTTGGGCACGTGGGCATAGCGCAGCAGCAAGGTGAGGTGTGCGGGAGGATGCGCGTAGTAGACGTGCGCGGAGCCCACGCGGACCCCGCACGAGGCAGCCTGTTCGACAAGGCGCCCGGCCCTGGCGGCAGGCACGGCCGGGAAGTGCACCAGCAGCGTGCCGCTTGCCGCCTCGCCATCGGCCACGGCGCGATCGCCGAAATGCCGCGCGAGGCTCGCCAGCAGTCGCTCGCGCCTGGCGGCCAGCAGCACGAACAGTCGACGCAGGTTGCGCTGGTATTCGCCACTGGCGAGGTAACGCGCCAGCGCCCGCTGCATCAGGAATCCGGCGCCCCGATCGGCCACCCACTTGGCCGCCTCGAGGTAGGGCCGCAATGCCGGTGGCGCGATCACGTAGGCCATGCGCAGCGCGGGGAAGAACTCGCGGGCGAACGCGCCGATGTAGATCACCTGCTGCCGCCGGTCGAGCGCGAACAGCGGCGGCAGCGCCTGCGACACAAGCCGGTGCTCCGGCTCGAAATCGTCCTCCACCACGTAGGCGCCCTGGCGATACGCCCAGGCCAGCACGCGCAGGCGCAGGGCCTCGGGCATCACCGCGCCGGTGGGAAACTGCTGCGCCGGCATCACGTAGAGCAGGCGCGCCTCGGCCAGCGCGACCGCGTGGGCATCGACATCCAGTCCGTCGGGGCCGACCGCACAGTGCTGCACGCGGGCACCTGCGGCGGCGAACGTGGTGCGCACGCCCCGGTAACCGGGATCCTCGACACCGACCGCCATGCCCGGCTGCACCAGCACGCGGGCGATCAGGTCGCGCGCCTGCTGGATGCCGGACACCACCAGGATGTCCTTCGGATCGACCTCGATGTCGCGCTCCTGGCGCAGCTCGAGCGCCAGCGCCTCGCGCAGCTCGGGCAGGCCCTGCACGTCCTGCGGCATGCCGCGGCCATCGTCCAGCGCGTCGGCGAGGGCCTGGCGCCAGCGCCGGTGGCCCCGCGTGTCCTGGAATGGACGCAGGTCGGTGAAGTCGAGCATGCCCTCGTCAAGCGGCGCGGCCTGCACGCGATCGGTGCCCGGCAGGGCGCCGACGGTGCGCAGCGCCCACGGCGAGGGGGCCGGCAGGTCACTGCGAAAGGCCAGTGGCGGCGACGCTTCCGCACCGGTCGTGCGCAGCGGACGCGGCCATGCTTCGGTCGGCTCGGGCTCGGCGCGAACCCGCACATAAGTGCCGCTGCCGCGGTTGCCCACGGTGATCCCTTCGCTTTCCAGCTGCTCGAATGCCTGCAGCACCACCGTCCGGGAGACACCGAGCTCGCGCGCCAGCGTCCGCGTTCCCGGCAGTCGCGTCCCCGGCGCGAAGCGCCCGTCCTCGATCGCGCCGCAGAGCGCGCGATAGACCTGCAGGTAGAGCGGTTCACCGCCCCCGAGCTTCAACATCATGACGATTCCACCTGACCGAATGCGACGCGGCCCACGCATGACAGCGCATACGGGACGTCAGTTCCATGCCAATGCAAAGTGGACTCCTTTCTGGATCCTTAAGTGGACTCTGCTGGCGCTGCCACAGAGTAGACAAGCGGACATTTACGGGGATCTAACAATCGCAGGAGGATCGACGACGGTTTGCGGAGCGCCGCGGCCTCCGCGCCTTTTCGTCACTTCCAACAACCGCGTCGACACAGGCAGTCGGCGCCATGCATCCACTTCATCCGGGGAACCCATGAACACCCATCGCCTCATCCAAAGCGCAAACTCTTGCGCACCCAAGCGCAAGGCCTTGTGGCTTGCGCTGGGCCTCACGCTCGGCATGACCGGCGTGGCCTACGGCCAGTCCACCACCGGCACCATCTTCGGTACCGCGCCGGTTGCGCAGGGCGAGACGGTCGTGATCAAGAGCGCCAGCGGCGTCACGCGCGTGGTGCCGGTCGACGCCAGCGGCCGCTACTCCGCGGGCTCGCTGCCGTTGAGCACGTACACCGTCACCCTGATGCGCAACGGCACGTCGCTGGAATCGAAGGACGGCGTCACCCTGACCGTTGGGGCGGGCACCCAGGTCTCCTTCACTGGAAGCGCCCCGGCCGGCACCACCAACCTGAGCGGCCTGACCGTGACCGCCAACGCGCTGCCGCCGATCGACGTCAGCCAGGTCGACTCGCGCACGGTGATCACCGCCGACCAGCTTAAGAAGCTGCCGATTCCCCGCAGCGCCGAGGCGATCGCCACGCTGGCGCCGGGCGTAAACTCCGGCAGTGGCTACTACACCAGCCCCACCGGCCAGACGCTGATCTCGTTCGGCGGCTCTTCGGTGGCCGAGAACGCTTACTACATCAACGGCTTCAACACGACCGACCCGCTGCACAACTTCGGCGGCATCACCCTGCCCTACGGCTCGATCGACCAGGAGCAGGTGCTCACCGGCGGCTACAGCGCCGCCTACGGTCGTTCCGACGGCGGCGTGCTGTCGATGGTCGGCAAGCGCGGCACCAACGAGTGGCACTTCGGTGCATCGGTCACCTGGGTGCCCAGCGGCCTGCAGGCCTCGCCGGCCAACGCCTACTACCCGGTCGGCCCGCAGTACCTCACCGGTCCGGGCAGCCGGCAGGGGCAGATCTACCAGTACCGCAACAACAACACTGCGTGGGAACACATCGAGGATGTCTACGTCGGCGGTCCGCTGATCAAGGACAAGCTGTTCTTCTTCGGATCGGTCGAAGCCGACCATCAGGTCAGCGGTGACTCGGTGCCCACGGTCAACGGGAATACCGAAACCACGTACAGCGTCAACTCGCCGAAGTGGTACGCCAAGGTCGATTGGAACATCACCGACAACAATATCCTCGAGCTGACCGGCGCCTCTAACAAGCGCGAATACTCGGGCAACAACTACGGATACAGCTACGCTCCGGGCCAGACTCAGGGAACCCGTGGCTCCTATATCGGGCCGGCTACGCACACCAAGGACGGCGCCGACGTCTGGATCGCCAAGTACACCGGCTACATCACCGACAACCTGACGGTGGAAGCCCTGTACGGCAAGATGGTGCAGACCGACTACAGCCAGGCTTCTCCCAGTCCGGATGCAGCCATTGTTAATCCGGATAACCAGAATCCGGCCTTTACGCCGAATGGAACCATCAAGGGTACCCAGCCCTATACGACGGCGAACGATCCACGCGCGCACGACAAAACCAGCAATCTTCGGCTGGACGTCAACTACAAGATCGGCAGCCACTCGATCACGGCCGGCATCGACAACCTCACTACCAACTCGATCGATATTGGTACTGCACCGACAGGCCCCGGCTATTACTGGGTCTATGGTCACGGCGCGGCAAATCTTCCG